>MFIK01000022.1 GCA_001778875.1 Candidatus Giovannonibacteria bacterium RIFCSPLOWO2_02_FULL_43_54 | reverse complement strand
TTTTTCTAATATCGGAAGCGCGTTAGCGTATTGGTCTTTTAATCCGTCGTCAAAACTTATCGCGGCAAAATGCCCGTTCTTCTTTTTTTTGGCGGCAAAATAAACTTCGTCCACGGAAACGATCTTGTAATTTTCTGCTAGATATTTTATCTGTTTTTCAAATTCGGCCGTCGGACACGGATGGATACCGCCCCATTCGGGGCTCGGGTCTTCTATGTAATGATAATTTACGATTATATGATTATTATTGGCCGTCTTCATTGTTATTAATTTATAACAAATTTAAAGCCGGATACGTAACACTGAACCATTTTCCGGCACGCGGACTCATTTGGAAAAAATATAGTTAAAAACAACGGGAACTTTTTTGCCTGATTTTCTGGCCCGGCTTTTAGAGATAAAATTAAATCCGGAATTTTTTATTTTGGAAATAGTATCCGTGTGAGTATCAATTCTTTCATCGATTTCAACCAAAATATGCCTCAATTCATTGCTTGCCAAAATCTTCTTGGCACCCTCAATAACATTGGATTCCGCGCCGTCCACGTCTATCTTTAACATGTTGGGATATTTTAAGCCGAATTTTTCGGCCAAATCGTCCAAAGTAAACGTCAAAACCCGCTGAAAGCCCTGGGACGAAAGCTCCGCCTGTCTCCCCGTATGTTCCAGCGCGCTTGAAGCTATCCCCGGCACCAAAGAAGAATAGAAAAACTTGGCGATTCCGGTTTTGTCGCTCAAAGCCAAATTGAACGCCGTAATCTTCTCCTCCATTCCGTTCAATAATATATTTTTGGAGAGAGACGAAAAAGTAAACGGATTCGGCTCAAAAGCATAAACCGCGCAGTCTCCTCCGGCTTCGGCAAAAAAAATAAAAGAATACGCGCCAACGCTCGCGCCGATGTCATAAAACACGTCTCCCGGACGGCGGTTCTTCGCGATCCAGTCCACGGTTTCGGGCTCTTCGCCGCATGCGCGCAAGCGCTTCAATTCTATGCGCGAATCCACGGACATTTTGATGTCTTTTTTCGGATAATCCATGATGGCTATTGAATCCAGATTTTCTTTTATATTCGTCCGCAAAAAAAGCGGCAAAACGCCGAGCATCTTTACCGTTACATAATTAATAATTTTTATTGTTTGCCGGAACAACGCGATATAATTTTTTTTGATTTTTTTCTTCAGCATGGCAACTTGAATTGTAACATGAATATTTATATATGTCATGATTGATAAAAAATTTATTTTTGAGAAAATGTATCCAGAATAAAACGGCGCGTTAAAATGCCGGACAATGTATGCCTTATAATCGCGCCGTCCGTTTTTTTGCTGGACGAGCGGGTATTCATGAGTTTGGGAATCTTGAAGGTTGCTTCTGTCCTTGAAAACGCCGGAAAAACGGTTGAGATGCTGGACCTCTCGGGAATAGAGAATTTTGAGGAAGTGGCGGAGATTCACGCATCTGCATCGCCGGCCAAGCATTTCGGAATAACCGCCACAACCCCCCAAATGCCGGCCGCCGCGCGGATAGCGGGCGCGATAAGAAAATCAAGACCCGACGCAAAGATAATCCTGGGAGGGCCGCATATTACTCTTGTAAACGCGGCTTTCAAAAAAGAAAAGACAAAAAAAATAAAGGGTCGCGCGGCCAAAGCACTGAACATTTTAAAAAAAACTTTTGATATTCTGGTGGCCGGCGACGGCGAAGAAGCTATTTTTCTTGCGCTGAAAGAAAACGCGCCGAAGCTTATTGACGCCGACGAACCAAAATCAAGTTTATTTTTGGACAATGCCCGGCTCAATTTATTGCCTTATCCGGCGCGTCATTTGGTTGATGCCGAAAGTTACCGATATTTTATCGGCAACGAACGGGCCATGAGTCTGATTGCACAGTTGGGATGTCCTTTTGAATGCGGATTTTGCGGCGGACGGGCATCTCCATTTTTAAGGCGCGTCCGCATGAGGTCTCTGGAAAATATCGTCTGCGAAATGAAACTGATGCATGAACGATATTCCGTGAACGGCTTTATGCTCTATGACGATGAGCTCAACGTAAATAAAGGAATGATCGGCCTGATGCGCGAAATACGGTCGGCTCAAACAGACTTGGGCGTTCTGTGGCGGCTTCGCGGCTTTGTAAAAGCAGAACTTTTTACCGAGGAACAGGCTGAAGCAATGTACAATGCGGGTTTCCGCTGGATACTAACAGGGTTTGAATCTGGCTCGCCGAGGATACTTGAAAACATAAATAAAAAAGCAACAAGAGAAGACAATACCAGAGCCGTTGAAATAGCGCACAAAGCCGGCCTTAAAGTAAAAGCGCTGATGTCTATCGGGCACCCCGGAGAGTCGGCGGAAACCGTAAAAGAATCTATGGATTGGCTGCTTGAAGTAAAGCCGGATGATTTTGACGTAACTATCATTACGACCTATCCCGGCAGTCCTTATTATGACGATGCAGTAAAGGACAAAAAGAAACGCAATATCTGGGTCTATACTTACGAAAAAACAGGAGACAAACTTTACAGCGTTGAGATTGACTACACCAAAGTCGCCGATTATTACAAAGGCTCACCCGACGGAGGATATCATTCATTCGTATATACCGAGCACTTATCGGCCGATGAGCTTGTAAAATTACGGGACTTGGTTGAGAAAACCGTAAGAACAAAGCTCGGCATACCTTTCAATCCGTCGTCCGCCTCAATGAGATTTGAACACTCCATGGGACAATCCGGATCGCTGTTGCCGGAACATATACTAAAAATTTCGAAGCCCATCCGCGACTAATTAGTCAGGGCGGGTTTTTTGTTTTCGTTGCCAATACGGCTTTCGCGTGGTTTAAATATCAATATGAGCGATGCACCAAAGTATTCCATCCTTATCCCCACCAGCGGAAGAATGAACCTTATGCGCATGGCGATAAAGTCCGTTCTCGAGCAGAGCTATAAGGATTTTGAGCTTGTCATCGCGAATTCCGGCGCCAAAAATCTTGGAAACGAAATTAAACAAATTTCGGAGAGTATCAGATATTATAATATCCATGAAGAATCAAAAGGCCTTCCGCTTCTTCCTTTTGATTTTTCCGTAAAAAAAGCCCGCGGAGAATACATGCTTTGGCTGGATGATGACAATTATCTTCTGCCGCAGGCGCTTGAGATTTTTGACCAAATCGCAAAAAAAAGCTCCGCCGATATATTAACGGCGACCCATCTTTATTACTACGACGATAACCATCCCCAGCCCAAAATGAGAAATTGTCTCGGAATAATCCCTTTTTCCGGCAAAGAGGAAGCATTTAACCCGAAGGAAATTTTGCGCGTTTTATATTCTTTTTCCAGGGAAAATATTCCGCGCTTCCATACTTCGGCAATGATGTTTTCCCGTGCCGTCGTGGAGCGCGCGGTAAAAAAGATAGGTTCCGTAATTTTAACCGACCAACCGAACGCGATGTCGCTCCACCCCATTCTCCTTTCCTCCGCGCGCTCCGCTTATTTTATCGATAAACCGGTTGTAATAATCGGACGGCTCGGACGCTCAATGAGCCAAAATTGGGCCATTGCCGCAAGAAAGCGCTTTGCCAAAGAAGATTTTAAATTATCTTTGAGTCCTCTTTCCGGATATACGAGAATAAACGCCACGCTGGAAAATTATCTTCAAGTAAAAAAAATAATGTCGGAGGAATTCTCGGACATTGAGATAGATTATGAAAAGTTCGCCCCTATTTACTTAAAAGAGCTTCTTTACCTGGACAGCAGCCTTAAAACCCTCAAAAAAAATTGGGATAATGTTTTTGAATTTTTAAATATGCTGAAACCCAAAACAAAAAAACTGCTTTTACCGAAAGCAAAGCAGATGCGCAACAAAGCCATTATAGTTTATTTTGCGCGGAGAACCGGACTCAATTTCTTAAAAAGGCGCTTTTATGGCGCTTTTAAGAACGCGGGAAACAACAAAAAAACTCCGGCGAAAAAATTCAAAGGCGGGAGGGAATTTGAAATTCCGGTAAAAAAATATGGCGCATCATCCATTGAAACGCTTGCCGAAAAACTTCCAAAAATCATGTATGAAGAATTAAATATAGAACTTTAGGCCGTTTTATTGCCCGGATATTTGTTCAGGCGGATTTTTAACAGGTCGGTAAAAGACTGCAGGGCGTCTTTGCCCAGCCGCACGCGGCTATCTTCGTCATTCGTCCACAGAACCGGAACTTCATGTATTTTTAAGTTACAAAGCCTGGCTAAATAGAGTATTTCCGCGTCATAGCTCCACCTGTCAATCCTCGCATACGGAAAAATCTTATGAATTGCCTCCATTGAGAAACATTTAAATCCGCAGGTAAAATCGGAAACGCGGGCGCCGGTCGCCAGATTCGCAAGCGCCGTATAAACTTCACCCATCTTTTGGCGCAAGAACGGCTGATGTTTTAATATTCGGGCCCCAGCCGCTTTTCTGGTGCCTATGATCACATGAGCCCCCTGCTCCATAAAAGGCGCGAATTTCTTAAGTTCCCCGAGCGGAGTAGACATGTCCGCATCCAAAAAAAGCGCGTAATCGTTATTTGCCTCCAACATCCCCCGACGCACCGCGAAGCCCTTGCCGCGGTTTTTTTCGCAGGACACCAATTTTACGTTAATATCTGATCTGAAATTCTCAATTAATTTCTTGGTGCCGTCCATGCTTCCGTCATCAACAAAAATTATTTCGGCTCCGGAGAAAAACGGGTCTCGGGACAGAGCGTTAAGAGCCGAAAAAGTTTTCGGAAGCCTTTTCTCTTCATTAAAAACAGGGATAACTACTGATATCTTTATCATAATTTATATATTATAACTCCTTCCCGCCCATAAACCCTCAGAATACCCGGCAAAATCTTTTTCGGGTCCTCCCCCGTCCCCTGCACATAGTACAAATAATTCAGTTTATATTTTTTTAGCGCTTCGCGCAACTCTAATTTTTTGTATTTGGCCAATTTATCGGCATAAATATCGGCAGGTACGGTCCTATCCACGCCATCAAAATAAGCATTAAACTCATTGCTCCTGTATTTGTCGGCAAACAAATAAATATGATTTTCCGAAACTAAACGCGCGAACGCCTCTTCGGACAGTCCAAAAATCCTGCCGATGATCATGGTCCGCTCCCAAATTTCCTCCGTAGGAACTGAACTTATGAATCCGGCCGGCAAAAAAACTTTATTATGCGTAAAGAGCGAAATTTCGTTGTTTTGTGCGCCCGGCAGAGAACCGACAACGGAATTTTTCAGCGTATTTTCGTTAAGCCACTCATAGCTTTCGGCATGGTCCGGAACCGCGAATACATTTGCGTTGGCCAAACTAAAAATATATTGACTGCGGAGCTGCAGTGCAAAAAATACGGCAAGGAAAATACCGCCACCGACAAATAAATATTTCTTCGGAAAAATCGTATCAAGACGCGCCTTTCCAGCAACGGCATTAACCAAAAGCAGAAAAGCAAGTGCGGTCGGCAAAAAAAGCTGCCGATACCAATGGTCGGGCTGGGGATTGAACCCCAAAACGACCTGAATATTAACCGCCACAAAATACGCCAAAAGCATGGCCGAAACAAGATATACGGCGAGTTCGCGATTTTTCTTTACAAAAACCCACAGTAAACAAACAAGAACAGCTATTCGCAAATAACTCTTCCAGACGCTTGCAAAACGCAATTGATGCGAAATTTCCACTCCCATTCTGGAAACAACATCATTAAATTGCGGCAATGAATGAAGCCGCCAAAGATTCAGCCAGTAAAAACCTGAAACCAATAAAGCAATTAGCGTTATATATAAAATAATCTTGGCTTCATCTTTTTTACGGTTAAATAAGAAGAGTAAAAATAAAACGCCCAGACTGATAAATATATATACCCAGTCATAAAAATAAGTATAGAAAATAATACCGAGCGCAACGCCCGCCGCCGATATATTTATGGCGCCTTTTAATTTAACTGCGCGGAAGATCAAATAAAGCGATAACGCGTAAAAAAAGTATGTTGCCTGCGGATATTCCCACCGGCTAAAATAAAGGCCGTAATCCCATAAAGGCAAAAAACTATTAAAAAGATTTTTCGCGGCAGCTAAAGATACCGGCGGAAAATACATGGCAAATAGCGGAGAGAACATAAAGATTACCGCCCAAAAAACAGACAGTTTTTTTCTTTGGGTAATTTCCGAAAAAAGCAGATAGACCGCCATAAATATCAGAGCGGAAAACAATATATTTGCCAAAATTATCCCGGTTCCAAATGAACCTGATAATTTGCCAAAAAAACCAAGGAGCACCGGGTTCAAAATAGCAAGGTTTGCGGGGTCCTCATTATTTCCAAGATATGCGGACCATGCTCTGGGATAATAATACATATTCACATCGTAATCTTCTGAAATAACCGGAGAATATTCCGAGCCATTGGCGTCCAGTATTTTTGAAATAAAAAAATGCCGCGACCCGTATATAAGACCGACCGCTAAGCCCGTCAAAAATATGAATATTATGATTTTTTTACCACGCATACCAACGAAACCCCGACCGGCAAATTTAAAAACTTCAATAAATGAGATTCCAGAGAAAAAATACCATAAAACAATTTATTGAAAACTGCGGGTACGGTAAAAAAATCCGACGAGCCCTCGCCAAGATTAAAAACCCTTCGCAGAGATCTGAATATGAATATCGGGAAAAATAAAAAACTGTTAAAATAACTTATTTTTTCTATGGTTAAACCGGTATTATTTGAGATTAGATTCTTGAGCCCCTCCTTTGTATATCTTCTGTAGTGATGCAGCAATACGTCGTGCTCGGTCCACAAGGACGTCAGTGCGGGCACCGTAATCAACGCCACCCCGTTCTTATTCATCAGTTTTTCGAGCTGTTTTACGGCTCCGGCGTCATCTTTAATATGCTCCAGAACGTCAAATAACGTCACTAAATCGTATTTGCGTCCAAAATTATATTCGGGAAATGAACCGTGAAAAACAGTCGTCCCAGGATTCCTTTTTTTTGAAAATTCAATAGCTTCATAGGCCGGATCAAGCCCGAACACGCGCAAAGAATGCTCTTTTAATAAATTGGCGTTCGAGCCCGTGCCAAACCCGATATCCAGCGCCGAGTCTTTTTTTGAACGCACAAAACTCTTTAAAATCCCGCCGATGATCTTTCTTCTTCCCTTAAACCACCAATGATTCAATTCTATATCATCGATCTCTTTAAATAATTTTTTTTCCATTTTAATCAGATCATTTTTAAGATTGTGCCGAGCAATCTGTCGGTCGATCCCCCGTCCGTAAATTGGCATTGTCCGCGCGCCAATTCCTTGCGTTCTTTGCTTTTGTAAGTTTTGTCGGAAATCGCACGGTCAAGCTCTAAGGCAAATTCCTCCGGACTGCGGCACAATTTGGCGCCATTGCTCTCGAGAACCTGCTTCCAATGATCATAATCATAATATCTTAAAATACTTTTTTTGTAAGGCCTTTTTCCGATTCCGTCAAAACCCGCCAATATTACCGGTTTATCAAAAAACGCCGCGTCAACCGCCATTGTTGAAGGACCGGAAACCACGGCGTCGCAATAAAAAAGCGCATCGGCGAGGCGCCTGTCTGATGACTTTGATATCTCATTATTTTTCGGCGTCGCAAAAAATCTTTCCGGGCGGTCAAAAATTATTCTTCCGGGAGCATTGAAATTTTCCAAATTTGATACTTTGTCGGTCGGAGGCAAACGAACCAGAATCTGCCAGTTATCATCCAAATTTTTATCAATTATCTTCA
>MFIK01000021.1 GCA_001778875.1 Candidatus Giovannonibacteria bacterium RIFCSPLOWO2_02_FULL_43_54 | reverse complement strand
GATATTAATGACAGGACGGAAATTCTAAAAATTCATTCGCTAAAAAAACCGTTGGGGAAGGATGTTGATTTTCGCAGAATTGCCGAGCGCACACCCGGGTTTTCCGGAGCGGATCTTGCCAATCTGGTAAACGAAGCGGCTATTCTTACCGCGAGAAAAAATAGGAAAGAAGTTACCCAGCTCGATCTGATCAATTCAATAGAAAAAGTAATGCTCGGACCCGAAAGAAAGAGTCATATTTTATCCGAAGCCGAAAAGAAAATATCCGCTTACCATGAAGCCGGACACGCTTTGGTCGCGGCCGCTATGCCCGAAACCGATCCTGTGCATAAGATTTCGATAATATCGCGCGGGCGCGCTGCGGGGTTTACTTTGAAGCTGCCGCTGGAAGACAGGCATTTATATTCAAAAACGCATTTTGTTTCGGAGCTCGCGGTTTCTTTGGGAGGCTACGCCTCGGAGCAGGTTGTGTTCAACGAGTTGACTACCGGTGCGTCTGACGATCTGAAAAAAGCGACAGATTTGGCGCGGGCGCTTGTTACAAAATACGGAATGTCGGAGAAAGTTGGGCCGCTTGCTTTCGGAGGGCATGAAGAAAATGTTTTTTTGGGCCGAGATTTTGGCGGCACGAAAGATTATTCCGAAAGTTTTGCTTCCCTTATCGATGATGAGGTTTCCAAATTTATGAAAAACGCATTAAAAATGGCAAAAGAAGTTCTCATCAAACACCGCAAAGCGTTAGATGCCCTCGCCAACAAACTCATCACCGAAGAAACCGTTGAGCGCGACGAATTCGCAGCGTTTGTAAAAGCCTACGTTGTTGTTTAGCAAAAGATTTCTATTTATTTTGTCGGCCCGGTAGGACTCGAACCTACAACCCCCGAGGTATAAGCTCGGTGCTCCGCCATTGAGCTACGGGCCGTAATTTATAAACCACAGGCGTATTTGATTTTAAATATATCATAAATTCAAAAGAAAAAAAAGGACTTTGCCCGCTGGTAGTGGGGCTTGACGCCCTTTTTCCTATTTGTTAAGTATTAAGTTAGGAATAACTTTGGAACGTAGCTTGAAAAGGAGGCTATAGAAATGGCTAAGAATTTGAATAAGGCGGCATGGGATGCCTTGATCAAAAAAGATCGGGCTGACAGGCCGGCGGCAAAATGGGGGATGAAACCCTTTCTTGATTATCTCGATGTTGTAAAAGAGGATTCTTCCGTCGCCAAGCTCGCGCATGCGCGTATTTACGATAATATTTTGAAGCCCGGTGTCCGGCATATCACGGAAAACGCCGATTCGCATACGCAGAAGCTCTACAAGCCCGATGACAACATGTATGTCTATGATTTTTTTGCCGAGGAATTTTTCGGCATTGAAAAGACAGTTTCCCAGATCGTCCGCTATTTTCACGGAGCAGCGATGAAAGGCGAGGAATCGCGCCAGGTACTCTACCTTATGGGTCCGGTCGGCTCCGGCAAGTCATCTTTGGCTGAAAGACTTCACAGGGGCCTTGAAGATAGCGATCCAATTTATGCTTTGGCAGGCTGTCCAATGTTCGAGGAACCTCTGCATTTGGTTCCGCGCCATCTTCGAAAACAATTCGAAGAAGCCTTGGGTGTTAAGATCGAAGGCGATCTTTGCCCTGTGTGCCGTAATCATCTGAAAAAAGGCTGGGAAGATAAAGGCGAAGGAATAAATGTTAAGCCCGGCGAGTATGAACAATTTCCGGTTGTGATGGTAGAATTCTCAAAACGAGCAAGGGTCGGCATCGGAGTGGTGCCCCCTGTGGATCCGAACAACCAAGATACTTCCGTGCTGATCGGCAGTGAAGATATTTCCAAACTCGATATGTATTCGGAAGGCGATCCTCGTGTTCTTGAGTTGAACGGAATGCTGAACGTTGGCAATCGTGGCATTGTCGAATTCATCGAGGTTTTCAAGAATGAGATCGAATATCTGCATTGTATGATCACGGCAACGCAGGAAAAATCGATACCGGCGCCAGGCCGGCACGGCAATGTTTATGTTGACGAGGCGATCATCGCCCACTCGAATGAGGCTGAATGGAATAAATTCAAGGCAGATCACACCAACGAAGCTATTTTGGACCGCATCGTTGTTGTGAAGGTTCCTTATAACCTGCGGCTTTCCGAGGAAGTAAAGATTTATCAGAAGATCATTCGGTATTCCGATTTTCGAGCTCACATCGCGCCGCATACCTTGGAAATCGCCTCAACTTTCGGGATCCTTTCGCGGCTTGAGACATCCGGCAAATGCGACCTTATGACAAAGCTCAAAATTTACAACGGGGAAGAGGTCATCGAAAAAGGAAAGACAAAAAAAGTCGATGTTCAAGAGTTGAAGGAAGCAACAAAGCGCGAGGGGATGAGCGGAATCTCGACAAGATTCATTATGAAGGCCCTGGACAATGCGCTCTCCGACAATAAAAAAGGAAACTGTATCAATCCAATCAGCGTTCGGGAGGCCATGATCAACATGGTCAAAGAAGCGGATCTGTCCGATGATACACGCAAGCAGTATCTCGAATTCCTGCAGGATACCCTTCACAAAGAGTATCTGGAACTGTTGGAAAAAGAGATTACAAAAGCTTTCGTATTTTCGTACCAGGAGCAGGCCGAAGGATTGTTTCAGAACTATCTGGATCATGCCGAAGCCTACGTGAATAAGACAAAGGTCAAGGATCGCAACACGAAGGAAGAGCTGGTTCCTGACGAAAAGTTTTTGAAATCGATCGAAGAACAGGTTGCTATCATTGGTTCCGCGGCTGATGGATTCCGCCAGGAAGTTATCTCTTATCTTTGGGCGGCTAACCGCAGAGGTCAGAAGATAGATTTCAGAAGCTATGAGCCTTTGAAAGAAGCTATCGAGAAAAAACTCATGACTTCGGTCAGGGATCTTACGCGAGTGATCACCAAGGCGAGGATGCGTGACGAAGAGCAAAGCGAGAAGTATGATGCGATGGTAAAAAATCTCCTTGAGAACGGATATTGCAAGAGTTGCGTGGACGTCGTACTAAAGTACGCCGCCAACAATTTGTGGAAAGACTAGATTTAAATATTTTGATATGTCGATATTTCGGTATGTCGAAAAAAGCCCAGCTTGCGCCGGGCTTTTTTTCATGTTACGGCTTAAGGTAGTAAATGTACGTTGAAAAGGAGAACAGCAATGGCGATTTTCCGCGATACTACCGACAAAAATCACAGCGACAGAAGTTCCGGGGATAGGTTAAGACATGGACAGAAAGTCAGGAAGGCAATTAAAGATAATATTGGAGACATCCTTTCAGAAGAGTCTATTGTGGGAAAAGACCGCGATAAGATCATTAAGGTGCCAATCAGAGGCATAAAAGAACCTCGTTTTATTTATGGCGATAACACGGGCACCGGTCAAGGCGATGGCGGCGACCCGCAGCCGGGCGACATTATCGGCCGGAGTCAGGACGGCAAGGGAAACCAGCAAGCGGGTGATCAACCCGGCGTTGATTATTATGAGCACGATATCACGCTTGGCGAGCTTCTTGATATGATGTTCGAAGATCTCAATCTGCCGGAACTTAAGCAGAGAGACCTTAGAAATATTGAAGTTCAAACGAGGGTCAGGAAAAAGGGCCTCAGGCATAAGGGACCGCGGAATAAATTATTGTCTTTGCCGACTCAACGAGAACATATTCGTGCAGAGCAGGGCAATAAGCGGATGCTTGATGAAATTCGCAAGGAGATTGAAGCATTGAGGGCTTCGGGAAAAAAGGCTGAAGCAGAACAGTTGGCTAAAAAGCTTAAAGACTACGAACAGCAATTGCTCGATTTGAGAAAAAAGCTCAAAGTCGAAAAAAAAGACAACTGGATAGCGATCAGGCCGGAAAACAGGAGATACGCGAAGTCCAAGATCGAGCCAAAAAAGCATTCGAACGCGGTAGTCATTTGCATTATGGACACTTCCGGCTCGATGGATACCGAGAAAAAATATCTCGCTCGGAGTTTCTTTTTTTTCTTGGTCAGATTCGTGCAGATCCGGTATCTGAACGTAGAGATAGTATTCGTCGCGCATGAGACCGAGGCGAAAGAAGTTACCGAAGACGAATTTTTCCACAAATGGGAGTCCGGCGGAACATTTATTTCCTCCGGATATGAGAAGGCGCTCGAGATAATCAAAGAACGCTACGATCCGTCTTTGTGGAATGCCTATGCTTTTCATTGCTCGGACGGCGATAATTTTGACGTGGATAACGATAAGGCAGTGAAAATGGCGCGCGAGCTGTGCAAGGCCACTAATCTTTTCGGCTACGGAGAAATTAAACCGCCATCCGGCTATTACGGAAGTAGCATGGTTCAACGATTCAAAGACAGTATCAAGGAGCCGAATTTCCAAACCGTGGTCATTCGCAGTAAAGACGAAGTGTTCCCGCGGTTCACGGAATTTTTTGCAAAAGCCAGGTCGGAAGGAGAGTGAATATGGACTGGACAATTGAAGACCTAAAAAATTGGCACGAAAAGATTTTCGAAAAAGTGCTCGAATTCGGTCTTGATCCTTATGAACAGGAATTCGAGATCTGCGATCACGAGCAAATGATGAGTTACATGGCTTATTCCGGGATGCCGTCGCATTATCCGCATTGGTCATACGGCAAAGCGTTTGAGAAAACAAAAACGCTTTACGACTACGGCGTATCAGGCCTTCCCTACGAGATGGTCATCAATTCAAATCCGTCGATTGCGTATCTGATGAAAGGAAACAATTTGTGCCTACAGCTTTTGACGATGTCGCATGTTTACGGGCACAATGATTTCTTCAAAAATAATTTTACGTTCAAATCAACGAACGCGGATTATACAATCCAGGATTTTATGTCTCATGCAAAACGCGTGAGAGGATACATAGAAAATCCTTTCATAGGCTTGGACAAAGTCGAAGCGGTGCTTGATGCCGCGCATTCCTTGTCGCTCCAACAAAGAAGGAATTTGGCCAGAAAGAAATTAACGCACGATGAACAGGCTGAGATGGTGCGGGATCAATTCAGACAAATGACGGATCCATTCGGAAGCGTGCATAAGCGTGAAAAGTTCGATGACGAGGGATTTAAACAGGCAATGGAAAAAAATCCCCCTTGGCCGGAAGAAGATATCCTGCTTTTTATCAGGGATAATACCCGCCTTTCCGAGTGGGAAAAGGATTTGCTGACGATAGTCCACGATGAGGTCCAATATTTTGTGCCCCAGATCGAAACCAAGATAATGAACGAGGGTTGGGCGAGTTTCTGGCACAAAAAGATTATGAATTCTCTGGATTTAGACTTCGGTTTGGCCGCGGAATTTGCGAAAAACCATGCTCAAGTTTTGAGTCCTCGTTTCGGGCAAATAAATCCTTATCATTTGGGATACAAGATTTGGGAAAATATTGAGAAGCGTTGGGACGAGCCTTCAAAAGAGGATCTTGAAAAATTCGGCAAACTCAACTTTTCCAACGCCGATGGTTCCAAAAAAACCGGCTCAAATAAGATATTTGAGGTGAGAGAGGCCGATCGCGATCAGTCTTTCATCAGACAATATCTTACCAAAGATCTTATGCGGGAACTGAAAATGTTTGAATACGAAGAAACGGAACAGGGCGGGCAAAGGGTCATTAAAGTGACGAAGGTGCCCGATGAAGACAATTGGCAGGCGATGCGCGATCAGCTGATAAAGAGCGTCGGTATGAACGGCATCCCAGTTATTAAAGTTGAGGATGCGAATTATAATAATTCGCGCCATCTTTTTTTGAAGCACTATCACGATGGCAGGGATTTGCAACTCGGATATGCGGAGAAAACCTTGAAGCATGTGCGAGATCTTTGGCGCGGCAGAGTGTCGCTCGAAGCGATCATCAACAATACAAAAAATTTATGTCATGTCGATGACGACGGAAAATTTCATAAGAAAATAATTTATTGATTCTATAGAGCCTTTTCCTCCAAGGGAAAGGCTTTTATTTTTTTTCCGAACATGCTTAGATAAGAACGTCAAATGGAAAAGAAATCATACTTAAAAATCGCGTTCTCTCCGGATCTCGAAGGCAAAGACCGCGTGATCTACCGCCTGCTCGAAATTTTTCCTGGATTTTTTGCGTGGGCGACCTTTTCGGGAGTATTCGCGGCGTCTTATTTTTATCCCGTGGGTGCCGCTTTTTTTATAATAATATTCGATGTTTATTGGCTTGTGAAAACCGTTTTTTTATCTTTTCACCTCCGCGCGAATTACAAAAGGATGCGGTTAAATATCGGAACCGATTGGCAGGAGAAACTTTCGCGCACGCGCTGGGAGCATCTTTGGCACTTGGTTATTTTGCCGATGTCCAAAGAGCCGGAAGAGATTGTTTTTAGCACTATCGCGTCGATCGAAAAAAACATCTGGCCCAAGGACCGGATGATCCTTGTGCTTTCATACGAAGAAAGATACATGGAACACGGGGAAAAAGTTGTCGAAACGATGAAAAACAAATTTACCGGCTCATTCGACAATTTTTTTATAACCATGCATCCGAAAAATTTGGAAGGCGAGATCTCTGGAAAGGGGGGCAACGAAACATGGGCGGCGAAGATCGCGAAAAAAAATTTTATAGACCAAAAAAGTATTCCGTATGAGAATATTATCGTTTCCTCTTTCGATATAGATACGCAGATATATCCGCAATATTTCGAGATATTGGCCTGGAATTTTTTGACGGCTAACCGTCCGGTGAAAACTTCTTACCAGCCGGTCCCGGTTTATAACAACAATATCTGGGATGTTCCGGCGCTTTCCCGCGTCGTTGCGACATCAGGAACTTTTTGGCAGATGATGCAGCAGGAGCGCCCGGAGCGCCTTACAACTTTCTCGTCACATTCAATGAGCTTCAAGGCTTTGGTTGATCTCGACTTTTGGCAGACGAATATGGTATCGGAGGATTCCAGAATATTTTGGAATTCATTGCTTTATTACGATGGAGATTACGAATCAATTCCGCTTTCCTATCCTGTTTCGATGGACGCGAATTTGGCGCCTACATTTTTTGGCACGGTAAAAAATGTTTACCGCCAGCAGAGGCGATGGGCATGGGGCGTCGAAAATTTTCCGTATGTCGTTTTCGGCTTCACAAAAAATAAGAAAATAAAACTGCGCACGAAGTTTTATTACATTTTCAATATGATCGAAGGCTACTGGTCATGGTCCACGAACGCGCTCATGATATTCGCGCTGGGCTGGCTCCCAATATTTTTGGGCGGGAGGGAATTCAATAGTTTGGTGCTGGCGTACAATCTGCCCACGATCACAAGAACGATCATGACATTCGCGATGATCGGTTTGATAACTTCAGCCATCATTTCAATGAAGCTTCTGCCGCCGAGGCCGCCGCATTATGGAAAACTTCGCACGGCAACAATGGCTCTTCAGTGGCTCCTTGTTCCTTTTACGATAATTTTTTTCGGCTCATTTCCCGCGCTCGAAGCCCAAACCCGCCTTATGCTTGGCAAATATCTCGGCTTCTGGATAACCCCGAAGCACAGGAAATAAATTTATTCAAAATGCAGAGGGCTCGAAGAGAGCTCTTTTTATATAACAAAATATTCACGACCGTTACAAAAGTGTTATATGTCAATTCGTGACCACTACGAGGGCTTGTACTTTTTCCTGAATATGCTATTTTTAGCTGAGATTGAAGGGACTAGATGATAGTTAAAATTGTCAGCGAAAGAGATAATGGCAACGGCGAAAGCAGTTTTAAAATAGACTTTAAATATGAGCAGAAAGATTTTGATCGTCTGGCACCGGCTACTGGTTGTTTGGGTGAAGTGCGTGGAATGCCATATCATATGATTGTACCGCATAAATGTAATCTCAGTGCGAAAACCAAAAACCAATTTGGGCAACATGGATTTTTAAAAACTAAAAAATAATCAATTATCACTCAAAATGCAGGGGCTCCATCTGGAGCTCTTTTATTTTTGTGTTCAAAAGAGGATAACTCGCCAAAGTTTTTTGCTCAATTATTTCGCGGGCTTCAAAGCGCGCGGCTTCCACCATCTTCAGGTTTTTCAATGCTTCCATGCCGATGTCGGAGAGTCCGGATTGTTTACGGCCGGAAAGTTCCCCGGCGCCGCGAAATTCCAGGTCGTATTCGGCGAGTTCAAACCCGCTTTTGGCTTCCGTGAGAGCCTTTAATCGCCTGAAAACATCCGCGGAGTATGATGACGGTAAAATAAAGCAATACGATTTTTTCTCGCTTCTTCCGACGCGCCCTCTGAATTGGTGGAGCTGGGCAAGTCCGAATCTTTCAGCGCCCTCTATCATCATTATCGTCGCGTTCGGCACGTCCACTCCAACTTCAACTACGGACGTCGAAACCAAAACTTGCGCCTTATTATCTCTGAATCTTTGCATTGCTTCTTCTTTTTCTTTCGGCGTTAATTTGCCGTGCATTATGGCAATAGCGAATTCAGGGAAGATTTTCTCATTCAATTTTTTATACTCTTCTTTTACAGACTTCATTTCCGCTCTAAGCAGCGTCTCCGGAAGTCCGATTTCCATGGGAAGTTTGACTTCCTCCGGTTCGATTCTCGGACATATCACAAAAGCCTGTTCACCCGCATTCAATTTTTGTCTGATAAATTCATACGCGATGTTGCGATCCTTCGGCGGGACGATTTTTGTTTCTATAGATTGCCGGCCCTGTGGCATTTCATCAATAACCGAAAGGTCCAGATCCGCGTAGATCGTGAGCGCTAATGTTCGTGGAATTGGCGTCGCTGTCATTGACAGAAAATGAGGAAATGAAGGAAGTCGAACTTCCTTCAAAATTGCTCTTTTTGATAGTTTCGAGCGCTGCGCGACGCCGAATCTGTGCTGTTCGTCCACCATCGCCAGCGCCAGATTTTTAAACTCAACTTTTTTTTCGATGAGCGAGTGCGTTCCTATCAGAATAGGAAATTCTCCATCGCGCACCCATTTTAACAATTGCGCTTTTGAAACGTGCGTTGATTTTTCTCTCGTTATTTTTGAGGGAAATTTTTCGGAAAGCGATGATGTTAAGAGGCCTATTTTTAATCCCGCTCTTCCCAATACTTTAGAAAATGTCTCGAAGTGCTGGCGTGCCAATATTTCGGTAGGCGCCATATAGGCGGCCTGCAGGCCGTTTTTTGCACAAATATACGCGGCGCACGCGGCGACCGCGGTCTTGCCGGAACCCACATCTCCCTCCAAAAGCCGGTTCATGGGGTGTCCCGATCTCAAGTCCGACAAAATATCTTCTATAGCTTTTTTTTGCGCGTCCGTTAGGCCGAATGGCAAAAGTTTTACGAATTCATCCCTTAATGTTTCAATATTAGAAAGTTTTATTCCGGCCGTTTTTTTGATCTCTTCTTTTTGCGACGCGCGCATCAATTGCATCAGAAAAACCCCTTCAAAGGCGAATCTTTTTTTCGCGGCGTTTGAATGCTCTTCGGTTTTGGGATTATGCGCCCAGCGGAGCGCGGTTTGGAGCGATGGCAGATGATATTTTTCAATAATTTCCTTCGGCAAAAAATCTTCGGCTGAAATAGCGGGCAATATTTTTGAAACCGCTTTTGAAAGCCATAGCGAAGAAATCCCGCTTGTCGTGGAATAGAGCGGCTGTAATCGTGAAGAATCTTCTTTGGTAAATTCCGGCACAACACTGCAGTGGACAATGTCGTAAAGCGGGTTTGCGATGTAGTATTCATCCTTGCGCATTGCAACAGTTCCTGAAAATATCGCGCATGAGCCTTCTGGGAGCATTCGTGCAATATATGGTTGGCGAAACCAGACCATTTTTATGCGCCCGGTAGGATCTTCAACAGTCGCGTAAGCGATATTCATTTTTTTCTTCCAGGTTTTTTCGTAGTCAATCTTTTTTACTCTGCCCCAAATTCTTACTTTTTCGCCCGTGATTACTTCCGCTATTTTTTTTAAATCGGCGGGGTTTTCGTAGCGATATGGAAAATGCCGTAGCAAATCTTCGGCGGTTTTCAATCCCAAATTTTTCAGCCCCGATTTCTGCTTTGGGTTTAATTGTCTGAAACTTTGTTCAAGAGGAGTAGTCAAATCCATCATAAAAAGTCTAGATTATTTTTGTGTATATTTCTATCTTTTAAATTGCCGCGAACCCCAGGTTTCGTTTTTTTCCATCGGGCGCGTAGCAATTTCATTTTATGCCGTCAATTATGCGCCCGCGAGGAATCGGACCTCGATATCAAGCTCCGCAAGCTTGCATTCTATCCATTGAACTACGGGCGCTAAAATTCCAAACTAACTACTAGAATTTAGCAAGGTGAGCAAGATTGTCAATAAGTGATTCTTCCTGCTCTTCCAACGGGATATATTTACTGACTATTCCTTTTATCGCTTCTGGGTCTTCGTCGCCAAGAGGAACTTTGATGTAGGGCATCAGTGTTTTTTTGGATTTGATGGAAAGCTCCTCATGAACCGGCGGCTTGTAAAAAACCCAAAATGATTCGAGCTCTCTCCACGGATACATTTTTCCCAATTCTTTCGACTCGGGGTTTTCTACAATAAGGCCCCTGTCCGTAAGAATAAAGCGGATTATCCGCGGAGCACGGATGGCATAGAGTATGCTCGTAAACCAGCCCAAAAATATAAGCACGCCGAAAAGGAATGACCTTTGCCATACAGCAAAGCCTAAAAGCAAGACGGCGCAAAGCCCCACCCACCAGTACCAATCTACAGTTCTTTCATGATGAAAATATTCCGGCGCTTCCCATGAAAAAAGCATGTTACCCGTCGCATAGCCGTGTCCGATTTGCTCGTTTTTTTCTTCCATATCTATAGTATAGATTATCTTTCAAAAAAATGAAAAAACTGCTAAGATAGGTTTTGCTGGGAAGCGTGGCTGAGCGGTTGAAGGCACCGGTCCTGAAAACCGGAGACTCCTAACGGGGTCCGGAGGTTCGAATCCTCCCGCTTCCGAAATTATGTTAACTTGCCAATTCCGCGCAGCTCTGCTGCGCGGAGGGTCACCCTGATTGTATATGGTATTATAAAAGTGTTGTATGGATTTTAAATCAAAATCGATAATTCTCGCCTCTATTATTGTTGCGGTTATTATTGTTGCTGCTGGTTTTTGGTATTGGTCAAAGAGTAGGCAGACCCAGAAAGAAACTCCTACGCTGGGGAGCTTCATTTTTGAAAAAACACAAAATCCGCTGGAGGGCCAGGTGCCGGATACGAACCCATTCAAAAACCGGAAAAATCCTTTAGATTCACTTTATCAAAATCCTTTTGAATAATTAAAAAAATATGAATTTTTTGAATAGAAAAAATTGGGTCACAATTTTGTTTATCGGTTTTGTAATCATCCTTGCGATAGTCGGCTCCACAATTTCAGTAATCGCTCAAGACCTAAACAAGATTACCTATCCGGTAGCAGATTTGGGAAATTGCGCTAACCAGCAAGAATGTAAAGCTTATTGCAGTGTGTCAGATAATTATTCAAAATGCGCCGCATTTGCTAAAAAAATTGGTCTTGATATAGAAATTCCACTAGAACAGCGAGCTATCCTTGAAGCGATGCAAAAAGGAGAAGGTCCGGGCCAGTGCAAAGATGAGGCTTCCTGCCGAAACTATTGTGAAGATATCGACCACATAGAGGAGTGTATCAGTTTTGTGGAAAAATTTAATTTGGCCAGCGGCGACGAGTTAAAAGAGATACGTAAGATGGCCGATGTTAAAAAGGCGGGCGTGGCGTTTCCCGGCAACTGCAAAACTAAGGAAAGTTGTATGCAGTATTGCGACAACTCCGCTAACGCGGTTGTATGCATGGAGTTTGCTCTAAAGGCCGGATTTATACCAAAAGAAGATGCCGAGGCGGTCAGCAAAATACTTCCCTACCTGAAGAGCGGGGGAAAATTGCCCGGCGGATGCACGACAAAAGAATCATGCGATACATACTGCAACAATAATACTAATGTGACTGAATGCGTTAATTTTGCCGAAAAAGCAGGATTTATGACAAAAGAGGACGCCGATATGGTGAGGAAAGCCGGTGGTAAGGGCCCAGGAAATTGCGGGTCAAGAGAAGCGTGCGACAGTTATTGCAAAGATGAAACGCATATTGATGAGTGTGTTGATTTCGCCGTGCGCGCCGGTCTTATATCGGCAGAAGACGCGGAAATGGCCAAAAGATTCAAAATTACTTCCGGCCCCGGCGGATGCAAGAGCAAAGCCGAATGTGAAGCGTTCTGCGTTACCAACCAGGATGTCTGCTTTGAATTTGCCAAAGACCACGGAATGTTAAGTGAAGAAGATTTAAAAAACATTGAAGAACAGAAAAAGTTCCTGGAATCACTTGATAAGGCCTCTCCGGAGTGGCTTGTCTGCATGGAGAAAGAACTTGGTTCATCCTTTTTTGAACGATTTAAGGTCGGAAAATTAACACAAACAGAAGCCAAATCTCCCGCCCTGGAAAAAGCGCAGAGAAAATGCGGGGGCGAGATGGCCCAGGAAAAACAGATCGCCTGCCTAGCTCTTTCTTGCGCCGAATTTGAGGCCTGCCTAAAAGCTCTGGAGTCAAGCGGCGGAGAACAGGGCGGAGAACAACAGGGGGAAGGTACTCCGAATCCAGCAATCAATGCGAAGGTCCAGGCCTGCCAACAAGAAAAAATTAACGCGTGTATTGCCAAACCGTGCGGTGAATTTGACGCTTGTGTAAATGCTCTCCAGCAAGGCGGTGGAAAACAGGGCGGACAACAACAGCAAGGAGAGTCGGATCCGAAGCTAAAAGCAAAAATCCAGGCTTGTACTGATGAAAAAATTAACGCGTGTCTCGCGAAACCGTGCGGAGAATTTCAGGCCTGCCTCAATTCCTTAGGTGCTGGTGGCGGAGGCGGAGGGGGCGCGCCGGATCCGGCTGTTCAAACTAAATTTATGTCCTGTTTCCCTCCGCCTCCAAGCGGAGGAGGGCCAAGCTCGTTTATAAATAACTCATTTCTGGCGGCAATATTAGGATTTCTTCTCAAATAACAGAATCTTTACTGCTACGCTTTTCAAGGGCGAGCAGGCAAAAAATGGAGGGGTTTTCCGTAAAATATGTTCGAATTTTAACCAAAAGGCACCGAAATTATGTTAATAGATGAAGTTACAATAAAAGTTTCCGCCGGCGCCGGCGGGAAAGGCGCGGTTGCTTTCAATAAGAATTTAAAAAGCCTGGGTCCAGCCGGAGGAACGGGAGGCAACGGAGGCAGTATTTATTTTGAGGGTGTTTCAGATCTCAACGCGCTTGCGCAATTCAGATACAAAAAAAGCATTGAGGCGGATGATGGCGGAGACGGGAGAGGACAATTTATCGATGGCGCGGATGGGCGAGACCTTGTGCTAAAAATTCCGGTCGGGACTGTAATAAAAAAAATCGATGGCGCTGTAAGCGAGAAAGAATTGTTAAAAGTCGGCGAACGCATCATTATTGCAAAAGGCGGGCACGGAGGGAAAGGCAATTTCCATTTCCGTTCGCCGAGAAATACCACGCCGATCAGATTTCAGGAAGGGCTTTTGGGCGAGAGCTTTACCTTGAAGCTCGAATTAAAATTGATCGCCGATGTGGGTTTTATCGGCCTGCCTAACGCCGGCAAATCGAGTTTATTGAACGAGTTAACGGAGGCAAAAAGCAAAGTGGCAAATTACGCGTTTACCACGCTGGAGCCGAACCTCGGCTCATACTACGGACTTATTCTCGCCGATATCCCCGGTTTAATTGAGGGCGCGAATACGGGAAAAGGACTTGGTATAAAATTTCTTCGCCATATCGAGCGCACGAAAACGCTTTTTCATCTGATATCGGCCGAATCAGAAGACCCTGTGAAAGATTATAAAACGATAAAAAAAGAATTAAGATCTTTCAATAAAGAGCTTATAAAAAAGCCCGAGTATGTCTTTTTAACAAAAAGCGATGTTTTGTCGGAAAAAGAAATAAAAAAGAAACTTATGAAATTAAAAAAACTGAACAAAAACATTCTGGCAATCTCTGTCCACGACTGGGACAGCCTGGAAAAAGTAAAAAAAATTCTGAACAAACTTAAAAATTAACCGGCGCCGAAAATTATTCTTACAATTTGCGGAGGCCGCGTGCCTCATCGCGGGTTATTTTGTCCTTCGCGTTTCTTTCGATTGGACGGATGACCTTTTCCAAAAATTCTTTTTTGGACATTCCCGTTGACGTATGGATTTCGCGTCTCGCGCGGTCGAGAACCATTTTTTCCTCTTCAGGAGTAAGGTTTGGAGTTTTTTTTAACTCCTTTTTGAGGTCGTTAATTTTTTTAATATGCGTTTTATCGTCGCTAAATAAGCTCATTCTGCCATTATAGCATATTCGCAAACGCGTCAAAATATGTCGTTTTTTCGGCAAAAAAGAAAGAAACGGGCTCACTGGAAATAAATAAAACTTCGTGCTAATCTTACGAATAAATGGAGATTTATATAAAGGATTAACCGCTAATCTGAAAAGAAGAATGGAAGAACATATTACCTGTAAAGTTGAATCAACAAAGAACTATAGACCGATTGCGCTTATTGGTTATGAAGCATATCAACTTAAATCTGACGCCCAAAGAAGAGAAAAATTTTTGAAAACTACCGAAGGTAGACGTTTGTTAAAACAGCAGTATAGAGATATTTTAAATAAATAATATTGAAATTTCGTTGGGAGGGCGGAGGCGTGGCTGAGTGGTTGAAAGCAGCACACTGCTAATGTGTTAACCGCCAAAAGCGGTTCGGAGGTTCGAATCCTCCCGCCTCCGCCCTCCCCGCGAATTAATATTTTTAACTGATTTGCATTTTCCCAACTGGCGGTGTCTGTTTGAAAGTCTCCGACAGACACCGCCCTCTTTGCGAAAATCCTCCAGCTTCCAAAAACCAACCTTGGTGTTTTTGGTATTTATGGTAAACTAAAAGCATGAAAATAGATTTTATTTCAGACATTAACAAGGACAATTATTATATCCTGGACTATGATCGGATAGATTTGTATATGATAAAAATCGCCTGGTGGAACGCGGCGTTTTTCGCGCTATACGCTTTCGGCATATATTATTTCGCGCCCGCGGCGCTCTATCCGAGCCCTTTCTCCTGGCGCGTTGTTAATTTAACCGAAACGCTGTGGACAGTAGCGATCGCGCTTTTCGCGGCTTTTTTGCCCGCGGTCCTCCGCGGACGTTTCAAAAATCACTATCTTTATCGCTTTATCACGGCAAACGCGCTGATCACATTTTCATACCTTTTGGTGTTTATAAGCGGCGGATCGATTGAATGGCATTTCCATTTTTTTGTGATATTCGCGCTTCTTACACTTTATGCCGATTGGCGGCTTAACTGGTGGGGGATCGTTGCAGTGGCTTTGCACCACCAGATCCTTAACAATATCGCGCCAAACTGGGTCTATTTTTACGGAGAAAACGATCTTGCTTTTCTGGCGCACGCGCTCCTCGTGCTGTTTATGGCGATTGTTACCACAAAAACCTGCGAGCAAAACCGGCAATTGGCCGACGCGAGCAGGCTGATAGGGGACGATTTCAAGAAAATTTAATTTATGAAGCCGGCACAAACGCCAACTCCGGCCGCCGTCTCCGACATTCTTTTGTATTTGGCGAATTTAATAGTGGAAAAACAGGGCAACACAAAAATTCGGGGCGATATAGAGAAAATAATGAATATCCAGAACATGGATATTTTGGATCAAAACGCCGCAGCCGAAGAAATATTCGGCCGCTTTGAAAAAATATTATCAGAATATTTTGTTTTGGAAAAAATAAAAGAAGATATCCGGGAAAAATTCGACCTTGCCGAAATCCGCCTGCCGTTTATAAATAAATTTTTGCCGGGAAACGAAAGAGGCTTAAGGGAGCTGGAAGAAAAAGCATCGATCATTTCAGGAAAACTTTTGCCGCTTATCGGGCGCGCGGATCTGGAAAAATTTATCCGTGAAAATACAAGCTCCAATC
>MFIK01000020.1 GCA_001778875.1 Candidatus Giovannonibacteria bacterium RIFCSPLOWO2_02_FULL_43_54 | reverse complement strand
AATTTTCCATCGGATTCTTTAATGATATCTATCTCCTGCCCAATATGCGTTCGCCAAAAATAATAATTATCCGCTAAGCCTGCGATGCCGCTTTTTTTAACAAGCTCCATAAAAATAAAATTTTCCCATAGCGCACCGATGTCATTGCGCAAGCTCAATGTATTAAATTGAGAAATTACGGCATTTCTTATGCCATTATCCAAAAAATAATATTTAGATTTTTTAGAAATTTCATTCCTCAAATTACGCGAAAATCCTCTGACTTTCCGCACAATAAACATTTTTTCCAAAAGATCAATATATCGCGCCGCGGTTTTAGCGTCTGTTTTCGCATTGCGGGCGATCTCATTTATTGAAACTTCTCCGCCTATTTGGAATGCCAAACATTTAACAACATCTAAAAGCGTGTCGGGCGACCGCACGGCTTCCAAAGCCAAAGCGTCTTTAAAAAGATAAGACGAAACTAATTCTGCAAGAATCTTAATTTTGCGTTCTTTATTAGGTTCATCCAAAACTTCCGGATAAAATCCATATATAAGAAAATCTTCAAGCGCGCCTCCTAACTCGAAACGGCTTCCGTCCATCTCTATTTGGGAAATCGGCAAAAGAGTTAAAGTAAAGTGGCGGCCGGTTAGCGGTTCTCCGATTTTATTAGAAAGATCCAAAGATGACGAGCCTGTCAGGATTATTTTTTTATCAGGAAACGCGTCTATCATCATCTTAGCGCCTATGCCAATTGATGGAATGTACTGTGCCTCATCAAGCGCAATAATTTCATAAGGTCGCGCGAGATCAAGAATCTTCGCCCTGCTTTCGGATTTAAAAATTTCCCGGAGCTCAATATCGTCTCCGGTAGAATAATAAACTCGCTTATCTAATTGAGTTTTGAGATAAGCTTCTAATAATGTAGTTTTACCGACTCGTCGAGGACCGTAAATAACCAATATTCTTCTCGGTTCCAAAGAGCTCAATACATCTTGTTTTCTCCTAAATTTCATATAATATATGGTATCATGATACCACAAATTAAGTCAAATCCACTATATCACGGCGTCTTTAGAATCACAACCCTCGATTGTTCCGCCGTCGGTAGTTCTTTTTTCTTGATGGTCAATTTTTCTTCCGGAGTAACGCCTTTCTCTCCAATTTCTTTCATGAATTCCTCCACTCCGTCCAATTTTTCTTTAAGGCCGGAAATTTTATAATGCATCGGAATTATTATCCTCGGCTCAATCTGGTTCAAAAGTTTTGCGGCATCTTCCGCATCTATCGTGCCTCCTCCTTCGCCTCCCACAGGAACAAACATAATGTCCGGTGTGCCAAGCGCCTCCTGAACTTCACTTCTCAATTCTTTTTCTCCGTAATCTCCCAAATGGACCAGCCTCATCCCCTCCCACTCAACTACATATATAGTGTTCGCCCCTTTCGATTTGCCTTTTTTTGAATCGTGATACGAATGTATGCCCCTTACGGTAATTCCTCTAAATTCATATTCGCCAGGGCCAGTAATTTTAAATACGCCGCCCTCCTCTTTTGAAGATAGCGCCTCGATATTGTTGTGATTATCATGGTTATGTGTTGAGAACACGGCATGCGCCTCAAAACGCGGAGGTGTCAGCCCCGATTCTTTTGAATAAGGGTCCACCGCCAAAACCGTGTCCCCCGACTGTATTTTGAAACAGGACAGTCCATAATATGTGATTACCATTGATAAATGATAGCAGATCAGTCCCAAAAATCCAGCACCTACCTGCCGGCAGGCAGACAGTACTTGCCTTATTTTTTTCTATGGCTATAATCTATCAATAATGCCAACCGCGACAATATCAATGGAAAAAGAGATAAAGGTCAGCCAAATTATGGAAGATCTGTTAAAAACCCGCCCGAGGGGTTTTTTGAAGGTGGGCGACGTGGTTGACGGAGAGGTCATCAAAAAGCAAGGCGCAAAGCTTTATCTCAACTTAAAAGGATTCGGCACGGGCATCGTTTACGGCAAAGAATATCAGAACGCGCGCGAAATAATCAAAACGCTGAAAGCCGGCTCATCAATCTCAGGCAAAATCATCGCGTTGGAAAATGAGGACGGTTTGATCGAGCTTTCATTAAAAGAGGCCGGCTCCGAGATGATCTGGAAAGAAGCATCCATGATAAAAGCAAACCAGGATATAATCGACATCAAAGTTCTTGATTCAAATAAAGGCGGGCTTGTTCTTGAATGGAAAGGCATCAAAGGATTTTTGCCTGCTTCGCAGCTAAAAGCGGCCCACTATCCCAAAGTCGAGGGCGGCGACAAAGAAAAAATTTCCGACGAGCTGAAAAAACTTGTAAGCGAAACCCTCTCCGTCACGATACTCGATTTTGAGCCGAAAGAAGAAAAATTAATTTTTACCGAAAAAGGCGCGTCGGGCTCGGAGGAGATCAAAAAAATCATAGAAAAATATAAAGTCGGCGATGTAGTTGAGGGGGATATAACTGGAGTTGTCGAATTCGGTGTTTTCATAAAAATAGATGAGGGACTTGAAGGGCTGGCGCATATTTCCGAACTCGATTGGGGTTTGGTTGAAAACACGTCCACGTTATTTAAAGTCGGCGATAAAACAAAAGCAAAAATAATCTCGGTTGATAGCGATAAGATTTCGCTTTCGGTAAAGGCGCTAAAACCCGATCCGTGGGAATTGAATAAAGAAAAATATAAAAAGGGAGACATTGTTGAGGGAAAAGTCCTCCGCTTAAACAAATTCGGCGCGCTTATTTTCCTGCAAGCTGGCATCTACGGCTTGGCGCATATTTCCGAATTCGGAACGGAAAAAAGGATGCGCGAACTGGTAGAGGCAGGACAAACCTACGTGTTTCAAATCGCAGTATTTCACCCAGAAGACCGCAAGCTCTCTCTCTCATTCCTCGGAAAAGACGGCCAAGCCCCTGCTGACCTTAATCCTCCTAAAAAAGAAGCTAAAGAAGAGAAAAAAGAAGGGGTAAAATAAAAATCCTAGCGCAAAGCTAGGATTTTTGGATGGAGAATTTTGTTCGTGTAAATAAGATCGGAATAATTTTTCAAAGAATATGGCCTCCCATCGGAGCTCGTCACTATTCCGCCAGCTTCTTCTACGATAAGCGCGCCAGCGAGCGAATCCCACGGCTTGTTACCGCGCATAATCAGAATATCCGCTGACAAAGTCGCGTTTCCGCCGTTTGCTATCTTTGCCAAAGCCACGGAGGAAGATAGTCCTTTATAGAATCGCTTGGCTTTTTTCCATATCCGCTGAATAAAACGGGACCTAACCACCGTTTTGCTTACGCCTTCTACCAATAAAGTCGCGTTTTTTATTTCCCGAACATTGGATACTGTTAATGAAATTAAATAGCCGTCTCTGCTGAATTTTCTGGCCCCCGAATCGCGCCCGGCAAAATATAACTGGCCGGGAACACTGAGCTTGTGCTCGGCAAAAATGTAAATTGCGCCGAACACGACTTCTCTGTTTTCGATCAAAGCTACAATGCTTCCGAAATTCGGATTTTCTCCCAGAAAATTATGCGTTCCGTCGATCGGATCTACCAGCCAAAAATTTTTTTTCTTCGGAGGCCATTTTGAGGAATTTTCAAACGAATTTTCTTCACCTACGACCGGATAATTTTTTATTTTGGTTAAAAATTTTCCTAGCTCTTTTTCCATTATCTTGTCGAGTTCACCGACGAGCTCGTCTCCGGATTTTTTCTCAATGTTCCCGGAATTTCTATAATGTTCCCAGACGATCCATTCTTTGCAATCAAAAAACATTTTTAATTTGTCCGCGCATTCTAGCCAGTCAAATCCGGTCATTTTTAATCTCCGATCTCGGTCTCGGTAGAGCGTAGCATAAAGGATGTATTCTATCAAGCTGAACCTTTCAGCTCCGCGATAGCTTCTTCAAGAAGTTCAAAATATAAATTGAGGCCGACGCGGTAGGCGATGCCCGATTGCGCCTTGCCTAAAATATTCCCTGCGCCGCGCAATTCAAGGTCGCGCTTGGCGATTTCCAAACCGGCGCCAAGCCAAGAATACCGCTCGAGCGCCTCCAATCTTTCCGCTGCGCGTTCTTTTAAGCGCTGTGTCGTGTAGAGAAAATATGCGAAACCTTCGCGTTCGCCACGGCCAATTCTGCCCCTCAATTGATGCGCCTGCGAGAGCCCTAGCTTTGTCGCGTCCTCTACTATTAAAGTATTTACGTTTGAAAGGTCGAGGCCGTTCTCGATGATGGTGGTTGATAGAAGCATATCAAATTTATGCGTCCTGAAATCATGCATTGTACCTATCAACTGCTTTTCGCTCATTCTTCCGTGAAGCACGGCTATCCGTGCGCCTGTTTTCAAAGTTTTTATTTCTTCCAAAAGCTGCGGTATTTTGTGAATGCGGTTTGCCAAAAAATAAATTTGTCCATTTCTTTCGAGCTCCGCGAGTATCGCTTCTTTCATGATTTTTTTATTTTTTGGCAAAACATAAGTCTTAATTTCCGATTTGCCGGTGGGCGCCGTTTCAATGGTCGAGATCGGCCGAATGCCAGAAAGCGCCATATTTAGCGTCCTCGGAATCGGCGTTGCGGAGAGCGTTAATACATCAAGCTGCGGAAATAATTTTTTGAAATGCTCTTTATGCCGGACACCGAATTTCTGCTCCTCGTCAATTATCAATAATCCTAAATTTTTATAAACAAAGTTTTTGCCTAAAATTTTATGCGTGCCGATGACGATGTCGAGCACGCCGGATTCCAATTTTTTCGCGATATCTTTTATTTTTTCGATAGTTTCCAACCGTGTCAACCTGGCCACCTCTACGCCAAAACCTGCGAGCCGTTCGTTAAACACTTCAAAATGCTGGTCAGCCAGAATCGTCGTGGGAGACAACACAGCCACTTGCTTTCCATTGAGCACAGTCCTGAACGCGGCGAGCAGCGCTACTTCAGTTTTTCCGAAACCTACGTCTCCAGTAACAATGCGCTCCATCGGCTCCGGCTTTTCCATGTCCGCAAAAACTTCTTCGATCGCCCTTACCTGATCGGCGGTATACTCATGCGGAAAATTTGAAATAATTTCTTCTTCCGGCTCTTTGTGCGGTTTATACGGAATCCGGCTTACCGTCTTCCGCGCCGCGAGAGATTTAAGAAGTTCTTTCGCGAAAGCCATAATGTCTTCTTTCGCTTTTCTTTTTGTGATGGACCAAATCGGCGTTCCCAAGCGGTGAATTTCCGGCTTTTTAAATCCAAGATATGGTGAGAGTCTTTTTATCTGCACTTTCGGGACGAACAGCGTATCGGGTTCAACAACTTTCCCGGCGATCTTAGGGGCGGCATATTCAATCATATAATCGTCATCGCGTCCGCAACGGAAAATCCCGATTCCGTGATCGATATGTACTACATAGTCGCCGGGACGAAAAGGAGCCGCGCCGCCCGGAAAGAAGTCCGACTTCTTTGGGGATTTGAAGTTGGGCTTCGAGGAGGGTGCCGCGGCCGCTATTTCCAAAATATAGTTCCCTTCAAACTCGATCGTCAAAATTTCATCATAATTGATCGGGAAAATATGGATTACCCCTCCTCTTTGTGAAAACTCTCCGCGGTTTCCTGTTTCCCAGACTTTTGAGTAGCCCAACTCGGCAATTTTCCTTAAAAACTCCGAAAGCTGCAATTTTTCTCCCACCTCAAAAATTTCAGTATTTCTTTGCCAAAACGCATCCTTTTTCCTGTGTTCCTCAATATTTTTGAAATTCTGTGTAAAGTAATCCGCCCCTTTTTCTAAAAAGGAGGGAGTAACCGCGGCTATTAAAATTTTCTCTAATTTATCTGTCAGTCTAAAATCCTACCAAAAAATTGACAGAAAAACAATGATTTGCTAAGAATTTACATAGAAAAAAGACCTACCAACAGGGCTCAAGCCGAACACCTCTGATAGTATGGTAAGTATGAAAAAAACAGAAAAAGTCAGCGAATTACTCGCACCTTAACAAAGAAGAACGAAGTGAAATAGCGATTTTGAGTAGTAAGGGATATTCCATCCGAAACATTGCCGAAGCATTAAAACGCTCGGTTTCAACGATTTCTGACGAAATTTCTAACAACAGCACAAGAGGAAAATACAATCCGCGAAAAGCCCAGCACAAAGCGTATGTCAGAAGAAAGTATTCCAAGTACCAGGGAATGAAGATTGTTGGGAACAAACACCTAAAAAAGTTTGTCGATAAGCATCTTTACGACGATCAATCTCCCAGAGCAATCTCCGGACGCATTAAAACCCAAGAAAAGAAAATTACTCTTGTTTCCAAAGACAGTATCCACCGCTACATCATGAGCGTGTACGGAAGAAGAATCGAGGTTCATCGAAAGAAACGCAAACAGCGAAGACGGAGGAAGCGTCCCAAATACAGCAAGCTAGATGACCGTACTTTCATCAATAAACGCCCTAAATACATAGACAAACGGATGTGTATGGGAGATGCCGAAGCGGACTTCATAGTCTCCGGCAAAACCGGCAAAGGCATTTTGCTTGTAGTCGTAGACAGGAAAACAAGAGTGGCTTTTATCGAAAAGATTAGTAAGGTAAGCGTTTTGAATGTTCATAAAGCGTTTTCTAAAATTAAACAAAGATTCCCTGAAATGAAAACCATAACGGCAGACAACGATATCCTTTTGCAGAAACATAAAGAATTGGAAATTCTGTTAAAGGTCAAAATCTACTTCTGCCACCCTTATCATTCCTGGGAAAAAGGTACCGTAGAGAACACCAACAAGTACATCCGCAGAGATATTCCAAAAGGAAGCAACATCTCTTTCTACTCAAGATCGTTTATTCATAAGTTAGAACAAAAACTCAATAGGAGAATAATGGAATGCTTGAAATTCAGGACTCCGGATGAAGCACTAAGAGAAGAAAAAAGGAAAAGAAAAGTGAAAAGGTGATGCTGACGCGCCTAAGAAGTTGTCAGTAAGTGTTCGGCTTCAAATGAGACATAAGGAGAGTTGCATGAAAGTTGTTAAAAAGGGTAAAGGGAAAACTCCATGGGCTGGAAAGAAAGTGGCTTGTCAGGGTTGCGATTCGAAAATCCAATTGGAAGAAAACGACAAACTTAATTTGGTAGGCGACCAAAGAGATGGCGATTATTACGAATTCAACTGCCCCGAATGCGGTAACAATATCACGGTGGCAGCACAATTATTCGGCAACAGCTTGGTTGAATAGCTGAAACAAACCAAAACGGCCTAACCGCCGTTTTTTTATTTTCCCAAATATACTGTGAATTACGAAACTCCTCTTTTCTCTCATTTTCATATACAATAACAACAGGCTCTAAAAGAGCCTGTTGTTATGAAAACCTTCATCAAACTATAC
>MFIK01000019.1 GCA_001778875.1 Candidatus Giovannonibacteria bacterium RIFCSPLOWO2_02_FULL_43_54 | reverse complement strand
AGATCCGAAAAATCCACATTAATACCCATGCTGTCGTAAAAAGCTTCCCAGTCGGCGATTAAACTCACGTATGGATTTATGGCGGTACCGAAAATTTTCCGTACTTCGAATATTAAATTTGCCAGCATGCCTTGCAAAAGCGCCGAACCCAAATCCTTCATTTTGCCAGTCGTCATCATGCGGACAGTCTCATGCTTTTCCATGAGCAGTTCCTCCTATTTTTTCAACGTTATTTCCCGATACAATCAGGAGTATTTGAGGGTTATTCCTCAAACCTATTCTATTTCAAGTATACACCTAAAATTACTATAAGTCAATAGTATCCCCGTATTTTGGGGCGGTAGCGTCAATGCCGAGATAATCGCGGATTTTTTGGACCATAGCCAAAGACGCTTTCGGCTCGCCGTGCACGGTAAAAACTTTTTTTAATCTGTCGGAGCGCTCGCGGATAAATTCAAAAAGAACGTTTTCGTCCGGGTGCGCGGAATAGCCGTGGATAACCTCTTTACGGCACCGGACAGCCACATCTTCTCCAAAAATCCTAACAACATCCGCGCCGTCCAATATCCGGCGCCCAAGCGAGCCAGGCGCCTGGTAGCCTATGAATAAGATCGTGCTCTTCGAATCGGAAAGATAACGCCGCTCATGGTGCAAAATCCTTCCTCCCGTGGACATGCCGGAGCCCGCGATGATAATTTTGGGCGGATGCACATCATTTATCTTTTTTGATTCGTCCGTTGTAAGCGAAAAGTGCAACGATGGTATTTTGAAAAATGAAAATGATTCTTTATCAATATATGCTTTATTAAGATAAGAATAATATTTTTGATAAATTTCCGTGGCGTGTATCGCAAGCGGGCTGTCGAGATAAATGGGAACCGCCGGGATCTGCTTGTTTTTCAGCATATCTGATATTTCCCACAAAAGCTCCTGCGTTCTTTCCAGCGAAAAAGCCGGTATCATCAAAACGCCTCCCTGCAGTACGCTTTTTTCTATTACACGCTCCAGCTTTAATTTTTTCTCTTTTATGTTTTCATGCTCCCTGTCGCCGTAAGTGGATTCGGTAACCAGATAATCCGGACTTGAAATATTCTCTATACCGTTCAATAGCGGGTTTGTCGGATTGCCAAGATCTCCGGTAAACAAGATTTTCTTTTCTTCTCCTTTTTCACCGCGGAACGAGACCATGGTCATCGCTGACCCCAAAATATGGCCGGCGTCGTGCTGTGTAACGATAAATGGGCCGATCTTTATTTCTTCGCGATAATTTTTCCCTTCCCAAAAACCCATGGCTTTTTCAACATCCTCATCCGAATAAATAACTTCTTCTTTTTCGCGCGCGGCCTCTTTGGAAAGAACGCCAACGCTGTCTTTTAGCATGAGCTCGGCGAGACCTTTCGTCGGATAGGTGGAATAAATTTTTCCTTTAAAACCCTCCTTGACCAACTTTGGAATTCTCCCTGTATGATCGATGTGGGCATGAGAAATAAAAAGCGCCGAAATTGATCTTGGGTCAAAAGGAAACGGTTCGCGGCTCCTGATGTCGCAAAATCGCGGGCACTGGAAAATTCCGCAGTCCACCAATATTTTGGTGTTTTCGTGCTCAAGTAAAAAACAACTGCCCGTAACTTCTCCCGCAGCGCCGAAAAAGGATAATTTCATGAATTACTAATTACGAATTTTTTACCAATATACAAATAGATCAGGAACGCGATTGTCCCTCCCAAAAGATCAAAAAATAGGTCGCTTAGGGTGTCCTCGTAGACTCCCGGCAAAAAGGAATAACCGTTGTGTATTAAATACCTGTCCAAAACCAGTTCAAAGAATTCCCATAGAACTCCGGTGAGCGCCACGAAACCAATAAAAATAATAAAAGAATAAAAACCATCGTGTTCGCCAATCATATTGAAATTAAAATATTTTATTAAAGTTCTCGCAGAAATATAAATCCAGAACCCGCCCAAAAAATGCATTATTATATCGAACCACCAAAATAAAAATGGGAAATTATACCAAAGTCCGGTAGCCTGTAACGCCATGATTGCGAACCAAAACCAAAACATAAAAGCAAAAGATTCAAAAAAAGATTTTGAGTAAGTCTTCGAATCCGTCATTCCAATATTCCGTCTAAATTAATATCGTAAAGAATCGCCTCTCCGACTAATTTATAGTTTATAAGCTCATCTTTATCAAACCATAACACAATTTCTTTCTCGGCATCATCTGTCGAACCGGAGGAGTGGATCAAATTTCTCACGGCCCTCCCGTCAATATCCGAGACCTCGTACGAATCAATTGTCAGATCTCCTCTGATAGTCCCCACGTCTGAAGTTAACGGCTCAGTTCCTCCGGTTATTTTGCGGACAATGCCGACGGAATGCATTCCCTGCCAAACCATTGCTATTACCGGACCCTTTATCATATATTTTTTCAGATTGTTCAAAATTATTTCCGTCACTTTAAGCGGGTCGTCAGACGGAGGATTCTTCCCTTTTTTAAGATACGATTCTATCGTCTTTTTTCCAGTTTTTATACGCCATTCCGGATCAACAAGATAATGCTTTTCAACGAGTTCCTTTGTCGGAACAAGCATCTTCAAACCAACAAGCTTTAACCCGCTCCTTTCATAACGGCAAATAATGTCGCCGATAAGGCTTCTTTGGACGCCGTCTGGCTTTATTAATACTAATGTTTTTTCCTCTTTTGGATGTGTCATAATAGAATAATTCTAGAAAATTTTGCCCCGATTGACAAGGGATAATCCGTTGCTATACTTGATGAAGATTTTGGAAAAAATATGGCAAAAAAGAAAATTAAGAAGGCCTTTTTGGTCTGTTCCGTGCGAAACGCGACTCCGGAACAAAAAGCAGCCGCAGAATTTTATGTTAAAAATCTCGAAGCCAAAGGATATAAGGTTCATTGGCCGCCCCGGGACACAAACCAGGACGACCTTATCGGTCTGCGAATTTGCAGCGACAACAGAGCTGCTATAAAAAACGCCGACGAAATACACATAATGTGGGACCAGAATTCCCAGGGTTCCCTCTTTGATATAGGAATAGCTTTCGCGCTTGAGAAAAAAGTTATTCTTGCAAACCCAAATGCAGTTCAACCTACCCAAAACAAAAGCTTTGCGAATGTATTGCTTCTGCTCGATTCAGCCAACGCAGTAAAAAAATGATAGATCCAGTCAGTGCTGGATTTTTCTTTTACTATTGCTATTTCCAGATTAATTCTCCGTTGCGGATTTCCAGCGTCACAGTACCGTCGCGGTCGGTGCGGAAAATTTTTGCGCCGACAGTCGCGAGGCGCGAAAGAGCTTCCTCTGTCGGATGACCGTAAGAATTTTTGCCGACCTCGATTACGGCATATTCCGGCAGTATCTTATTTAAAAAATTCGCGGAACTGGAAAATTTGGATCCCTGGTGCCCGACTTTAAGTACGTCCACGTCCTCCAATACTCCTTCCGCTAGAAGTTTGTCTTCCGTCGCTTTGCCGGCATCCCCCGTAAAAAGAATTTTTTTGCCTTCAAATTCCAGCAAAATGACCAAGCTGGTTTCGTTAACGTTTTTTACCGTTTTATTCTCAAAAGAAACATTGGGATATAGTATTTTTAATGTGACGCCGCCAAAAGTAATAATTGACGGATGTTCTATATCAATGCGTTGAATATTTTTTTGGCTGGCAATCTCTTCAAAGGCATCGCGCTCCGGAGTTCTATAAATAACTCCGCTTTCAACAACTTTGCCGACTTTATATCTTTTTAAAACATCTATCAATCCGCTCAAGTGGTCGGCGTGGGGATGACTTAGCACGACCAAGTCAATGGAATCGTCATAATACGGCATGGCTTTCGCCAATTCGCCGAGCACCCTTGAGTTTGGTCCTCCGTCTATCAAAATTTGAGTTCCGTCTTTTGACGCGATAAATATGGAATCCCCCTGTCCCACATTAAAAAAATAGACGGCCAGATCCGGAGCCAGGGAACTCGCAAAAACCCAGGACCAGATAATAAAATTCATGCCGAAAAGAAAAACTGTGATGCCCGCAACGATCTTTTTGCCGTGGATATCAATTATTTTTGACATATTGCCTGGCTGACCAATAAAAAAGGAGGAGATATATCATCCCAAGGATCGCCATCGGGATAAAACTAAACTGCAAAATACTGAAGTCGAGCGAACCGAAAAACCTGACCAGATAAATTTGATAAGAAACCAGGAGATACGCGGCTCCGGCTATGATTTTTCCCAATGCCGCGGACGCGAATGCCGCCAAGCCTCCCAAAAAGCTAAATAACATAATTACGGGCACCGCGCTTACAATTAAAATATTGGCTAAGGGCGACAACCACGAAATCTCTCCGCCCCAGGATAAAAGCAACGGCAAAACAAAGATTTGCGCGGCAAAAGAAGACGCGGCGTTTTCACGAAATCCGGCAATATTTGGAAAAAATTTAAAAACTTTCTTAAAAAACGGCGAAGCAACAATAAGACCCAGAGTTGCCAAAAAAGAAAGCTGAAAACCGCGGTCAAAACGCATAAGCATCGGATTCCATAAAACCATTAAAAGGGCCGCCCACATCAGCGCGAGCATGGCCGCGTTTTTCCTGCCGGCGTGAAGCGCCACGAGGCCGATTACCGCCATTATCGCTGAACGCACTGCCGCCGCTTCGGCTCCGGACATTAAAGTAAAAAATAATATTGCCAATATGGCGGCGATCCAGCCAATGGCTTCCGGCAGAAAAAACCCGAAAAAAACCATTACAAACGCTCCAACTATCGTGATATTGTAACCGGATAAAACCAAAATATGGACCGTTCCCGTCCTTTTAAAGTCATTAAGCAATTCTTCGTCCAGCGCCCCATGGCCGCCCAAAAGCATTCCGTCGGCCAAAGAAGCGTGGGGCTCGGGTAAAATATTCCGAAGGTTTTTCTCGAATTTTTCTTTGATTGAGAAAAGGGCTCTCTTTGTCTCAACACCAAACTTTGCAAGGACACGCATATCCCGCTGCTGCGGGATTGCTCTGCTCGCCTCGTCGGGCTGCGCAAGGTCTTGCAAAGTTTGTGCTTTCGCCAAATCGAGAATTTCAGGAAAAATCATCTCCGCGTAAATGCCGTCTTTCGCTAAATATTTTTTAACGTCGAAATCGGCGAAATTAACGGGCTCGGTAATTTTTCCGCTTACCTCCAAAATGTCCCCGTATTTATATTCCGGATAAATTCTTTTGGTAATGCGTAGCCTGCCTAAATCTGTTTCCAAAACGGCGCGTGCGCTATTTTCTTTGTTTTCCGATGAGATCACGGTTCCGGTTAAAGTGATCTCTTCTCCGTAATGCTCATGCAATTTGTCTTCTGCAATATTATTTTCAAAAAACGAAAATCGGAGGATGCCGAGGAGGAAGAAGATTAGGAGCCAAACCAAAAGCCCTGAAAATTCTTTATCCCTACCGCGGAATAAGTCAGAATAGGAGAATATGCGTGCCGGCGCAAAACCTGACACCGAGGCAATGAAAAAAGCGAGCCGAAAACCAAAAGCCAGCCCAACCCCGGCTAAAACTGCCCAATTTGGCAAATTAAAAAATGACCGGAAGGCGACTCCGGTAAGAAATGCCAGGATAAATAACGGCGTATTAAAATAGGCTTTGTGGCTCATTATCCAAGGCCTCGTTCACGAGCCTGTCAGCTTCTTTATTCTGCTCCCTCGGAACGTGGCTGAAAGTAACCTTAGCAAAATCCATTTTAAGATTCCAGACCATAACAAACAGCGGGACGATCTTCTCCGATTCAATTTTGTATTGCCCTGTAAGCTGTTTCGTTGCCAATTCTGAATCCATCCGCATCTCCACCTCCATTTTTTTAGTTTTTTCTTTGCCGTAAAGTGCTTTCAGTTTTTTCAGCGCCGAAATAACAGCTGCATACTCCGCTTCGTTATTAGTTTTGATGCCAAGCCGCTCACCATATTCTTTGATAACGTTCCCCTTTTCGTCTGAAATCACAACTCCAAGCGCCGCCTCTCCCGGATTCCCCCGCGACCCGCCGTCCGTATATGTGATTATTTTTTGATGACTTTCCATGGAAATTTTATTTTTGCCGGCAATCGAAAAGCCGCTGCGTTGCGGTGGCCGCCGCCGCCATATGAAACAGCTATCTTTGAAACATCTGACGAAGACCGTGAACGCAAACTTACTAAGAATTTTTCATTCTTTTTTTGCCAGACAATCCCAATTGGATGGCGCCTGCCCTTTACCAGGGCGTCGCCAATTTGAGAAGCAAGCCTTACTGGCGCGTTCACCACCGATGCTTTTTGTTTATTTATTATCACATCTTCCGCATCCTCTATTATCCTTGAAACAAGGTCGTTTTCGTATTTAAGCATTGCCACGCCTTCCATTGCATATTTTTCTCTAAGTTTTTTTTGATCCCAATCATAAGCTATTTTGCTCCAAATTTTAAAATCGAGCGGAAATATCCTCAAAGCAAGGTTAAGCTCCATGGTCTTTGGCAAAATTCTTTTCCATAGATCAATATCTTCTATATAGGATATCAATTTGGGAATCTTTTTGTTTGGATGAAAATATTTCCAGGCTAGAGCGGCACCGGAATGATTCAGGGCATAAGAATATTCATGTGCCGCTTTTGTCGATTTTTCCGCGCTGATATGATGATCTATACTTATCACTCGCTTGGCATTTTTTACCAGTTTGTGCGTCTTATCCATCGGATAAGAAAAATCTAACAAATACACTATTTTCCCTTTTATAATTTTAGGCAATGGGTCGCCATGATTAACACCCGAATACGACGCCTTATCGCCAAATTTTTTCCATGCCGACCACGCTGCGCCAAAGCCATCAGAACATTTATTATGGTATAAAACTATGATTTTTTTATTGTTTTTCAACATATTGTCATTTTTATTTATTCACACCCGCCAACTAACGAGCTATTGACACCAATAATGGTGGTGCTATGCTTGAGTTGATTATGGCTTCGGCCTCCGAGAAAACCCGCTTTGCGGGTTTTCGTTTATAAATAAGACTAATTTTTGCTTAATTCGTATAAAATCATCATTATTCATCATACCTATTTTTCTTAAAAAACGCTTGGTGCTAACAGTCCTTATCTGGGTAATTGCGATAAAATATTCTCTGTCACCAAACGTGAATTTTTCATAAAATTTCAGATTCTTTGCGCTAGATGTTATCGGAAATACCCACACCATCTGGCGATTAAATTTTCTCAATATCAAAACTGGTCGTTCAAAATCTTTATTTTTACCGTCAATCTCTACGCCGATATTTAAGCCTAAAGACAGCCACCAAATTTCGCGCTCATGAACCCCAAAGTTATCCGGTTTTTCTTGAACTGATTTCTTAATTTCGTTCCACTTATCAAAATTTTTCT
>MFIK01000018.1 GCA_001778875.1 Candidatus Giovannonibacteria bacterium RIFCSPLOWO2_02_FULL_43_54 | reverse complement strand
TCGTCCAAGATCTCCAAAGAAAACGGGAAACCGGTCGAAGAAACGGATGCCGAAAAAAACGGGATATTCGTCATTAAATTATATAATTTCTCGGAAACTTCTCCGCTAAAATTCCGCGAGGCATTAAGGCAATTTATTTTGAGCGGGAACAAAAAATTGATATTGGACCTGCGCAATAACCCAGGCGGTTATCTGGAAGCGGCGGTTGATATTGCAAGCTGGTTTCTGCCGCAGGGAGACATTGTCGTAACGGAAGATTTTGGCAAAGGAGAAAAAACGGACCATCGGAGCAGAGGATATAATATTTTTAAAGATCTGCCGATGGTCGTACTTGTGAACGAGGGTTCGGCTTCCGCGTCGGAAATTCTTGCGGGAGCGTTGCGCGACCACGGCAAAGCCCGGCTCATCGGCCAAAAAACATTCGGCAAAGGCTCAGTTCAAGAATTATTGCCTCTTACCGCCGACACATCCCTGAAAATAACGATCGCCAAATGGCTTACCCCGAATGGAACATCCATTTCCGAGAAAGGACTCGAACCGGACATAAACGTTGAATTTAAAAAAGAAGATATGGACGCGGGCCGCGACCCGGTAATGGAGAAGGCGATAGAGGTATTGAAATCCCGATAACGAATATGCTAAGAATATAGCCACGCATGAAAGTTATATTACTCAAAGACATCCATACACTCGGGAAAAAGGGGGAGTCTAAAGATGTTTCCGACGGCTATGCGCGGAATTTTTTGCTGAAAAACAATCTGGCGTCGCTTGCGACCAAAGGGAACATCAAGCAATTGGAGGAGCAAATGAAAAGCAAAAAAGCGCGGGAGGAAAGAGCAATAGGCGATTTTCACGCGCTCCGCGCGGCACTTATGGAGCGTGGAATAGTGATCAAGAAAAAAGCTAACGAGAATGGTGAACTGTATGCCGGAGTTTCTCCAAAAGAAATTCTGGAGGCATTGCGCGCTTTGCATTTTCCCGTGCCGTCTGCTTTAGATGATAAATCTATATTTATCGAGAAACCAATAAAAACCGTGGGCTCCCACGAAGCAAAACTCGCCATGGGAGGCGAAGATATCAAATTGAAGATTGAGGTTAAAGGGGAATAGGAAGAAAAAAACATTCGACCAACCGCTACAGCTCTTAAACTCATTCTCGTCCGGCCAGCGCCGAACTCCGAGGGTTGCTAGGCTTTTTCACTCCCGATATGAATCGGGAGACCATGCTGAAAAAGCCGCAAAACCCGTTTAAGAGCTCATCGGTTGTTCTCATAAATGTTTTTTCCTAAACCACCGAAACTTGGTTGATGTGTTTTTTGGAGCCGTCGAATTTGGTTTTTCTTTTTACTTCAAATTTAACCACGCCTTCGCGTATCGCATAAATGGTGTCGTCTTTACCGAGCCTTACTCCGGCTCCGGCCGTAAATTTTGTCCCGCGCTGGCGTATCAAAATAGAGCCCGGCTTTGCTTTCTCGCCGGCGTAAAGCTTTATTCCTAAATATTTTGGTCCTGAGTCCCTATTATTCTGCGTAGAGCCTCCAGCTTTTGTATGTGCCATGAAATATGATGCTAATCTTCTAATCTCATGCTAATCTACAAATTGCGAATATTGGCAATTCGCATCATTAGCATAACATACGCATATTAGCATCTTATTTAATAAAATCAAGTCCACATTCCGGATCCTAAAAAGTCTCATAAATAGGCATTTTTTCGATATTATGGCCATTCTTATCATTATCCTCACAATTACGGCTCTTATTGGCCTCTGGCGTCTAAAAACGCTTACTCCGTCAAAGGAGCCGATAAAGATTGACGAAATAAGATAAAACTGCTATTTTTTCAGCAGAATCGGATATGACTTGATATCAGTTTTGATGTCTTTGGGTGTTCTGTTTTTTTTGATTGGATTGCCTTTGTCATTAAATAATTCGTGGCTTGCGGCTCCTTTTTTACTGATATTGTTCCCGACCGAAAAGCTAGGGCTTGTAGCGGACTATTCATTCAAATTATTCTACGGATGTTATATTTTTATTTTAGCTATTTTTAATCCGGAGCTCGGACCATATGGCCCAATACTGTGGTTCTTGGGCGTTGTTTTTAATTCGATTGTTATGGCGGCTAATAAGTTGAAAATGCCTGCGTGCACAACTCCGCCGGATAATAGTTATGTTCTCATGACAGACGAAACTAGGCTTAATTTTCTTGGCGATTGGATATGGCTTGGCGGCAACACGTTGATAAGCATAGGAGATATATTCATCTTCTTAGGAATTTGGATTTGTGTCGTCAGCCTCAATTGAAAATGAATATCATTTAAAAACCGGCGTCCCGGTTTTTTATTTTTTCGCGGGTTTTATTGAGGCGGTGAGAGTGATGAATTCTTTGGAGAGATTTTTTTGCGCGGAAATTTGGTCGCGGATAGAGTAGGGGAGAGAAACCATAATTTCCTTCAATTTCTTCTCGTCGGCCTCCAAAATTGCGTTCCATTTATCCATGAGATTGGCTTCAGCCAATATTGCTTTTACCTTATCAAAGTCGTATTTAAAGCGCTGTTGAAGTTTTTTTGACACATAATACCCGCGCTCATCGAATACGCGGTCAACTTTGTTTGCTTCCATGTACGCTTTAATGATCGCCTGCAAATCTTTTACGCGCTTATCATTATTTGTTTCCGACTCTTTAATGGCAAAATATTCCTGAAGCACCTGCTGGAGCTGGGCTTCGTCCGGCGCCGAAATATCCGCTTTTTTATAAAGATGCTTCCATGCAGGGCAAATGGGTTTGTACGCGCAGTAATCACAAAGTATTGAGATAATCGCGGGAAATGCATTCTCCGCGATATTTTTTTCCATCTGTTTGATAGTTGCAAGTACCGCGTCTTTTGTCGCGGCAATGGAAGATGATTCTCGCGAAGACGATATTTTTTCGCCGTGCTTCAAAAAATAAAGCGAAAGTTTTATTTTCGCAGGATCAAGCGAAGGCCAGCGGCGGTTTAGCGCCATATGGTAAATTGACATTTGTAGATCTCCGTCCACCGCGCCTTGAGAAGGAAGTTTTCTGTTCGTTTTGTAATCGATTATTTCGTAAACTCCGTCGGATAATTTATCGACACGGTCGATGATGCCCGCCAAGACGTGCACGCCGCCATTTGAGTCTTCAATTGGCAGTTCGAACTTCGATTCGGTGTCGACCACGGAGAAATTCCACGGCGGATTATTTTTATAAAAATTTTTGAGCAGGGATTTTCCGCTCTCTTCATAAATTGAAATTAATTTATTATCGAGCGCTGGGACGATTTTTAATACTGATGTCGCCCAAGCCTCCGTAAAGTTTGCCAATATCTCGTCCATGGTAGGGAACACAGGGTCGTGCGAGAACATGAATTTGAGCGCCGCGTGGACCGAACTGCCAAAAACCGTGTGCACGGTCTTCGTCGCCTTGATCTTATCTATGACCTGAAATTTAAATTTCTGCGGGCATTGCTTGAATGTTTGAATATTTGAATATGATGTGCGCATTTAAAAATCATATACAAATAAACCGAATTTTAGAAGGATTCGACCATTGTCTTTGTGCGACATAATTGATACGATATTAATTATGGAACAAAAGTTAGCAGGCGATTATATTGCAGGATTTGTTGATGGCGAAGGATGTTTTTATCTGACATATAGAAGTGAAAAAAAATATAGCAGACCGGGCCAGCCAATCTACCACAGATGGGTGCCTTATTTTGCGATAGTTCTACGGGAAGACGACAGGGAAATATTAGAAAAAATCAAACACACGGTTGGGTGTGGCACAATATCATATACTCAAAATCAGGTTCGATTCAATGTTCAAAATATCACCGATATATTAGAAAAAATTATACCTTTTTTTGATAAGTACAAGTTACAAGCTAAGAAATACAATGACTTTATCCTTTGGAAAGAGGCGGCGCAGCTTATTTCTAAAAATATCTACAATAATCGTAATTACAGCGATAAGCAACATCAGGAGTTAGTAAATATTCGAGAAAAAATGAAGTTGTATAAAAGTAAAATGCACAGGGGATATAAAAACCAACCTTATACAAAGTGACGCACAATGTCTATTTTCCGACGTTTTATATTGCGGGCTTTTCCGACACTATATTACTTCACGAAAGGATTAACGCCAGAGGCCAGTCCTCTCATTGTTTCTACAAAAGGATTCCATATCACCTCTTTAAGAATATTCCAAAGATGATAAGCGGAAGCCGCAAGATAATTATTCCAGAGCGAGGAAAGCCAATTTCCTATGAATCCGAAATTGTCTTTTAAAAGCGGGTTTGAAAAAAGCGAGCTTAAAGATACGCCCAAAAGACTTAAAATAACGACCAAAAGTACGATTATGATGATGATTTGTACGAATCCATGCTGTTTAGCCATGCTTATATTATACTACAGGTAAAGCAATGGGTCGAGATAGGCGTTTGGGTTGGCTACAGGAATTGAAACGTTTTTGCAGTTCATACTACTTGTATATCGCTGAATCGTAACCGCGCTTGATGCAAAAACTGTTAAGTGAAGATGGGCGCCAAGTATTCCGGCAGGCTCAACGGCTCCCGTATAACCGGAATATCCGATTATTTGGTCTGAAGCGATCTGGTCTCCGGCGACTACTTTAATTATGCTTAGATGAGCATACAAAGTGGCCAACCCATTTTGGTGATCAATCAATATCCATTTGCCGTATGAGTAGCAACCAAACTGAAGATCAGTATTGCCGGTTGCCGTGACTTTGCCCGGTCCGGCCGATTTAATCGGCGTTCCGTTGCGCGCACGCAAATCAATCCCGTTGTGAGTCCCTGATCTGTATAATCTTACCGAATCAACTGTTTTACCGAAGTATTGAGTTATAAAAACATTATCCAAAGGCCAAGCCAAAACGCCCTTTCCTACCTGAGGTAATTTGGACTTATCCAGCTCATATTTTAACTGCGATTCAAATTGAAACAATTCCATTTCAAAAGCCTCTTTCTTGGCCTGCCGGTCCTTTAATAATTTTTGATATTCCGCTTCCTGATTTTTAGTTGCCTTCAATATGGATTTTTTTTCTGTTTTCCCCTGCTCCTGAATCAATTTTTGATCGACAAGATCGTTTTTTAAATTTTGAAGGTCTTTATTGGCGACCTCAGCTGAACCCTTTTTGCTTTCCAGCTCGATTTTCAGGCCTGCCAGCTTATCAAAATTTTCCCGTATCTTTCCGTTCAGCACCTCGATATTTTCAAGCTCCGTAAAAAAATCGGAAATGGTCCAGAATTTCAAAAAAGCTTCGAACGCGGTATTTTCTTCGGACTGATTCAAACTTATCAATATCCCTTTTATTGCTTTTTGCCTCTCTATCATCGCCGTTTCCGTATTTTTGATCTCATATGCCAGCTGCTGTATTTCCAGTTCTTTTTTCGAAATTTTCTTGGATGTCAGGACGATCTGTGTGTTTAATGCCTTAATTTCGGCGTTTAATTTGGCGATCTGCGCGTTCAGCGTTTTCGCTAATAACTGCGCTCCTTCGATGCTTCCCTTATATTGCCTCATTTCTTCTTCCAGTTTCCGGATTTCCTCATTTTTGGCGTCAATTTGGCTCTTTAAATCATTTATATCGGCTCCGTACGCTGGCGCATAAAAAGAGGCCGTGAACACCAAAAATAAGCCTAAAAAAACGATTTTTATGTTTCGCTTCATTGGCCTTATTTTAACATGAAAATCGCGGCATTTATACGCAAAATTGACTTATCTTTCCCTAAAACTTCCATTATTTCGAAAGGGCCAGGGGAGAATTTTTTACCGGAGAGCGCTACGCGCAACGGCCACAATAGCTCTCCCCTATCTTTACCGGCTTTAGCCAAAAAGAGTTTTTCCAGATTTTCTTTTGTCATGCCGTTCTCGGCAACCAACTGCAAAATAGATTTTGCTGTTTCTAAAGAATTCTTAATGGTTAAATTATCCATCTGTTTCCATTTCAAAAGTTCTGCGTCATATTCCGGTTCTTTGAAAAAAGAATCCGTTTTTTCCGGAAGTTCGGAAAGTTTTTTGAGCCGCGGCTGTTCCAGCGCGATTACTTTTTCAAGCATTGAAAATTGAGAATTGGAAATTGGAAATTGGAAAAAACCTTTACTCAATTCTACTAATTCTTTTAAAGGTTTTTTTCTTATGTATTCTCCATTCATCCAGTCTAGTTTAGTCATATCAAAGATCGCACCCGCACCCTGCACGCGGTCAATTGAAAATTCTTTTATCAATTCTTTCTTTGAAAAAATTTCTTGTTCCCTGCCGGGATTCCAGCCTAAGAGCGCCATGAAATTAAACAAAGCATCGGGTAAATAACCTTCATTTTTATAATCAATTACCGAAGTCGCCCCATGCCTTTTTGAAAGTTTTGAGCGATCTTTTCCGAGTATCAGCGGCAAGTGGGCAAATATAGGTTGCTGGAGCCCAAGTGCCTCCTCGAGCAAAATTTGCTTCGGGGTATTTGAAATATGGTCCTCTCCTCTTATAACATGTGAAATTTCCATTGTGGCGTCGTCCACAACAACAGCAAAATTATATAACGGCGTCCTCAAATCCTTTGCCAAAGAAAAATCGCCCAAAAGCGCCGGATCAAATTCTATTTCGCCCCTTATTTCGTCTTTGAATTTAACGGTCTTTTCGGTGTCGTTCTTGAAGCGAATCAAGCCTTTTCCCAGTTTTTTTCCGCGCGCGTCGCAGGTATGCTGCGGAGAAAATTTATTTGCCACCTGCTTTTTCCTTTCTTCGTCCAATTCTGCCTGCGAGTGCGGGCAATAAAAAGCCATCCCATCGGCAAGCAATGTTTTTAAATATGTTTCGTAAATATCTATCCGCTCGCTTTGCCGGGTTATCTCGCCGTCCCAATTGATCCCGAGCCATTTGAGTCCCGCGACAATATCGTCTTCAAATTTCGCCTCCGAACGCTCAATATCGGTATCTTCAATGCGCAAAATAAATTCTCCGCTGTTGTGTTTCGCAAATAAATAATTAAAAAGTGCCGTGCGGGCGGTCCCCACATGCAAATATCCTGTCGGCGAAGGCGCAATCCTTGTCTTTACACGCATATAGCGCTTATTTTAGCGCATTATTTGCTATTCGTGAATCCCCAGTTTCAAAAGTTCTCTGCCTATTTTTTCGGCGGCGTCCAAGCGAGAAAAGATCTGCGCTGCCTTGTTCATTTTCGCGACCCTTTCCTTGTCAGCCAATATTTTATCGATCTGCGCCATAAGAAGATGCGGCGTGAGATTTGTTTCCTCAATAATCTCACAAGCCCCGAATCTCGCGTAAGCATAGGCGTTCTCGCGCTGATGATCTTGCGCCGCGGACGGCAGAGGAATCAAAATTGCCGGAACTCCCCATGCTGATATTTCAAATATTGCTCCTGCAGCCGCGCGGGAAACTACAATGGATGCGGCTTTTGACGCATTCCTCAATTCGCCCTCATCCAGAAAAGAGAAAACATGGTACCTATGCTTTAAATCCATCTTTTCCAAAAGTATATCTGCTCTTCCCGATACGTCCGCAAAATTATTTTTTCCGGTTTGATGGATGATTTGGTATTTTTTTACCATTTCAGCAAGGCCGGATAGTATTGTTTCATTTATCCTCTCGGAGCCCTGAGATCCTCCGAGCACAAGCACTGTCGGGCACCCTTCTTCCAATTTGAAATAATCTATTGCTTCAAGCATATTTCCGCCTACAACTTGCGGGCGTATAGGATTTCCTACAAGCGCGACATTTTTACTCTCAAAATATTGCAGAGATTCTTCGAATGAAACAGCTATGCGGTTGACCCAGTTTCCAGCCCACTGATTGACGAGGCCGGGCACCGTATCCGACTCATGGATCATTACCGGAATTCCCAATATTTTTGCCGCGATTAAAGTCGGGAAACTTGCATAGCCTCCCTTTGAAAAAATAACATCCGGCACCAATTTATATAATTTCCAGAAAGCGGAAAAGATGCCGGCAAAAGTTTTAATTGAATCACCGAAATGCCGCAGCGAAAAATAGCGTCTTAGTTTACCAGCGGGAATTTTTATAAAACGGATCCTTTCTTCCAAAAGCATATCTGCGTCGATCGGGTCGTCGGACATTAAGAAAAATTCGATCTTTGCTATATTCTCCTGCTCCGCCGTCCTTCGTAGCGCGCGCACAACCGCGATCAGTGGATAAAAATGCCCGCCCGATCCTCCTCCCGCCAATAAAATTTTCATATATTTATGTTAAGATTTAGTTTTTGAGATATTTAAAATTATACCGACCTCTATTAGCGTCATCATTATAGCAGAGCCGCCGTAAGAAACAAACGGCAAAGGAATCCCGGTGAGAGGTATCAGGCCTGTGATTGCCGCGATATTGATTAGCGCCTGAAATATGATCAAAAAAAGAAGTCCGGCACCCAGCAGCCTTCCGAACGCATCAGGAGCTCTCCCTGTTATTTTGATGCCCCTGATAAAAAAGAGTAAAAAAAGCGCCAGTAAAATTATTGCTCCAATAAAACCGAGCTCTTCGGATAATATCGCGAAAACGGAATCGCCCACGGGCTCCGGTAAATAACTGAATTTTTGGCGAGACAACCCGAATCCCCTGCCCCATAACCCACCTGAACCAACCGCGATGAGTGCCTGATTGATTTGATACCCGGCGCCAACCGGGTCCGCAGAACTGTTCCAAAACGTACTTACCCTCTCAAGTCTGTAGGGTTCGATTAAAACTAAACCAACAAATGCCGAAAGCCCGATGCCCGCAAATATGGCGAGCTGCCGAACCGGCCCTCCGCTATAAAAAAATAATGCAAAAACAGATATCATCAGAACTCCCAGGGTCCCGATGTCCGGCTGAAAAACAAGAAAAGAAGCAATAAAAACGCTCATGATTATAAAAGGAAGAAACCCGAATTTGAAAGAGCGAAGTTCTTTACCCCTTGTTTCAAGCCACGCGGCAAGATAAACGATATACGCGAATTTCATAAATTCAGACGGCTGAAAAGATATCACCCCGAAACTAAGCCACCTTTTTGCTCCGCCGTGGTAAAAACCTATCCCCGGTACAAAAACCAGAAACATTAGAAAAATTCCGACAAGCAGGATCGGCAGAGCTAAATTCCGCAAATATTTGTATGGGGTCATAAGCGCGAAATAAAATAATATCGCCCCCGGCAATAATCCGTAGAGCATCTGGTGCAGGAGAAAATAATAAGCTTCCCCGTATTTTTCCGACGAAATTCCCAAAGACGCCGAGGCCAAAATAAAAAAACCGAAAATAACCATTGTTGCGAAAAGAAGCAGAAATACTTGATCGTATTGTCGAAGCTGGATATTACGCATTAATATTCCGTTTAAGGATTACACCGTTTCTCATGATCTTCTTGTCGCCGTCATCTGCAAAAGCAATTTTCCCGTTCACAATTACGCACTTCATGCCGTCGGGATAGCGGAACGGATTTTTATATGTTGCCCTGTCGCGGAAACCATTCTCATCAAAAATCACAATATCAGCCAAATGGTTTTTGCTAAGCCTACCTCTGTCGTCAAGTCCTAGAATTTTCGCCGGATGAGATGTCATTTTTTCAATTGCTTCTTCCGGCTTCAATTTTGCCTTTGGAGAAACCACGCTAAAAAATCGCGGATAAGCGCCGTATGAACGCGGGTGGACCAAATCTCCCGATCTTTGAAATTCAATATTGTATCCTGCTCCGTCCGAAGCAAGCACCGAATCTTTATGGCGCGACGCAAAAATCAGGTTTTTGGCGGCTATGGTCTTGCCAAAAAAAGTTATATTTAAAGAATTTATCTTTAGAATTTCTAAAATAACCTCTTCCGGCGGCATGGAAACCTTGAGCGCTATCTCCAGCAGGGTTTTTCCAACGATATTTTTATCAGCTTTCGCGGATGCGATAAAAATGCGGTCGGCATGCAAAGTTATGACCTTGAGGTCTCTTAATATTTTTGCGGATTCAGACGGGTCGCTTATTCTTTTTAGAATTACTTCGTCGTTTCCCTCCCTCGCCCATTCCGGCAGAAGGTTCATCAGCATTGAGCCGGTGCGCAAATAAGGGAAAAAATCGAAATAAATTTCGAGCCCGCTTCCTTTCGCGTTCTCGATCATCCGCAAAGCTTTTGTAAAATCTCCCCACGAACTTCTTCCTATCGCTTTAATATGCGAAATGACGGTTCGGACGCCGGTGGTTCTTACGGCATCGATCAGCGCCGCAACGGATGGCAGAAAATTTTTCCCCTCATCGCGGAGATGGATTTTATAAAGCCCGCCGAAACTTTTGACAACTTTTAAAAGATCGATCGTTTCAGCAAGCGTTTTTCCCCAATCGCGAAAAGAAAAATTGGAGGATAGGCCCCATGCCCCTTGGACCATCGCTGATTCCAAAAGTATGGCCATTTCATCCGCGACCACGGTGTTCCTCCGCAGAGTTTCGTGCCCGACCAAAGACGCGATATTTACCCCGGGGTGGATGTCCTTTAGCACATCATAATATTCGCTCATTGAATTCCAGTCCAGATTTATCGCGGATGCGGCGACCCATTTATTGAGATCCATGAGAGTTTCTTTTTTTGTGATCGGTGCCAACGATTCTCCGCAATTTCCGAAAAGAATGGTTGTTACGCCCTGACGAATCATGCTGTCCTGCGAGGGATTTGAAAAAATAGTCGCGTAAGTATCGGAATGATTCGTAAGGTCGATGAATCCCGGGGCGACAATATGCCCCGTTGCATCAATGGTCTTTTCAGCGGAAGCGCTCGATAGATCGCCGACATCTTTTATATAATTTCCGGAAATTCCGACATCGGCTTTTCTTGGGTGAACTCCAAGCCCATCAATGACGGTCCCGTTTTTGATTAGAATGGAATAGGTCATATTTTAAAATTATAGCATATGGCGGTCAGCGACTTATCAATTGTAAGATCATCCCAAAGGCAGCAAAAACAGCGGACAATATCCAAAAACGCATGACAACCTTCTCCACCGGCCAGCCGATGGCCTCAAAGTGATGATGAATTGGCGCGACTAGAAAAACTTTTCTTCCAAAAAATCTCTTGGAAGAAAGTTGAATGATCACGGACAAGGATTCGATCACTAGCGGCAAAGCGATTATGGGCAATACCACGACTGCATTGGTTAAAAATGCTACCGCCGCAAGAGATGTCGTTAAACCCATAATGCCTGTCTCCGACATGTAAAATCTGGCTGGCGGGATATTGAACCACAAAAAAGCCAGGATCGAGCCCGCTATCACCGCGCAAAACGCGGCTATATCGATTTGATTCTGGAAAAAAGCTATTCCGGCGTATGCGGCAAAAATATTGGCGAAAACTCCTCCGGAAAGCCCGTCCAGACCATCTATCACTCCCCCGCTGAAAACCGCCAAAGTCACTAAAATATAAAATATCGGAAACAATACCCCAAGACTCCAGTCGCCTAATCCGGGAATAAAAATCACCTCTGTTCCCAATTTAAAATAAAACCAATATGCGCCGAGAGCGGCTATTAAAGTTATTAAAATTATCCTGCGAGTAAAAGTAAGTCCTCCGCCGGCATATCCGCCTTTCTGAAAAACTAAAAGCAAATCATCCAATAATCCAACCATGGAACCGGCTAATAAAATTCCCAATGGCACCCATGTTTGCCCGCGCGACAAAAAATTAAATTTTGTGAAAAACGGCCCATCGTAATACGCGCCAAAAAACCAAAAGAGCAAGGCGACTATCAGTGTAGTTCCCCAGATCAATATCCCGCCCATGCGCGGAGCGCGCACTTCGCGCTCTTTGTGGAGCGCGTTGAATATCGGAGTCCCCGATCCGTCCGGCGACAGCGTTCGCGCGTCTTTGCGCCACATTTTATATTTATACAAATAATGCGCGAGCACCGGCGTCAAAACTATTCCAAGAAAAAAAGCTACCCCGCCGAGCCCCAAAACTTTATAGATATTTAAAATCAGCTCGCTCTGCATAAAAATAGTTTAGCAGAAATTTCTTGAAGAGTAACCCCCTCTTACCTCACCTTTCGCTAAAGCGAATCCTCTCCTTCTAAAGGAAAGGAGCAATGTATATTTTAAAATTCTACAAATTCCCTCTCCTTACGAAGGAGAGGGCTCGTTCTTACGAGGGGTGAGGTTAAACAAAAAACACCGGCTCCCGCAAAGACTCTTTTTTGAATCTCCACAGAAACCGGCTGAATCTTTTCCAGTTTTACTCGACGATCTACTGGCCGCGGGTTAGGCCAGTTTACCCAGCCATTACAGCTTGCGATGATGCCGAGAATTGCAATAACATAAGTGACAACAAAAAACATTTTCAACATTTTTCCTCCTTCTTTTTTGCGCCAATATGAAAATTTCAGAGAACTTAGTTGAATAATAGCATATTTTAATGCTATAGTCAATACCTAAAATACCCTTATTTTACAATGATTTTATATATTCTAGGATTTTCTTAACATCCTCAAATCTGCCCTTCTCGGATGAGCCCAAAACGACGATGCCGTAGAGATGTCCGCCGGGATACGGGTATTGAACGATAACGAGCAGATTGCCTCCGGCGAGATCAGTGAACCCGGTCTTTCCGCCGATTAGTCCTGTGATCTCGCTTTTTAATAAATTAGTCGGATGAAGCGGGTGAATAAATCCTTCCTTTGACTGAACTTCTGTAATTTCCCCAAATTGCCAAAGCTCCGAATCAATCGTTGCTTTTGCGATATTCATAAGGTCTTCCGCGGAGCCATAGGCGCCGGATTCGGTTGTCGAAATATCCAACCCTGTCGCGTTATGAAAATTCATTGTAAAAGCACCCAAGCTATTCGCTTTTAAATTCATCAGATTGATGAACCACGCTTCCGATTCGCTTTGCGGCGCCGTATTTTTTTGGGCCGCGGCTTCAACTAAAGCCATTGCCGCGTCGTTCGAAGATTCCACCATTGCCATCGCCAAAAGATCGCGTGCCAAAAAATGCTCTCCTACTTTGAGCGAGGAAGGCTCCGGAGTGGAAACCGCCGTTCGGGATACGGCAACTTCTTCATTCAAATCCAACGCGTCCAAAATAACCAAAGTACTTACTATTTTTGCAATACTGGCCAAAGGCAGAACCAGATTTTTTTCTTTTTCATAAATTATTTTTCCGGAAAAAAGATCTATAGCGTACGCGGACTTTGATTCAACCTCCGGCGGCGCGTGTATCACAAGCGCTCCCATAACATTCGCCTGCAAATTTTTTGACAAATTCGTGTCGGTTTTTCCCGAAGGAAGCAATATCAATAAAAATAACAGGAGCGCCGACGCGAAAATGTATAAATTGTCTTTTTCTATCATAAAATTATTTTGCTTCCGCGGATGTTTCTTTGAGGAAAGCGTCCAATTTTTCGGCAAATGCGCCGAATTCAGGAAGCTCGGAAATAGAACTGATGCCGAGAAACTTCAAAAAATCAGTTGAAATCCTGTAAAAATATGCGCGCGCGTCTTTGTGATCTCGGGTCCGCTCCACAAGCCCCCTCATTAAAAGATTGCGTATCATAAAAGATGAATTTACTCCGCGAATATAATCTATTTCGCTTCTCTTTATCGGCCCTTTGTAAGCAATGATTGCCAGGGTTTCTAAGCCTGCACGCGTGAGCTCTCCGTCAAATTCCTCTTTGGCGAAATCTTCAACTATTTTGGAGACTTCGCTTGCTGTTACCAAAGACACATGGTCTTCGTCCTTTAAAAGCTCCAAAGCGTGCGCTTCCGCAAGGTGTGCCTCGAGTTCTTCTAGTGCCTTCTTTATCTCCGCGTCGCTCTTTTTTAACGCCGTCGAAAGGCGCGAGACGGTCATCCCCTCGCCTCCGACAAAAAGCAACGCCTCGATTTTTTTAGCTAATTCACTCATTTTTTTTCATTTCAATACTACCAAATACACCATTTTGTTCAAATATCGCGAATCCCTGTCGAACAAGCTCAAGCAGCGCAAGAAATCCGACGATTATTTCTATTTTGTCTTTTTTTTCTTCTCCGCCAAAGGCGGATCCGCCTAGAGCGGAAAAATTCACATTTATCATTTTTTCCAGCCTCTCCTTTAACTCATTCATTTTTTCTTCCAATGAGACTGCTTTTTTTATCGAATCTTCCGGTAAGCTTTCGATCTGTGGTATTGCCGTTAATATCTCTTTTAAGACCTGAGCCAGATTTTCTGTGCCGATATCCTGTGGCGGAAAAAATACCGAACTCATTCCAAGATATGCTTCCCTTCCGAATAAATGCCTTCCTTGCTTGTTGATATCACGGAGTTTCAAAGACAATTCTTTGAAGAATTTATACATTTTGAGCCGCCTCTCAAGGTCTTTGATATCCATTTCCTCCTCTTCGGAGATTTTGAGGCCAGGCATCAAAGAACGTGATTTGATCAATATCAAAGTGGAGGCGATGACCAAAAAAGCCGCAAGCTCTTCCTTGGGCATCTCCTCAAGCGACTTTAGATACGAAATATACTGATCCGCGACCTGTGAAAGGGATATTTCGTTGATGGATAATTTCTCTTCCTCCACTAGGCCCAAAAGCATATCCAAAGGGCCCGCGAATTTTTCCAAAGCTATGCTGTACATGATTAAAGAATTTTAGCCCATTTTCCATATTTGCACAATCGGTATTTTGTGCTAATCCAAATATAGATAAGAAAATAAAAATGGCAACTTTGCCGCTTTATAAACAAAAGGTTGTTGAAGAGATACGCCTAATCTCAAGATCGGAAAGATTGAAAAGCCTCAAGAGAGCGGATTTCAACCCGTTCATGCTTCATTCCGAAGATATAGCAGTTGACCTGCTGACCGACTCCGGTACCGGAGCGCTGTCGCAGGAACAGTGCGCGGCGGAGGAAGAAGGGGACGAAACATACTGCGGTTCCAAAAGCTGGCGCGCTCTGGAACATTCGGCCAAAAGCGTTCTCGGGTTTCCATACGTAATTCCGGTCCATCAGGGCAGAGGCGCGGAGCACGTGGTTGATTTCGTTCTTGTAAAAAAGGGGTCGCTTGTTCCCGGAAACGCGCACTTTGACACTACAAAAGCGAATATAGAGGTCATGGGCGGAAAACCGATTGATTGCACAATATCGGAAGCCTATGATCCGTCTTCGGGACTTCCTTTCAAGGGCAACATAGATTTGCCGAGGCTGGAAAAAATTCTGAAAAAACACGGCACAAAAATTCCCTATGTTCTTTCAACAATAACCTGCAATCAAGTCGGCGGTCAGCCGGTCTCCATGAAAAATCTGAAAGAATCCTCGGCGCTTTGCAAAAAATACGGGATCAGATTTTTTCTGGATGTCGCGCGTTTTGCCGAGAACGCATATTTCATCAAGAAACGCGAAAAAGGTTTCGGCAAAAGAAGCATCAAAAGTATTATTGACGAAATGATGTCATACGCGGACGGCGCGCTTATGAGCGCAAAAAAAAACGCGTTGAACCAATCCGGAGGACTGATACTTTTGAGAAATAAGGAACTTTTTGAAATATTACAGCCTTATGGTGCATTGTTCGCCGGAGGCATTCAATACGGCGCTATGTCCGGAAAGGCGATGGCATCCCTCGCGGTAGGTCTGAAGGAGGGGGTAAAAGAGCGGTATTTGGAATATCGCGTCGCGCAGATAGAATATTTAGGAAATAAACTTCGCGAAATCGGCGTTCCTATTGTTCTACCGATCGGCGGACACGCAGTATTTGTAAATGCGGGCGAATGGCTACCGCAAATTCGGTGGAATCTTTTTCCGGGGCATTCTCTCGCCTGCGCTCTTTATCTGGAAGGCGGAGTGCGCGCGGTGGAAATCGGTTCTCTGCTTGAAAACCGCGATCCGAAAACACGCGAAAACCGCCGGGCAAAATGGGAGTTACTTCGCCTCGCTATCCCCCATCGTCTTTACGTAAAAGAACATCTGGATTATGTGGCGGATGTTTTTAGAAAGCTTTCGGAAAAACGTTCTTCCGTCCGCGGAGTTGAATTCGTCCGCGAAACCTACCCGATGAGGCATTTTACGTCAAAATTCCGACTTATAAAAAGCTGATTAGCCTCGGCTTTTTTTATTTGTTATAATTCCTCTTGAGAGTTAAACTGGATAAAAGGCGCAAATTAAAGCAATAAAAAATGGCAGAAACAGAACCACAAAACGAACAACCAGTAGATTTCAGCGACAGGCTTAAAAATGTAAGTTTAACCCTAAAGCCCAAATCTTTTAATGCAGACTCTTATTTGCGGCCTGAATCAAGGTTAATGCATTGGACAATCAAATATTCAAATGGACTTATAAAAAATGAGCGACAGGCAAATTTTTTTTTAATCGGAATATCAAGTTTTTTTTTCGCGGCATCAATAATTTTGTTATGGCTGTCATTTCACGAGCCGTCAAAAACTCCAGCAAAATTCAAAGGCAACATTCCCGCCGATGCTCCAAAATTCAACGGTTTCAGACAAAGAGGTTTTACGCTTATAGAATTACTGGTGGTTATTTCTATAATAAGCCTTTTGGCAAGCATCGTCCTGGCTTCTCTTTCAAGCGCGCGCATGAAAGCCAGAGACGCGTCAAGAATGCTTGCTCTTGAACAAATTGAAAAAGCGTTCGCTCTGTATGTTACTACCAACAATAATTATCCTCTTGCAAATACAACCAATAAAGCAGCTACTGATTATTCTGGAGGAATAGTTTATGTCGTAAATTCTTATAGCAACGACGAGGGCGCATCCGCTGGCGGTTATGTAAGATTTTGGGCAGACCTTGAACAGGAATTGGCGCCATATATATCCAAATTACCAATTGACCCGATTAATTCAATTGGAGGGTTTGGCAGCGGCTATTTTTATTTTTATGAAGCATACTTTGACGCAAGCGGCAAACCGGTTCCTTTATATTGGGATCCTGCTACTTGTAATTTAACAATAAATGGCCCCGGTTTTGCAATTTATGGCGCTATCGGAGCCCAATTAGAAACCGCCGCCTCTAGATTAGAAGAGCTTGTGTCGGTTTGTTGGCCTGGCGGGGAAAAATTTCAATGGATTTTTTTAGAGTTATAGCTGTTATTGCTTGACATATTATTGCGTTAGTGAAGTTCTTCTGCGGAGAGATGTAATTCTTTCAGCTGCGCTTTTTTCACTTTGGAAGGAGCGTTCATCATCAGGTCGTGCCCTTCGCCGGTTTTCGGGAAAGCGATTACTTCGCGAATGTTGGGTTCATTTTGCAAAAGCATCATTAAACGGTCAAAACCCCAGGCGATTCCCCCATGCGAAGGCGCCCCATATGACAAGGCATCCAGCATATGCCCGAAATTTTTTAAAATTCTCTCTTCGGAAAAACCCATTATCTCAAAAACTTTTTTTAGGGCTTCGGGCTTATGGTTCCTTATAGAGCCTCCGCCGATCTCGCAGCCGTTCAGCACAATATCATATTGTGTGGCCAGAATTTCCGGTATTTTTTCTTTTTTCATCAGCCAGTCCATATGCTCTGGCTTTGGCGCGGAGAAAGGATTGTGGGTAAAGGTCCATGCCTCTTGCCCTGAGCTTGTTGAAGAGTCAGCCAATTCGAAAAACGGAAAATCCACCACCCAGCAAAAAGCGAGCAAGTTTTTATCATTCTTATCTTTTCTCAAATCCGGCCTGTCCGTCTGATATTTTTCCACCGCTTCCTTATATGTAAGGCGTGGAAATGGCTTTTCCTGTATCTTTTTCTCAGGGTAAAGCGCCTCAACTATTTTTATTAAAAGTTCTTCATTTAGCGCGATGACATCTTCCGCCTCGATAAAACTAATCTCAAGGTCTAGCTGCGTAAATTCTGGCTGGCGGTCGCCTCTCGTGTCTTCGTCGCGGAAGCACCGTGCTATTTGAAAATAACGCTCAATACCGCCCACCATCAACAACTGCTTATATTGCTGGGGAGACTGCGGAAGCGCGTAAAATTTACCCGGCTCCACGCGTGATGGCACCAGGTAATCGCGCGCGCCTTCAGGAGTAGACTTGGAAAGAGACGGCGTCTCAACTTCAATAAAGCTTTTTTCGATAAGAAAATCGCGGATGAATTTTGTTACCTGCGAGCGTTTTGCCAAATTATTCATCATTCTCGCTCTGCGGATATCAACATAGCGGTATTTCATCCGAACATCCTCCCCGACCTCGTATCCGTCCGTTCCAACTTCAAACGGCGGGGTTTTCGCCTCGGAAATTATTTCGATAGAAGAAACTTTAACTTCTATTCCGCCAGCCGGACCTTCCTTCGGATTTTTCATCGCTTCCGGGCGCGGGTTTACCGTGCCTTTAATTTTTACAACCCATTCGGGGCGCAATATGCTTGCAATTTCGTGCACTACTTTATCCGAGGGAGGAACAACGAGCTGAACTTTTCCCGATCTGTCGCGCATATCAAAAAAAATGAGCTTGCCGTGATCTCTGCGAACATCTATCCATCCGCAAAGCTCGATTTCGCTATTTAAATTTTCCGGAACATCAATTATGTTTGTTCTCATTAAATTTATTCGTATATTCGTAATGATTCGTAATTGGTAGTGTCACAAAAAACGTACTTCCCTTGCCTTCGCCTTTGGACTCCGCCCAGATCTCACCCTTGTGGTCGTCCACTATTCTTTTTGCGATATATAGCCCAAGGCCCGTACCTCCGGCATTCGCGCGAGAAGCATCTTTGCCGCCTCTTACAAATTTATGAAAAACGGAAACTGCGGTTTCTCGCGACATGCCTATTCCGGAATCTTTTACCGAAAGCTTAAGGCTATCATCCTCTTTTTCGAGCTTAATTTCAATGTCCCCGGCGTTGGTATATTTTAAAGAATTATCTATCAAATTAAAAATTACCTGGCGCAATTTCCACGCATCCCCGAAAATTTTAGGAAGGCTTCCTACTCGTGAAGGAATCCATAAAATCCTGATACCCTTATCTTTCGCGGGTAACTGGAATTCATCAACTATCGAATCTACCAAAGCTCTTAAATCCATCTCGGCGAATTCATATTTCATCCTGCCAGATTCCATCCGCGAAAGGTCAAGCAGGTCGTTCACAAGTTTTATCAGGCGTTCATTTGAGAGATAAACTTTGTTCATCGTAGTGCCTATTTCGGGGCTCACCTTGCCGTAGCTTCCTTCGCGAATCATTGAGATATAGCCCTTGATTATAGAAAGCGGCGTTCTCAACTGATGCGACGCAATGGAAATAAATTCCGACTTTGCCTCATCAAGCCGTTTTAATTCGATATTTGCCCGCTCCAAATCCCGCGCCAGACGCTCGATTTCTTCGCGTGATTCAATTTCCCGAAGCACGCTTTTATAAAGCAGGATTCCTACAATAACTGTAATAAAAAGCAAAAGAATATTAATGAGCTGTTCATTGCTTCCAAATTCGGATATTAGAGCGCGAACAGAAATAAATACCCACAACGATGCAATTAGTAATTGCGTAGTGATGATATTGATATTCATCAACCTATAACGCAGAATTGCAAACCCCATAATTATGGGGTAAAAAGAAACCGTTAGATTCATAAAAGGATATATATTGATTTGATATTCCGGCAAAAAACTAAAACTGCCGCCGAAAAATCCAAGAAACGATCCGACAAAAAAATATTGTATCTGCTGTTTTCTCAATCCCTGCGCTATTTTATATTCCTTAAAAAGGATAATATGAGAATAAATAACAAGAAAGAGAAAAAGCGCGAAAAATGAATTGTATAACGGCGTTGGAGTAAGAAAATAGATCTTGCCAAACATCAAATGGGCCGAATTAATAAAATTATTTCCAAATAAGTTAGAATACAAATAAAAAACACCGAGAGCATATAAAGGCAGAATAACAAGATTAATCCGTCGATTTAAAAATACATATACGAAATGAGCGAACATTATCGGAATAAAAATTACGCCAATATAAGCAAATTTCCACCAATATACGGCGTTTGCCTGATCAGTCGCTATGCCGATGCGGTAAGCTCCTATTCCCCAAAGGAGCACAGTTAAGCAAAAAATGCCCCAAATGTAATGTAGCTTGCTTGATGCGCGGACAAGCATGACAATAGCCATCAAACTGCACGCAATGACAATTAAAATTCCCGAAACAGCAAATGTATTAAGCATAAAAAATTTATTATCTAATTATAGCAATCGCTGTGTATAAAAAAAGACCGTGGCATAAACGCTACGGCCAACCGAATCTCCTGTCAAGGCAAAGTCAATTCGCCTTTTTTCCGTCCCCACTTTTCCTTCTCTGCATACGAGAGCAGTGTCTCAAGTAGTTTATTGTCGGTTTGCGGAGCGGGCGAGTAATCCTTTCCCATTATGCGCTTCAGTTCTTTTACCGAAAATTTTGGCTCTTTGGTCACATATGGCCAGTACAAATTCTCTGTCAGTTCAAAGCCCTTTTGCATTGTTTCTGCGATCTTTATAATATTCTTTGGAAATCCGTTTTTCAACGGCTCAGACGTTTCCCGAAGATAACAATTGACACCGACGAGCTCGAGGGTTTTTTCGATAACTTGGCGCACATGTGGCGGATCTTCATTGACGAGATGATATGCGCGGTTTTCCATGGTGCCTTGTTTCAGAAAATAACATATGCAATTTGTCACCCAATCAATTGGCACAAGATTAATGGTCGAAGTGTATGAGCAACGAACGGTAACCGGCAAAAATACTTTTTCTCCGTTAACCAATTCTGAAAGGACACTTTTTTTGGAGGATTTTTTTACTTTGTCGCGCAAAGATATCAGGTATTTGAAAAATCCATAATATCCTTCGAACGACATGATCTTGCCTGTTTTGGAATCACCTACAATTACGCTAGGGCGCAATATTGCAAAAGGCATGTTAGATTTTGACGCAAAAATCCGCACCATTTCCTCGCCTTGCGATTTTGATTTTTCATAAGGATTCCTTAACTGCTGACCAATATCATGGTCGTCTTCTGAAAAAAACTCAGCGCCGCCGGCCACATATGAAGTGCTTACGTGAATAAATTTTTTTGCCGCCGCTTTCAAAGAAAGCTCCAAAATATTCCTCGTGCCATTAATGTTGATATTTGAGGTCGTTATTGCTCTCGACAAGCCAAAATCAATTGAAGCAGCGCAATGCAAAACGACATCAACGCCTTTGAGTAATTCGATATTTTCTGCAGATACGCCACAAAGCGGCAAAGTAATATCTCCTGGTATCACAATCGCTCTGCCGTTTTCTCCTAGACGATTACCAGCATCATCTCCATGCTTGTTTCTTATCAAGCAATAAATTTGTCCGTTGCCGCTAATCTTTTCCAATACAACGGATCCCAATGTTCCGGTTGCGCCTGTTAGCAACATTTTCATTGTTTCCTCCGTGGTTTGTGTCAATACTAAATTATTCCCCAGATTGACAAAATGTTCTTTTTTTAGTGTACTACAACCACCATGTGTTGTCAACCGAATGAAAAATATTTTATAATAGGCATCATGGCTTTTTTTACATACACCTTGGAATGCGCGGATAAGACGCTCTATGTGGGGTCAACGAACGACCTGCAAAAACGCTTAAAGGCGCACAACACCATGAAGTCAGGCGCACATTACACCAAAATCCGCCGACCCGTTGTCTTGCGCTATTCCGAAAAATTTGCGACCTTGAAAAAGACTCGCACAAGAGAGGCCGAATTGAAACGGCTTGGTCGAAAGCTGATGATTTGCCTTTCAGTATTGCAATGGCATAGGCTATGGAGTATTTGGGCGGAATAGAGATGTAAAGATGAATGTGTTCATCTCCAACGTGCCAGGCTCGGATGGTAAGTCTCTTCCATGCGCAGATCTGCTTGAATAGACGCTTGAATTCTTCTTTAATGCACTTGTCGGCCAGCACTTTTCCGCGGTACTTGGGAGTCCAGACCACATGGTATTCGCAGATGTAAGTGCAATGGCTCAACTGATATAAACGTCTGTTGGCCATAAAGGAAAAATCACTTTGGCTGTTAATTCGACCAAAGTGATTTTAGCAGATGCTTACGCGCTACGCTTTAAACGCACACACCGGCTAAAGCCGGTGGTTTTTCATGTAAGAAAAAGCCGCTCGTCAAGAGCGGCTTTTTGTTTATGAGTTGAGACTTTATCTCGATGAAATGTCGTTGCGGAGTCTCTCCAGGAATTTTGCAGCAGTGTCCTTTCCTCCCAAACCGAAAGCCAAGCCACCGGCCAAAGCGAGCATTGCCACGAATGCGGTAAACAAGGTTTGGACGAATGGTCCGGCAATACCCAATTGGTACAAGGCGGTCAATATCGCGAAAACCCAAATCGCCCATTTCGCCATTCCTCCCAAAAGTCCCGCTGAAGGAAGGTGAGCGGCTTTTGCCGAGCCCTGCACAACGCGGTTGGCCACATCAGCTAATAACGCGGCGGCAACCAAAATCAAAGCGGCAACAATTACTTGAGGAATATATACCAACACAACGCCTCTCAAAAATTCTGTAACTTGCGTCAAACCGAATACATCAATCGCAGCAAGGACAAACACCAAGATAACAAACCATCTTACGAGTCCGCCAAGAAATGCGCCTGCATCCAATTTCATTCCGGCGCGGTCCAGCGGTTCTTCAACTCCCAAGCTCTTCAAAGCCAAATCAACTTTGAGCGCCTTTACAATTTGCTCAACAATCTTGCCCAAAGCGACTGCTATTACCCAGCCGATAATAAAGATTATCAAGGCAATTACGAACTTAGGAACGAACATCAAAACTCCTCCCCAAAGTTCTTGGAGCGACTGATTCAAAACATCGCCCCATGTTTGTACTATCATATATTTTTTAATTACTAATTTCTAATATCTAATTTCTAATAATTTGCAACAAGAGGCCTCGAGAACCCCTCGTTTTCTAGCCTTATTTAGCCATAAATATCGACCTATAAGCTAACTTCAGGCCTTTAGTTTCATTTTATCATGAAATAGTCCTACTCCGTGGATAGGTTGTGGATAAGCTAAAATATGTGTTATGGACACTGCAGGGATCGAACCTGCGACCTCTCCGATGTGAACGGAGCGTTCTGCCACTGAACTAAGTGTCCAAGAAATCTAACTGGCGAAAACGGGGCTCTAATCCAACGCAAGTTTATTTATCAAAAATTCGTGCGGGTAGTCGAAGAGGTCGCGGAGGAGTTTGTCATGCATGCCCATGCGGTGGTCGAATTCGGGTGGAGACAAAAGCGTCCAATTCAGCTCCTTGCCTATTTCCGATTCAAGATTTTTTATAAAATTCTCAACTTTCGCACGCTTCAGCGCGCCGACAACGACCAAATCAAGCCTGGAATCGTCGCTTGGAAAGCCGCCGGTAAGGTCGTCTGAAAATATGCCGCCTAAAGCCACAAGCTTTATCTTTCCTTTGCTTTTGAAAAATTGAAGCATCTTTTCTCTGGAAATCGGGGAAGCGGTTACCAAAAGACTGCGAAGCGCCAATATAAAAGGGAATGTCTGTGAAAGCATAAAACCAGCCACTTTAATCTTTTTAGTTTTTTTCCTATTTTTGACGATTAGAATATCCCTGCGAACTGCTTTTTTTACGAAACCAATAGATAAAAGAAACCTTATCTCTTTTTTAGCGGCTGTTTTTGATATCTTCAAAACTTTCGTCGTCTCAGCTGACGCGAAAACTTTATCCGGAGACAGCAAAAAAAGCCGTAAAAGCTTCACCCTTGCCGCCGAACCGAAAAGTTTTTCTAAGGTGTTCACCCCGTTAGAAAATTTACATCTAATACTGACGAACTTACGACTTTTATGCTCATGGTAGTAGTCTAATACAAAAAACGACCCCAGTAAATTTTCTATACGGGGTTCGTTCCTTGTTCATATTACTTTAATTCAACTGTCGCTCCGGCTGCTTCAAGCTTGCCCTTCAATTCATCCGCCGCAGCTTTATCCATGCCCTCCTTTACCACCTTAGGAGCCGCATCCGCCACACCCTTTGCTTCCGCCAATCCGAGACCCAAAGCCTCGCGCAATACTTTAATAACGGCAATCTTTGTGCCTCCTGCCGATTTCAACTCAAGATTGAAAGTTGATTTTTCTTCTTTTGCTTCCTCGCCTCCGCCTGCCGCAGCCGCTACGACCGGCATTGCCGCAGAAACTCCAAATTTTTCTTCAATCTTTTTTACGAGATCGGAAAGTTCCAAAGCGCTTAACTTTGATACCTCTTCTACTATTTTTTCTAAATCTGCCATTTTAGTTAATTACTAATTGATAATTTATAATTTTAAACTTCGACCTTATTTATTTTCTTTTAATTTTTCTCCAACAGAATTAAGCACCCTCACTAAGCTAGCCACCGGCTGTGACAACATAAATGCCAACCGGGTTAATAAAACTTCTCGTGACGGTATCGAGGCAAGATTCTTTATCTCCGCCTGATCCATCCAAACTTTGTTCCAAAGTCCGCCGATTATCTTTAACATATCGGCATTTTTTTTCGCGAAAATCACGATTTCTTTGGCAATAGCCAATACCATATCTTCTCCCTGTGAACTTACCGTCATGGCCACCTCTCCCTCCAATTTTTTCTTATCAATTTCCAAACCAAGCTCTTTTGCTGCAACGCCTAAAAGTGTTTTTTTAGCCACCATATATTCGGCGCCGGCCTTCCTCAAAGAGCGCCTCAATTGCTGGCCTTTCGCGACGGAAAGTCCGTGAAAATTAACGAAAGCGATAAAATTCGCCGTGGTCAATTTATCTTTGATAGCTTTTACGGTCTCTTCTTTTTGTTTTCTTGTGATCATAATAAAAAAAATACGGCTGAAAGCCGCTTCGACACCTGGAGAGGACTTATGATATACCCGCCTCCCGTCTTCGGCTTATGAAATTAGGTTAGCAGATAGGTAAAATAACGCAAGGCCGCTTTTTTTTTATTATCCCCAAAGCAGAGTATATGAAGCAGCAATAGCCGCGGTTTCGGAGCGGAGGGTTAAGCGGCCAAGTGAGATAATTTCAAAATTTTGGTGGTGGTGGGCGGCGAATTCCTCACGCTCTTCCCATCCGCCCTCGGGACCTATGAAAAGGTTAATTGCTCTGTCACCCACGCCCCTTATCATATTTTCTTTCTCTGAAAGCGAAGTAAAGTAGGTCTTGGTTCCTAGCTCTCGAACTTTTGAAACCGCCCGATCAAAACTAGTTACCGGATGAAGTCTTGGAATGAAAGCCCGTCCAGATTGCTCGGCTGCTTCTTTTAATATTTTTTCGCACCTTTCCTGATTCAAGCTTTTTTTCTCGCTCCTTGCGGAAATTACCGGCACAATTTCAGAAACCCCAACTTCCGTCGCTTTCTCCAAAACCCATTCGAATTTATCTTTTTTAATAAGCGACTGGAAAAGGACGAGTTTACGCGATGGCTCGCGCGTATTCTCAACGCGCTCTCTGAACATGAAGTTGGCAGAACCTCCATCTATATTTTTTAACTCAAATACAAAGTCATACCCCGCGTATTCGCCCTTGTCCGAGAAAAACGCGGCCTTCTCGCCTTTCTTTAGACGCAAAACATTTTTTACATGGTGCAAAATCGGCTTTTCTTTCAAAACCAAAATATCTTTGTCTATTTGCTGCGGAAAATAAAAACGATGCATACTTTATTATGCCAATATGCGAATTTTATGCCAATAATGCTAATTGCTAATAAATTCATTCGCAATTCGCAGATTAGCATTTGATTTGCATATTAGCATCATATATTTATAACTATCACAAACTCCCCTCTTTGTTTTTCTCCCGTAAAATACTTTTCTGCTTCAGATAGCGTGCCGCGAAAAACTTCTTCGTACGTTTTTGTAAGTTCCCTTCCGATATTCGCGCGCCGGTCGCCGCAGAATTTCCGGAGCTGGGAAAGCGTTTTCAAAATGCGATGTGGCGATTCAAAAATAATGATCGGGTTCCTGCTTGCCGCGAGGTTTGTAAAAAACTTTTCGCGACCCTTTTTGTGCGGTGGGAAGCCCAAAAAAGTGAATTTTGACAGATCAATGTCGGAAAGCGATATCATTGCGGCAAGCGACGATGGGCCGGGGATTGTAATTATTTCTGCGACGTATGGCTTATGGCCCGCCTGCCGGTCGTGTAGGCTTATGGCTTGAATTAATCTCTGCCCTGGATCAGAAACCCCGGGAGTCCCCGCGTCCGTAACGAGCGCCAAATCTTTGTCTTCCTCAAGCAGCTGCAAGATTTTCTCTAAAATCTTGGGCGATGAGTGTTCCTGAAACGATATCAGCGGTTTGAAAATACCAAAATGCGAAAGCAGTTTTTTTGTAACTCTTGTGTCTTCGGCCAAAACAAAATCTACGGACTTTAGCGTTTCTATCGCCCGCAATGTGATATCGCCCAAATTGCCTATCGGCGTTGCCACTATATATAGCTTTGACATAGTGCAATATTAAAAGAAAAACGCGGACTTGTTAAGCTGCTCCGCGCTCTTTAAAATAATTTTCACGGTATTCAAGGAAAAGTCTTTTGAGCTTTGCGCTCCACGTATCGGCGCCCACCTCAAAATGATCGTATTCGTCTATCCGACGGATCTGCGAAATATCACCGGATTCTTTCGCAGGAATCCCGCCTTTGGTCGTTGAGGAAAGAAATGCCTCGCTGCACTGTTCCAAATAACCCAGATGAATAGCCCACGGAACTTCGCAAACTTCAGTAAAAATATCCGATTTTTCAGCAAGTTCCAGAAATATCTTGCGTGTGACACCTTTGAGCACATCATTTGCCGGCGTGTACAAACATCCCGTTTTTGTTACGACAAAAAAATTTTCATAAGGCCCTTCCAAAATACCAGTACGTTCGCCCCAATAAAGAAAGCTGTCATAGCCTTCCGCAACCGCTTCGGCATGGAATCTCCTGGCATAGCCATAACCCGCCGTAAGCTTAAACTCAGGAAAATAACGCCTGACATTTTTGGTTACCAGCTTGAGTGGCGGATCGTCAAAGGAATTCTCTAATCTACTTACATTAATTACCATTTCCGGAAAACCATCGGCATTTTTCAGGTCAGATGAAGTCCCGGGCGTGACAAGAAGGTGGACGATAGCACTCGAGCTTTCTTTTTTTAAAAGATTTTCCACTTGCTTGCGGACCTCCGCTTCCGGAGGCAATTGAGCCATATCAAGGTTTTTGTATCCACAGCAGGATTTCACCAACCTTTCAAAGTGATCTTCCCAATGGAACAATACTCCTCCCTGCGCCTCCAAAACTTCAAGGACGCCATCCGCCCGCCAAAGCCCGAGATCGCTGCCAATTTTTACCCAAGGCCTCCAGGAACCTTTGCAATAAACAGTCTGAATCATAAGACTCTCCGTTTAAGAAACTATCTAACGGGAATCTAGCAGAATAATCTGATTTTGTCAATCAAACCCGTCACAAAACTAAAGTAAATTTTTCGCGCTTAACTCTCTCTTCAGGGGCTCACCGCCCGCATCGCTACACGAAGCGTTGCTGGCAGGCGACGCGACTCAAAATTTATTTTAGTTTTACTACAGCGTGTTTGAAAAATTCGCCGCGCTCGCCGTAACCTGAAAATTGATCAAAGCCGGTTGAAGCCGGCGAAAAAATTATGACGCCGCCTTTTTGGACATTTTTGTATGCTAAATTTATTGCTGATCTTAAGTTCTTCACATAAATAATGTGCGGAGCACTACTTTCCGCGCCGCTGATCGCTCTGCCGATCTCTTTTCTGTTCTGCCCATTCAATATGATTAGTTTAGTATTTGAATTTTTTAGAACTTTGCCTATCGGACGGTAATCCAAATTTTTCCCGGCTCCTCCGGCTATCAATATCTTCGGTTCTTTAAAAGCGGAAATAGCCGCCACAGTCGCCGCGGGGTTTGTAGAAGCAGAATCATTATAAAATCTTATACCATTGATCTCACGGACAAATTCCAGGCGGTGAGGCAAACCTTTGAAATTTCTTATGGTTTTCTTAATAATGCTTTCCTCCGCGCCGAGCGCACGCGCGATGGCGGCGGCCATTGATGCGTTTTTTAAGTTGTGAGCTCCGGGAATTTTTAGCTTTAAATTTTTATCCGACAAAACAGGGATTTTCTTGCCGTGGCCGCGCATAGCGATTTTTTCTGAATAGCGATTATCTGAAAAATAAAACGCTTTATTTTTTGAAAATTGAAAATTGCAAATTGGAAATTTAGCTTCAAGGTACTCCTTGAAGCTTTTATGGTAATTCAAATGGTCGGGCGAAATATCCAAAACAACGGCAATATGCGGAGAGACATCTAAATCCTGCAATTGAAAACTGGAAAGCTCTAAAATGCTGATGGAATTCTTCTTAAGCTTCGGTAATTCGTCCAGCATCGGAATTCCCATATTTCCGATTAGATGAACGCTTCCACTTGGCAACCCGGTTGCCAAGTGGCTAGCTTTTAGAATTTTATAAAGCAAAGTCGCGGTAGTTCCTTTCCCTTTCGTCCCAGTTATCCCCACCAAAATGCCTTTGGCGTTTTGAAAAAACAACTTGGTGGTGCTGGTAATTTCAACGCCGGCCTTCTTCGCCCTCTGAATTTCCGGCGATAAAAACGGTATCCCCGGCGAGCGCACAACCATATCAAATTTATCCAGATTTTTAAGATAACCCTTCCCTTGTTTTTTCACATCGCGAATCTCAATCCAGCACTTAGCTGTCCGACAGCTAAGTGATGATTTCAGGAATTTCTCTGCCGATTTCCCTTCCACTCCGTAGCCTAAAATAGCAATCTTCATAGTTTAATTGTAGCCCAAAAATACAAAAAGCCTGCCTACCGGCAGGCAGGTCAAAGTGTTGCACTTACTTGTTGAGCTTGCTTATCGCCGAACCCCTAATTTATATCGGTGAAGCCGGACATAAGTCCTGCAAAACTATTTTTAATTTCGCGGCCTCGCGGGAGGCGCGGGAGCGCATTTCGCGGTTGAAACCGATTATGCGATAGGTCGCATTGAACCATTCTTTTTTCGGAATGACTTTCATTAAATCTTGCTCGATTTTTACCGGATCACGCTCAAAAGATAGCGCGCAATAATTGGCGAATTGCCGGACATGAGTGTCTACCGCAATCCCCTCAACTACGCCATAGGCATTGCCCAAAACAATGCTCGCGGTTTTTCTTGCAACGCCCGGCAGGCGCATTATCTCATGCATGGTTTTTGGCAATTTCCCGCCAAAATCTTTTCTTATCATTTTGCACGCCGCTATTATATTTTTTGATTTGGCGTTATAAAAACCAGCAGACTTAATTTCTAGCGCAAATTTTTTCTGGTCGGCATCCGCAAAATCGTCAACTGTTTTGTATTTCCTGAATAATGCAGCCGTAATTTCATTTATCTTTTTATCCGTGCATTGCGCGGACATTATGACCGCGACCAAAAGCTGGATATTGTTGCTATAATTTAGCGCGATTTTCGCATTGGGATATGCATGTTTCAGGCGCGCTAATATTTGCGAAGCCCGCTTTCGGCGGGCTTGAAGAGTTTCTTTTTTAGCTATCTCAAAACTTATCATTGATTTATCTCTTTCTCAATATCGGCAAGTTCGCTGTCCAAATTGTCCATTTCGACTGCATTTAGGTCTCGCTCAATGGCAGAAATACTGTCCTTTTTAAACACCGAAAAATCAACTACCGAAGAATAAGGGATGGACCGCCAGAAAAAAACAACGAATGCCGCGGTGAGTAAAACCACAAGAATAATAATGACCCACCAAATCAATTTGTTTTTGTCGTCATTTGCCGGCTGCTGGTTAAAATTTTCCATTGATTTAATTGTTTATTGGGTCGGCGTTGTGGTGGCTTTGTCAGAAGCGTCTTTCATTGAGTTAATTACGTCGACCAGCGCGGCGTGCGCTTCCTTAATTTTTTTAGCGACATTTTGAACTAATATTTTTACGTCCTTAAATGACTGTTTAGGGTCGGAACTTAAAGACATGGCGTCGAATTTTGCTTTTGCATCGGAAAGTGAATTTTCGGCGTCGGTTATTTTATTTTTCGCAACATCCAATTTTAAATTTAATTCCGCCGTATCCTTGTCCTGGTCCGCCAATTTATCCAGATGATTTTTTATTCTATCAGCGAGCGCATCAAGCCTGTCTATCGCGTTCTCAAACTTGCGTACCATATTGTTGAAAAATCCTTCTATTCTTTTCGCACGCGCTTCCCCGAAATGTTTTTTTAAAGCCTCAACCCGGTCTTTGGCCTCGTTTTGAAAAGCCTCGCGCTTTTCTTTTATTTCCGCCCGCATCTCCGCGCGCTTTTCCTGAATTTCAACTCTTACTTGCCGGACAGTAGGCTGATTTGCGGATGTCGCGGAAAACGCAAAAAGGGGCAGCGTCGAAAGAACGATGCCCAACAACAACTTTTTCAAAATATTCGCCAGTTTCATAGAGTAACCTTTTAATGATAGCATATTTCAATTTTTGGGAACACGCCACCTGTGGAAAGCCCGCAAAAAACAGCGAAGTAATTGATGCAAATTTTATATGATGCTATACTTGGCAAAGAAAATTCACAGGATGTATAAATGGCCCAAAAAACCAATGCGATAAAAACATTCTTTGATCCGCATCTGGGTTTTGCCGGCGCAACCATTCCTATACCGGACAAGGTAAAGAAAGTAGCGAGAAAACTGAACGGCAAAAGCATGACTCTACACCAAGCTGTTGTCAAAATTCAAGCAGTTACTAACGGCGCTGTATCTATCGAAAACGGGTGGATTGCGCTAAAACTTTCCGAATCTAACGCCAAACACATATTTAGAGTAATTCGCTTCAGATAACAAATCTTTCATTGATAAGTGCCTCGCTGCATGCGGGGGTTCCTATAATCAAAAAGCATACCAGTAATGGTATGCTTTTTCTGTGAGCGGCCGTCGTCTGCGGGTTGCGCGAAAGGCGCGGTAAAAAACCTACGGATCTCACATATATTCTTGCAGGATGCGGATCACCTTGTTGCGGTAAAGCCGCGGATGCATGGGAACCTGCATAAACAAGATAGCAAAAATGAGATCATTTGGCACGCTCTTCTCTCTTTTTCTTTTTTCTTTTTCTCTCTTAAATTATTTCTTAAAACCCAAACTATTATGAGGAATATCGGAATTGACATGGGCAAAGATAGCTTCCATGTTTCTTTCAGCGATAAACATATCGTTGAATTTGAAAATACAAAAGAAGGAATCAGCTATTTGATGCAATCATTGGAAGAGAAAAAACACATCAAACAGAAAACAAGAATTGGCGTCGAATCAACCGGCGTTTACCACCTTCCTCTTGTTGCGACGCTTTCCCGCGAGTCCTGGAATATTGCTGTTATCAACCCTCTCATTTCGTCCCGGGCCATACAAAACGACTCTCTGCGGCGCGTAAAGACCGATAAAAAAGACGCGAGAATCATCCGGACGCTTACCGGGCAAGGAAAGGGATATACTTATCGCGACACGGACGAACTTACCTTAAGTGGGGCGCTATCGGAACGTTTCTTTTTTGTCCCCCTTAAAGTAAGGGAGATTAAGAGGATTATTATTTTTTCAAGTACTTTTACAAGCGGTTCAATTTTCATAACCATCCCCGGCCCTCCACCATAAGCCCTGTCATCCGTTTTGCGGTGCTTGTCTTTTGTAAAATCCCGCAGATTCCAAATTTTAATATCTATCAATTTCTTCTCCCGAGCACGCCTCAAAATCGACTCATTAAAATAAGTCTTAAATGGTTCCGGGAAGATTGTGATAATATCAAATCTAATACTTGGCATTGTTATGGATGTGCCGTGGGCTTTGAAAAATATTTATATAATATTATGCAAAGCAATACTAATATGGCAAAATAGAATCCTAGAATAGTTAAATTAACAATCCACAAAGGAACGAATCCGTTGCTATTTTGTAAGAAAGAGAAGTCCGGGATAACCGATAACGGTATTAATGAAATAGCAACTATTGGAAATATAAATAACCAAATCCAATAAAAACCCGGGATTTTATAATTTTTTACTAAATAACCTGATATGTCTGATAAAATGTTAGCAATCAAAAAAATAGATACGATAACAATGAGTGTTATTAAGGCTATTCTCATACTGGAATGTTAACATATTTTTACAATAATCAAAAACCCGCAATTCTGCGGGTTTTTGATTATTTTGCCTGTCGACAAAAATTAGAGTTTCAAGTCGTCCATGTCGTCTACTGCGCCTGCGCGCGGTGTGCGAACGTGGGTGGAACCTTCAGGCTCTTCGATCTTCAAGTTCACGCGGGAGTGGTTTTTCATTCCAACTACGCGGAGCAAGGTTCGTAGAGCTTTGGCGGTGTTGCCCTGGCGACCAATGAGCTTGCCTACGTCTTCTTTGTCGGTTTGTACCGAAAGAAGAACGCCCATCTCATCGACTTTCCTTGTAGTCTTTACTGCGCCCGGGTTGTCCACCAGAGCCTTCACGACATACTCCAAAAAGTCTTGGTCAGAGCTCGCAGATGATGCGGTTGTTCTTGCCATTTATGTGTTCTTTGAATCCATTAATACTGAATGCGACCTTTTCGTTTATTGTTGGTATTATACTCTCTTATTTATCGCTTGTCAACCTCAAAACCTAAACCGCTTTCGGCGCCTCTGCTACCGCCTTTTTCGGCGATTTTGCCACGTTTATCTTCGCCAATTCGATTATTTTAGCGTTCACGAGCAAATTATGCACGGTATCCGAAACTTGCGCGCCTTTCAAAAGCCAACTTTTTATTTGCTCGTTTTTTAGTTCCACCCTCTTTTTTCTCGGGTCATAAGAGCCTAGAACTTCCAAAAAACTTCCGCTTTTCGCGGCCCTTTTTGAATCTACGACCACAAGGCGAAAATTGGGATCGTTTTTTCTTCCTACCCGCCGTAACCGAATGATTAACATATTGAATATCAAAGTAGCATAATAAAAAAAGCCAGTCAATTATTTATGGTTCTTTAACTATTAGTGTGGTGGATAACTAAAAAGCACGGCGGTATTAAGCTAAAAAAAGTCGAAACCCAATTAATAGCTTAATTAACCGCCGTGC
>MFIK01000017.1 GCA_001778875.1 Candidatus Giovannonibacteria bacterium RIFCSPLOWO2_02_FULL_43_54 | reverse complement strand
CTATTTTATCAAAAATTCGTGATGAACGAAAGCCCTCCAAGTATTTGGGCAGTGTGGCGGGGCTTCAATTCGGACTCGGTTTTGCGAAAACTATTTTCTGGGGAAATTGAAATGATTTATCTTTCTACTTTCTTATTTATCTCGTCTTCAGCTAGTTGAGCTAAGACAAGAAAATCATCTATATCAGTCAAACTCATCTCTCTCGGTTTACGATCTTTTATACAGAAAACTCCCACAGGTAAATTACTCGTATGGTCATACAAAGATTTTCCGGTATAAAATCTGATAAATGGCTCACCCTTAACCATTGGGTTATCGGCAAAACGAGGGTCGGCTAAAGTGTCCTCTATAATCAAAATTGCTTCCGACATCAGCGCATGTCCGCAAAAGGAAATATCCCTCGGACCCTCTCTCGTCTGAAGACCTTGCACGGACTTAAACCACTCTCGGCCTTTATCTACAAGCGTAATGGTGGAAATTGGCACAGAAAATCTTTTAATCGCTTCTCTCGTAAGACGGTCAAATCTTTCTTCCGATGCCGTGTCCAATAAATGTAGACCCTCAAGGGCGCAAACGCGTTCTTTGTCATTCAGTGGGATAGGTGCTTTTTGCATATTTTTATAATCCCATAGCGAACAGGTTTATTGTCTTTACTGTTATATCATCGGCGTCAGTTAGATTTCCTGCGTACAATTCAATGTAATCATTTGTAGAGAGAGAAACCATACAGTGCAATGCGGTACTTTCAGTAGCGCTTGAAACTGCAATGCTTTGAATCACTTTACAGGCACTAGCAACTACTCCATTGCGCGTTCCGTTCGTGGCAGTGGAAGTCGCAGAAGTGCCGGACAGATTTAAATATGTCGCACTGATACCAGCGCCAAAAGTTGAAGTTGCCGAGCCGAATATACTCGTAGCTCCGCTACTCCCTACCCAAAGTCCGTTTGTTGCAGATAGGAGTGTTGACGAGGCGTTTCCAAAAGTTGAGAGACCGGTGATTGTAAGAGTGCCGCCGATAAAAATATCCGTACCTATCGTCGTTGAAGCTACGGCGGCGGCGGCACTAAAAATGAGCCCGACAGCTATCGCAAGAACGCAAAAACGAACATGACCGATTAGGTCGCCCCCCCCCGCATGTTCAAGTCAAATTTCATACAGTTTATTTTACCACTATATGGAACTTTACAACACATCAATTGTGAATAAGAAAATACGAACGCCACCAACCGACCAAAACGAAATTCAAAAGCCCGCGCGGACAAAATGCAAAAACCGCCAATCCGCCTCCGCCAGTTGGCGGATGCGCAGATTACGGGCGGTTGTCTGATTTTGGAGCCGCCCCCCGGACTTGAACCGGGAACCTTCGCTTTACAAAAGCGTTGCTCTGCCGTTGAGCTAGGGCGGCATATTGACAATAGAGGCGACTTTTATGCTGAATTTTTTTCTTTAATGCCTCTTACCCTGCGCAAAATTCTTAAAAGAAGATTTTCCATCCGGAGGAGCCAGATTCTCAAAGCTTTCAAAACCTTTTCTATCGCAATAAATGTCTTCTCCCGCAGATGCTGATGCCACAATTGCCCTCCCTCCTTTTGAACGTTTTCCATAAAAGCCGCGAAATTAAAAGCATAAAACTCATCTCTATGCCTCATTGCTATAGCTATCATACCTCCGGCGCTTAGCATGAAAATAACCGAATAAAGTATCATGTTAAAGTTCGTATCTTACAAAACGCGCAACTTCGATCTTCTCGCCGAAATGCGCGATTGCTCTTTTTATAAATTCTTCGACTGTGATTGTTTGGTCCTTAATGAATTGCTGGGACATGAGCGAAGTATCGCGAAAATGCGCCTCGAGTTTTCCTTCGACGATCTTTGCGGTCATTTCCGGGCTTTTGCCTAGATTTTCCGATTCTGTAATAAATAGATGCCGCGCTTCTTCGCGGAGCTCGTCGGAAACGCTTTTATTTGAAACATGCGCAGGACTCATTCCGGCGATATGCAGAGCGATGTCGTGCGCTAATGATTTAAATTCCGCGTTGCGCGCTACGAAATCAGTTTCACAGCGCAATTCAAGCAAAACGCCGACGCGGCTGTTGCCATGGATGTAGGATTCTATAATGCCGGCACCAGTTCTGCGCTCATTTTTCTTCGCGGCGAGCGCCTCGGAAGATTTTTTTAAAAGCGCCATGGCATTGTCCATGTCGCCTCCGGATTCTTCCAGTACTTTTTTACAAAGCATCATTGATGCTCCTGTAAGCTGCCTCAATCTTTTTACTTGGTCGCTTGAAACGGGCATGAAATAGTTTTTTGTTTATAGCTGCGCGGAAACAGCTGTTACAGCCGGCTTTTCACAAAATCCTTCCTCGTAAGCCTTCGCCAATCTTGATAAGATTAATTCGATAGCGGAGCGCGAATTATCGTTCGCCGGAATAGGATAAACAACGCCTGTCGGATCGCAATCGGTATTTAAAACGCCGATAACCGGGATCTTCTTTTTTTTTGCTTCGGCATACGCTGTTTTTTCTTCTTTCGGGTCAATGATAACCAAAGCGTCCGGAAGAAATTTTAGATGTTTTATTCCGCCGAGCATTCTTTGAAGTTTTCTCAACTCGACTATTTTCAGCATTTTTTCTTTTTTGACATATTTATCCAAACCTCCGGCTTCCTTTTCTTTTTCCAAATTTGCCCAATAATTAAGTCTTGTCTCTATGATTTTAAAATTTGTCAACGTCCCTCCAAGCCAGCGTTCATTCACATAAGGAGAATTCAATTTTTGCGCGACAGCTGCAATAACAACGCTTGCCGCCGGCTTCGTCCCCACCCATAATACCGTTTTCTTTGCGCTACCCAAACCCCTTAAGAATTCTTCGGCGGTGACCAGACACTCCTCCGTCCGTTCCAAATCGAATATTTCGATGTTATTGCGGCTACCGAAAATATAACCCTGCATCTTAGGGTGTCTGGTTGATTTCCCGTAGCCCAAATGAGCCCCGGCCAAGAGCAGCTTTTCCAGTTCAGGTGCAGACGCTTTGTCGTTTGTGTCTAATATTGCAATAGCCATATGCTTATATAAGTCCGAGTATATCAGACTTGCTAATTTGGAGTCAAGGCGCTAGTATTAACGGGATGAAAAAAGATATCCACCCGGTATACTACAAATCAAAGATAGACTGCGCCTGCGGGGCAAAATATTCTATTGGCGCAGCAAAAGAGCATATGTCTGTTGAAATTTGTTCGCAATGCCACCCTTTCTACACGGGCAAGGAAAAACTCGTGGACACTGCCGGCCGCGTTGAGAAATTCAAGGCGAGAATAGCCAAAAGTCAGCCCAAAAAAACGATTTCTAAATCTAAGAAATAACTATGCGCCCCGATTTACAAAATAAACTTGAGGAAGCCCTCAAGGAGTATGAGGACATGGAGATGGACGTTGCCGAGAGCTTCAAGTGGCCAAGGGATAAAGCTATCCGCTTCGGCGAACTTTCAAAAGTAAAAGTTCTTTATGATGAGCATTCTTCCGCCGCAGAATCCAGAAAAAAAGACATTGAAATAAAATTGGGCGATATTCTGGGTATCGGCGTGGGCGGAGAAAAAAATAAGGCAATCATGGAAATTAGAGCGGGCGTCGGAGGCAATGAAGCGGCGCTTTTCGCGGCCGACCTTTTGCGGATGTACCAGAGCTTTGCCCAAAAAAGAGGCTGGGAATTTTTATTTATCGATGAATCAAAAAATGACCTCGGTGGGATAAAAGAGGTTACGGCGGAAATACGCGGGAAAAATATTTACGATCTTCTAAAATACGAATCGGGAGTGCATCGCATCCAACGGGTGCCATCCACGGAAAAGTCCGGGAGGATACATACATCAACGGCTTCCATAGCGGTTTTGCCAATTGCCGAAGAAAAGGAACTCGAAATAAAAGAGTCTGATTTGGAAGTCAGTTTTTCGCGCGCTGGCGGGCCAGGAGGGCAAAACGTTAACAAAGTGGAAACCGCCGTGAGAATCCTGCACAAGCCGACCGGAATAGTCATTTCGTCCCGCGCGGAACGCTCACAGCAAAAAAACCGCGAACGCGCTTTGGAAGTGTTGCGCGCGAAATTATTGGATGAAAAATTAAGAAAAGAAGAAGAAGCGGTAAAAAAAGACAGAAAAGAGCAGATAGGCACCGCAGACCGCTCGGAGAAGATCCGCACGTACAATTTCCTTCAGGACCGCATCACCGACCACCGCATCAACAAATCCTGGCACAACATCAAAGAGATCTTGAACGGTAACATGGACGATATAGTTGACGCTTTTCATAAGGCGTGATAGGAACGGTTTTTATTTATCTCTGCGCCAAACTTGCGAGAAGATCTATTTGGTCCTGGTATTTTGCGGCGATCGCCATTACGTTGTCTCCGTAGAATCGGTAGGCTTTTTTGCTCCAGTTGCCTCCGGCAAAATATTTCATAGCCGCGGTCCATTCCGCGTTATATGTACCGCCGGAGCCGCCGTTATCTTTTAAAAGCAATGCGGACGCCGCAAAAGCATCCTGCGGATCCCACGGAGAAGGCGGATTATGACCGGTGAGGTTTGCAATCTTTTTTGCGTATAAAACCCAGGTAGAGGGTATGAATTGAGCAGGACCCATTGCGCCGCCGTAGCCACCCGCCTGCGGACAGGAAACCGGCATCAATTTCGAGTCGAGCCCAAGCTCCGCCGTAATGCTTATAAACGGGTCAACATCTCTTGTCGGTTTCATGACTCCCTTAAAAAAGGTTCCTGTATTCTTGCCAACGCCATCTCCTTTATTCGGGTTATTTGTCAATAAGCACTGCCCGATATTTTTCCCGAGCTCTGTTTCCTGCGTTATGATGCCGAGTAAAAATGCCGGGCGGACGCCGGTAACGGTTTCAGCGAAATTTGCGAACCGTAGCGCCTTTTCAAATGAAATAGATGGCGATCCCGCAAGAAGAAACAGCTGGCTCCTGATATTCGCGGCTGTTTTTTGCACATTTTTCTGTAATTTTTGATATTCTGTTTCTTTACCCTTCGTATCTTTGAGAAGTTTTTGCATGTCCGCCTCGTTTTTTTCTAAATTTTTTCTTTCCAGTTCCCGGATTGCCTTCAGTTCGAGCTCTTCTTTTTTCTGGTCTTCATATTCTGTCTTCGCTCTTTCTTCGCTGGTTTTTAAATTGTTTATCTTATTATATGACTCATGCAAAGATTCCTGCACCTTATTCAAAGATTCCAGTTCGCCGAAAAATTGCGACAGATCCTGATAGACGAGCGCCAGCTCGACGGTTGATAAGTCGTCGTTTTCCCGTATCTGCCTCAAAAAATGGGAAAGCGATGCTTTCGCGTCATTAATTTCTCCGCCAAGAATATTGATATTTTTCGATTTTTCATTTATTTCCTGGATCAGTTTGTTGATGGTCAGGGTCCTAGCTTTTATCGCGAGTTTTGCTTTTGAAATTTGCGCTTTCAATATATCCAAATCTCTTTTTAAAGAATCTCCCTGTTTTTGTTTCTCCACTATCAGATTCTGGTATTCCGCGATCTGTTTTTCATAATCGGCCAGTTCGGTTTCCAATTTTGCACGCTGTTCGGAAACAAGCGATGGATCAACCTGGGCAAACACGCCATGACGCGCGCCAAAAAAAACAAGAACCAAAACCAGTCCCAATACAAGTTTAGATATTTTACCCATGAAAAATGAATTATTCTCTTATTTTTTGACTTTCGGAACTTTTTTTGATGTTTCAGCCGCCACTGCTTCTTCCTCTCCTTCGTCCTTAGGCTTCTTGCCTACGACCTCGATGGCGCCAGCATCAAGAGCGGGCGACGCTTCTTCGGCGGCTTTCAACTCTTCTTCCGATCGCGGGGGCTCTATCAAAACGATCGTTTCATCCAAATTGTCCAGCATTTTTACGCCGTGAGGCAATTTAATATCCTTGACGGTGACTGTATCCGTCATTTCTTTTAACGATGAAATATCAACTGAAAGCGAGTGCGGAAGGTCTTTTGGCAAAGCCTCGATTTTAACCTCGTGCAAAACTTTTACCAAAATACCTCCTGCTTTCACCGCGTCGGATTCACCGGTAAATTCAAGCGCGACATCAATCGTAATCGGCTTATTCATATCTACGATATAAAAATCAACATGCGTCGGAGTGTCTTTTAGAGGATCGATCGCAACATCGTGTATGAGCACGTTCTTTTTTTTATTCTCGACTTCCAACGCGACAACTGTCGATACTCCGGCGGTTTTCCATAATTTCAAAAAATCGCTTTCTTTAACGGAGATGCTTTCGGAACTTTCGCCTTTTCCGTAAAGCACGGCCGGCAAAATGCCCTTTTTGCGGAGGTTTTTTGTTTTTTTGCCTAAAATATCCCGTTTTTCTGCGGTAATTGATTGCATTTGTTAATCTTAGCCCAAACAAGTTTATTTTACAAGATTGGGAGGCGCTTGATTGAAAAGAGCCGCAATTATGTTCTCTGCGGCAAGTTCCGCCATTTTTGATCTTGTCTCCTCCGTGGCAGACGCGATATGCGGAGTAAGAATTATGTTTTCGAGACCGATAAGCCCCGGCTCAATAGCAGGCTCGTTTTCAAAAACATCGATTGCGACTCCTTTAATCACATTATTTTTCAAAGCTTCCACCAGAGCTTTTTCATCAACTATAGGACCGCGGGATGTGTTAATAAGGTATGCCGACGGTTTCATCATTTTTAGCCGGTTAGCGTCTATCAGATGGCGAGTTGTAGGCAAAAGTGGGACATGGATCGAAACAAAATCGGACTGCGCCAAAAGCAACTCCGGAGTTTCGCAAAACATAGCTCCGAACTCTTTCTCGAACTCTTCATTTCTTTTTACATCATAATAAATAACTTTTGCGTTAAAGCCCTTCGCCGCGTGGTAAGCGACGCGCGAGCCTATTCTTCCTAATCCCAAAATACCGACTGTTTTATAAGAAAGGTCGGTACCCAAAAGCATCATCGGCTCCCAACCGTGATATTTGCCTGCTTTGGTAAATCTATCGGCTTCGGCAACGCGGTGAGCGATCGCTAGCATCAGCGCGAAAGTGTGCTCGGCAACCGTATCGGTAAGCACTCCGGGAGTGTTTGAAACCATAATCCCGGCTTTTTTAGCGGCCGCTAAATCAACATTATCAAATCCAACCGCCATATTCGCGAAAATTTTAACACTTCCTTTCGCCGCTTCAAAAACATCCGCGTCCAGCTTATCAGTAAGCAGGGTCAGCACGGCATCATAGCTTCCTTTTTTTAGCCAAGCCATCAGCTCGTCTTTCGACAAAACCTTGTCCTCCGGATTTACTTCCACTTCAAACCCGGCGCTTTTTAACTTTTCTATTCCTCTTTCGGGAATTTTTCTCGTAACAAATATTTTTGCCATGCAATTATTATACTAAATTATATTGATGCAAACGACTTGACAGAATATCACATATGCGCTAGGAATAAACACAGAGGGAGGGATAAAAAAATGGCAAAAAATGGTCTGTTGTTTACACGTTCCGATTGCACGTTTTCTGCATGGATGGGAGCCATGGCAATGGTAGTAGTGGCTATGCTTCTGTTCGCAGGATACTTTGGCTTCTTTTATAACTTTGAATTACGAAACTCCATCTGTGGATAATTTTCAACGCACCGCAAAAACTCACAGATTTCTGTGATTTTGCAAAAATCAAGTTTTTTCTTT
>MFIK01000016.1:6239-25142 GCA_001778875.1 Candidatus Giovannonibacteria bacterium RIFCSPLOWO2_02_FULL_43_54 | reverse complement strand
CGCTTTTATAACATTACCGGTCTACGTTCTCAAGCTTTCCATGATGATTATTGCTCTTTTTTCAAGCGACTCCACCGACCAATTGTTCGGTAAAATAAAATCAGCCATTTCTATGCACGTTCCGACTTGCTGTCCGGTTTCAGATTCGCCTTGTCCAATATCGCGCTTATCCATGATTAAAAAATCTTCCCAATTTTTAGGGTCGCTCGGCCTGTTTCTTTTTAACATTCTCTCATAACGATCTACTTTCGGCGCGATGACGGCTATCAATAAAAATTCCGGGCGTTTCCGGAAAAATTCTATTTCCCCGGGGTTCCGGATGCCGTCAATTACGATTAAATTGTTGGAGGAAGCAAAGATTTCCGCTCCTACAAGCCGGGCTAGGATATCGGAGCCAAAATTTGCGCGCATCTCATTTCCTATGTCTTGCAAAACTGATCTAGCGGCATTTTCCTCGCCGCGTTTTTTGGCTATGGCGTATACCTGCTCCGAAAGCGAGAAATATTTGTATCCGTTTTTTTTCAATAATTCTGCGACTATCCCCTTTCCTCCAGCAATGTTGCCGGTCAATCCGATTATGCTGATTTTTTGCGCCGGTAATTTTATCTTGTTCATCGCGCTTTCAAAATCAAAATCTTAGGTTAATATATAAGAATATATATGAAAAGTCATGTGGACAATAAAATTTTGGGGTTTGACATGGACGGGGTTGTGATCAATAACAATCCACTCAAGCTGGAGTTCGCTAAAAAACTAGGATATAAATTAAAGATCACGCAAACCGCGTCCGAAATTATCAGAAAAATATTATCACCAGAAGACCTGAAATCGCTTCAGACGGCGCTTTATCATAATCTTGGAGTATCCATGAACGCCGACCTGATGCCGGGAATTGTTTCGCTTCTTTCAAAAATTAAAGAACGGAAAATCCCATATTATTTGATATCAAGGAGGGCGGCGCCCGATATCGCGATTGAGTATTTAAAAGTGAAAGGGCTGTGGCCTAAGTATTTCAACGAATCAAATGCTTTTTTTGTGGTTGAACCGATAGAAAAAAATATTAAGGCAAAGGAATTGGGCATCACGCATTATGTTGACGACGAAACAAAAATTTTAAACGTCTTAGAAGATGTACCAAATAAATTTTTGTTTGATCACATGAATGTTTTTCCGGAAGGGAATTACGCCAAGGTTACTTCACATGAGGAGCTCGCTAAATATTTTTTATGGTGAAAAAGACTCTAACTCAAAAATTTTTTGAGAGACCAGCATTGAAAGTAGCAGAGGAGCTTTTGGAAAAATATTTATGTAGGCAAATTACAGGAGATCCGACTTCCCCGGGAAGTCGGACTTCTAAAATTTGCCTTATAATTACCGAGACTGAGGCTTATGTCGGGCCGGAGGATAAGGCGTCGCACGCATCGCGCGGGAAAACGAAGCGTAATAAGCCGATGTTTGGGAAACCAGGAATTTGGTATGTTTATTTTACTTACGGAATGCATTGGATGTTGAACATTGTGACGGGACCAAAGGATTTTCCGGCGGCAGTATTGATAAGAGGGGCCTTGCCGACTTCGCATGCAAAAATTTTTAGAGACCTTGCGCAACGCGACGGCGTGAGCAGAGCAATTCGCCAGCAGGCGAATATGCGTGTCAATAAAAATTTTGTGCATAGAAGTCGGCTCAACAGACCGGCAAAGTCGTTAAACGGCCCTGCCAAACTTACGAAATTTTTAAGAATAGACGGGCGTTTTAATACTAAACCGGCATCTCAAAAAACAGGGCTGTGGATAGAAGACCGCGGCGTCAGAATAAAATCTTCTCAAATCCGCCGCGCGCCGCGCATCGGTGTAGAATATGCCAAAGCGTGGGCCAAAAAACCGTACAGATTTTGCATTAATAAATAATTTTGATATTATAAGTTTATATGGTAAAAAAAGTTACGATTTATTCGACTCCGTGGTGCGTCTACTGTAAGATGGCCAAAAAATATTTTAACGACAACAAAGTCGCTTTTGTTGAGCATGATGTTGCGCAGGATGAGCAGGCGCGGGATGAGATGATAAAAAAAACCGGTCAAATGGGCGTGCCGGTAATCGAAATCGATGGCCAAATTGTCATCGGATTTGACCAGCAGGAGCTCAAAAAACTTTTGGGGGTTTAGCTGAACTTCGCGCAAATTATATCGGCTAGATTGCAATGCCGTATTTGGCGTGATATAGTCTGCTTAGAAGTTTGACGCGTGAGGTTAAAATTATGGGCGTTGGCCTTATATCTCTGACGATTTACGCTACTGATCTCGAAAAGACGAAACAATTTTACGAAGCTATTGGGTTTGAGTTGCATAAAATACAAGGCGGATGGAGCATAAATTACTACTATTTTGCAAAACTCGAAAACGATTTGAATCTCAATATTGGTTTGTCCGAGCCGGATAAGATCATTAAGGAAAATCGATTTGCCGGAGCATTGGTATTTTCTGTTGATGATGTCGTTGAGGTGATTAAGAAATTGAAAAGCATTAATGCGCCGATTCTTGCTCCTCATCCGCTTTTGCACGGCGCGTGCGATCGTGCGACAGTCCAAGACCCGGACGGTAGGCAAATAAGATTGAGAAAAAAATAGATCTTATCGAAAGTCGGTTTAAGCGCCGGTTTTTTCTTTTAACTGAACTTGGCGCGGTCTTCGAGAATGATATCGAAACTCATTTTTTGGTTTTTCCGCAGGATTTGAATATTCAATTTATCCCCGACATTGCAATTGGAAAGCACGTCTTCCAATGTTTCTTTTTCCGTTATTTCTTTGCCGTTTGCCGCGACTATGACATCGTGTTCTTTGATGCCGGCTTCGTACGCGGCGCTTCCCGGTAAAACAGCTTTATCTTCAGGAAGCCCTTCGCGCATGACGAGCGCGCCATGCCGGAGAGAAATTTTGAAATGATCTGCCACGGTTTTATTTAAGAGCACGTATTTCACTCCTAAAAACGGCGAACGTATATGTCCGTGTTTTTTTATTTCTTCAAGATCTTTTTTGGCGCGATCGATAGGAATGGCAAAGCCGATGTTTTGCGCCCCAAAAACTATCGCTGAATTTATTCCGATAGCTTCTCCGTCAATATTTATTAGGGGCCCGCCGGAATTTCCCGGGTTAATGGCGGCATCCGTCTGGATAAGCCCCCTTAATCTTTCCTGATGCCCCTCGAAATCGGTAATTGCCGAAAGAAATCTGGATAAGCCGGAAATAATGCCGGTAGATACGGAATTTGAAAATTCGCCCAAAGCATTGCCGATCGCGATGACCGCCGTCCCAAGTTTTATATTTTTTGCCGTCCCCAATTTAATGGACGGTAAATTTGCCGGCGGATCGATGATTTTAAGTATGGCAATATCCGCCAAAGGATCTTTTCCTATAACCTCGATATCGTAGCTTTCGCCGTTGGCGTTCAGCACTACTTTGTAAGACGCTTTTTTGTCTTGCACGACGTGCTTGTTTGTGAGTATGAGTCCGCTGGAATCAACGATAAAACCGGAGCCACCGGACACCGAAACTTTGCCGTTCTCGGCTTCGTCCCGGAGTTTTTGTGAAAATTGTTCCGGAGCCATACCCATTTTTTGCAGATCTTTCGCAACCAGTTCAACTTCCTTGGACGCCGCAATACTTACTACTCCTGGTAGTGCTTTTTCTATGGCGGCTATAATTTTATCCTGGCATTCCATTTTATTTAATATAACACACTTGTCCCCTCGAGAGGAATTGAACCTCTATCGACCCCTTAGGACGGGGATGTTCTATCCGTTGAACTACGAGGGGGACTTTGTATTCTGTGTTTTACCGCCGACAATTTTTTATAACACAAACCGCTATTTATTTCTATATATCCCTAATTCGAACGAATTAGCGCATGATAGTCTGCCGAGATTGCCAAAGATTTTATTATGAGTTAGGGTGAGAGGAGAGAAATTTGAGAGAGGCACATGAAAATTATCATAAAAGAAGTTCGTGGTTGCGGGGCGGCTTTTGTCCTTGATTTATTCTGTGGTAAGAGAAGAGCTGATAAAATATTTTTTAAGCGGTTCAATAATGTGTTATCCCAAGTTTTCGACGGAAATGTGGAAGATATTGTTTTGTATACATATGGCGTGAAGATTGGTCCGGAGCGCATTACTCTAAACATGACCGATGTACGAAAACGCATGGCAAAAGTTGATGGTTTATATAATCAGGACAGGGAAGACCAAAGGTGTGCCGTAGTTTTATTGGAATGTGATGCGAGAAACGGGGAACATTCAGTTCCGGTTCCGCGCTACACCTGCTATTTATGCAAAGAAGAAACGTGGGGAGTTGGAAGAATCAGAATGGAAGCTTACGATCCCAAATCAAAATCTATCACAGAAGTGAATGTGCATGACGATTGTAAGCTGAAGTATCTTGAAAAAATCTCTAAAATAAAATTGCATACTCAAAAAGCCGGATAGCCAGGCTTTTTTTCTTTACAAAAACCCATTTCGGAGCTAGGGTGGGGGAGGAAATTGGAGGATTGAAAATGGTTAAACACAGAAAGTTTTCCGCGGAGACTAAATTGCGCCCCAAAACGCTTGAGATACATGGAGGCGGCGCGCTCACCGATTCGGAGCTTCGCATCGGAGTAGACCGCGTAGCAGCTTACCCTTTGGGCACTTTGGAGGAAGGCGAAGCAAAATTTGCCGGCACCAAAGAAGGATTTATGTATTCTCGCATAACTAACAGAACCGTCGACAAACTGGAAAAGCGGCTCGCGGTTATGGAAGGTGCGGAAGCGTGCCTTTGTACTTCGTCAGGAATGTCGGCTATAGACCTTATTTCCAAATATCTGGCGAATAACGGCGGACACGTAGTTTCTTCCAATCGGCTCTACGGAGGAGTGTTTCATCTTTTTGATGTTATTCTTCCTTCGTTGGGGATAGAAAGGACTTTTGTTGAAGATCCGCAAAACGGCACCGGCTGGATAATGGGACACAGCGGCAGGACAAAATTTTTCCATTTGGAAAATCCGTCCAATCCGCTGATAGATATTTTTGACATTAAATTTATTGCTGACATTACCCATTCTTTCGGTGTACCGCTTGTCGTGGACAGTACGCTTGCAACGCCTGTGCTTCTGAAGCCCTTGAGTTTGGGCGCCGATATAGTCGTGCATTCACTTTCTAAATATATGGGCGACGGAGAAGTTATCGGTGGGGCTATTTTGGGAAAAAAAGATCTGATCGATGACCTCAAAAAAATGTGGTTTCGGGATACGGGCCCATGCATGTCTCCGGACACGGCTTCGCTTTTGCTGGCTCATATTGAGTCGCTCACGGTAAGGATGAGAGAGCACTGCAGGAACGCGATGAAAATCGCGGCGTTTCTTGCGGGGCATCCGAAGGTAAGCAGAGTTTTTTATCCCGGTATCGGAGAGCGGGCCGAAAGGAACAGAAAATTGATGCCAAAAGGCTTCGGGGGCTTAATGGCTTTTGAGGTAAACGGCGGACGTGAAAATGCTAAAATGGTTCTGGAATCGCTTAAACTTTTCTGGCACGCTCCGAACATCGGCGAGTCGCGTTCTTTGATCATTTATCCGTGGGGCGAAACGCACGGGCAAATGGCTGACAGCGATAAACTGAAAGCCGGAATAACTGCGGGCACATTGCGTTTGTCGCTAGGAAGAGAAGACCACAGGGATTTGATATATGACCTGCATCAGGCGCTGGAGAAAATCTAGCGCTTTTATTTTTTTAATATTAAGATATATATAATGAAAGTCCGCATAAAAAGATTCGACAAATCGCTTCCGTTGCCGGAGTACAAGACCGGGGGCGCGGCGTGTTTTGATTTTACGGCAAGAGTTGCCGCGCAGATTTTGCCGAAGGAAATAAAGTATATACCGCTTAATGTGGCAATAGAGCACCCGGAGAGCCATATGCTAATAATGGCGGCGCGCTCATCGCTTCACAAAAAAGGACTGATGCTTGCGAATAACGTGGCTATCGGCGACACAGATTTTTCGGGGAACGCGGACGAATACCATGCCGCGGTTTATAATTTTTCCGATAAACCGGTTTCAATTGAAAAAGGCGAGCGCATCACGCAAGGTTTTTTCAGAAAATATGAAAAAGCCGAATGGGAGGAAGTTGAGGATCTTAGCAACGCCTCCCGTGGCGGGTTCGGTTCAACCGGTCTGGTTTAATTTGCTAAAACTTGCTAAATTATTTTTATGCGATTCGGAGCTTATTATAATACCTGGAATGCGCAATGGAATATGCCGTTTTGGGGCTTTGTTTTCTGGCCTTTCATCGGACTTTTTATTTTTGCACTTGTTGTTTGGACCATTTATTGGAAAGGGAGAGCTCTGTGGCATGCCGCAAGGCGCGGAGATCTTTATTGGTTCATCGCCCTGCTTCTCATAAACACCGCCGGCATTTTGGAAATTTTGTACATTTTCCACTTCAGTAAGAAATCTCTGCTAAAAGAAGAACTGATTGATACAAAAGAGAATTGAGCCTGGGGCTAAATCAAATCGGGCCTTTAGTTCAGTGGTAGAACGCATCCATGGCATGGATGAGGTGGGAGTCCGATTCTCCCAAGGTCCAAATAAGAATTGGTGACTATAACAAAAACATCTGATAAAATTTAATCAGGTGTTTTTGGTTTTGAATGGGAAATATTTTGGAACTTCTGTGCGCCGGCCATCTTTGGTATTGCGACAAGGAAATAAATAAGTTAATTTTGCTTAAGAAGGCTGAAGGAAAATGAAGCGTTATAAAATCTGGAAGCGTGGCAAAATTGTTGAGAGTCGTTATCCCGGGCTTTATGCAGGAATTGTGACAATGGGAATATTCGGTACACTTACCTGCAAGAGTGGCATGCGCGCTTTGAAAAAAAACAGAATTTTCTTCCACTTTTGGAGAGACGCGGTGCTCGCCGGCATGAGGCCATGCAAACTATGCAAGCCGGAGAAGCTTGGTAGAGAAGAAAAATTACTTAAACAAAAATTAAAAACTAATGGATAAGACCATTAGTTTTTTTGTTGCTTACCCGCCAGACCATACTTTTGTCGGCTGGTCAATCTACACAAAATATAAAGATGATGGGATGATGAACACATGAGGAGGAAGGTTCATGAATTTCTCACGCTGGGGAACGACGACTCGAAGGAGATGCCTGATGAGATAATTTTAAAAAAGTCGGTGAACAATCCGGCGCTTTTTTCATTGCTCGTTGATAAATACCAGACTCCGTTTTTCAGAAAAGCGCTCGGTATCGTCCATTCATCGGAAGAGGCCGAGGACATTGTTCAGGAAACATTTACCAAGATCTACGCGAATGCCAAAAAATTCAAAAAACAGCCCGGCGTTGAGTTCAAAAGCTGGGCCTGGCGGATTTTGGTAAATACCTCGCTTACGCATTACCGCAAAGTAAAGAAAACTTTCGGGGACGTGGGATATCTTGATGAGATTTTAGCGGGGGACGATGACGATATCGAATCGAAATTAAAACTTGTTACGGAAAACTCCATAGATAAGGACGACAGAGTCGGCGTTATAAAAGACGCCATGGAAACTTTGCCAACGGAGGCTTCAGCGCTCCTTAAGGCGCATTATGTAGAAGACCGGCCGTATGACGAAATAGCCAAAAAACACGGCCTTTCAATAGGTGCTTTGAAGATGAAACTTTTTAGGGCACGCAAGGTTTTAAAGGATATAGTCAGTGAAGCTTAAAAGCCATAAGCTATACGCCATATGCAAACAAGAGAACAACAGCTAAAAAATCGAATAATGACGCGAGTTTACGGCATTTGGTTTGTCCGCAGAGGCGTTCCGATGCTTTTGGGAAGCGCCTTGTTTATAACGGCCGCCCTCAAACTTACCGCGGAGCGTTTTTTTGTAGCGCAAATCTGGAAGAACTTTGAATCTGTCGCAACATCCGACGTTATGGGTTTGCCGAAGTTCATCGCGTCCGCGCTAAATAGCGCTGAACCCACGTTATTGATGTTCATTTCTGCCGCAGGTATCACTGGCTTTGTTCTGGCTGTCAAATTACTTAGAAGTATCCGCAGTATTTTGGCCGGACAGGCCGCGCTTGGCTATCAAAAATTGAATTAAAATAGTAAATCGGGAGTCGCGATTTACTTACCATAATGAAAAATCTTCCGCTCTAGGCGGAAGGTTTTTTTATGCTGCGTAGCTCGCAACTTTTTTGCTTTTATTGTCTGCTCCGCTTTAAATTTTATCGAACAAGAACTTATCAAAAACCTTCATTTTTTCGAGATAGGTTTTTGGATCGAGCAGCCAAAGAGTCGCGGCAACGGAGGAAAGGAGAGCATTGCCGTCTTGCGGCGTAAAGCACCCACCGGATATTCTCAGGCCGTTATCAGAAACTCCCAAGGTCTGCTCGCAGAAAACCGTTTGATTGAGAATTCTTCCAAGGATAGATCGCGACGAGTCTCGCGCGCGCGCAAATACTTTATTGCTGCTTTTAAATTTTGTGAAAGCCACAAGCGGATTTTTACACAGTCTTTCCCTGGCCTCTGCAAGATCGATGCCGGATTTTAATTCCAAATTAAAGCAAAAAGTGTGCATTAATTGTGTAGGAGCTTTTAACGCCTGCGCGGAAATGGGGAAAAACTCTCTGTCTTTGTAAAGAGTCCTTAATACTCTTGCCGCGTCGTCCGCCTGATGCGAGCCGTAAGGAGGATGCGAATATTTTTCAAATTCAACGCCTAAAATTCCCTTATCTTCGCTAATATCGCTCGCGCGCCGGAAAATAGTGAAAATTCCGTATTGCAGATTTAGGTATCCGTGCGCCATTGTGATGCTTTTTATGACGCAAAGCATCTGGTGCGTATTACAGCTTACTATTTGGATAAACCGGTTTTCCGGAGTTAGCGCGGAATCATTTATTGTCCAGGCATAAGGTTTTCCGAAATCTTTTTCACTGCCTTGGGCAATGAACCCTTTTACTTTCGGAAGAGAATTATAAAATTTTTCTTTGAGCTTATTTCCTTCAGGCGTACAATCAACAATAACGTCGACTGATTTTGCAATTTTTGGGAACGTTCCGACCGGATAAAGGCCGAGTTCAAGGAATTTCTTTTCTTTTTCTTTATTCTCAACGATCAATAGCGCTCCGGCTTCTGTCATGTCTTTGACTTTGTCCGCCTCTTCTTCCAAAGGGGAGCGTTTGTAAAAAAATATTTCACCCAAGCCGATTTCCTTGCGCTCTTTCGTGAAGAGATGAATCAGCGGTTCACCGATAGTGCCCGTGCCCACAATTAGAACCTTTTTGCCTTTTGGCACTTCAAAAACCCATGTCTTCTTATGCAAACGTTTCAGAAAAGGGACTGGTTACAACTCTTGTTTATGATGCAAGCGCGAACCATAGCAAAACGGCTATGGCAAGGGCAACTATTTTTTCCCGCATATTTCCTTGCGGGATCCAACTTGTTTTGCCGCCGGTTTCTTCAAGAAGACGCGTTCTTAAGAAATCATGAATTCTGAACGCAAGCTCATTCTCATCGTTTATCGCTTTGATTTCGCCGTTTTCCGCGAGCGATACGGTTCCTTTTTCTTCCGATACTGCAATGACGAGCGCGTCGGAGCGTTCAGCTAATCCGAGGGCGGCGCGGTGTCTTGTGCCGAAATTTTTGGTGGCCTCTGCCTTTCGCGCCAAAGGCAGGTGCGCCCCGAACATTTTTACCCTATCGCCGGTTATTATTACGGCGCCGTCGTGCCCAGGGGAAGATGTATCAAAAATACTCAATAAGAGCTCGCGGGAAACTTTACCGCCGAGAAAAATGCCGTTCTCCAAAAAACTTTCGATCGCTTCGTCGCCCTGTAAAACAATCAGCGCGCCGGTTTTTGCATTTGCCAAGTCGTTAACCGTATGAATTATCTCATTGGAGACGATCTCGGATATTATTTCCCGTTTGGCGTAAGGAAATTTGTTCCAAGCGGAAAGCCATTCAAAAAATCTCCGCAGCTCTCTTTGGAAGACCACGGCCAATATTATAGCTACGAATCCGAAGAACGCGTTAAAAAGGGTTGTTGTAAGATGAAGATTTAAATATCGCGCCGCGACATAAACCAGAAAAAGGATCGCGATACCGTTAAAAAGAAAAAGCGAATGCGCTTTTTCGAAAAGCAAAATAACTGCGTAGACCAATATTGCTACGACTAAAATATCTATGATTGCGAGCGCGTCAACTCCGAACGAGGCAAATCCAAACATAAAGATATTGTAACAGATTTTCGGAAGCGGGAGGATTCGAACCTCCGATACCCTTTCGAGTATACCGCTTTTCGAGAGCGGCGCCTTCAACCGCTCAGCCACGCTTCCATGAAAATATTAAATTTTCCGCCCAGTAGGAATTGAACCTACAACCTTGTCCTTAAGAGGGACCTGCTCTGCCAATTGAGCTATGGGCGGGTATTAATGTGTTTGATCGGTTCACAAAAATTATATCTAATTTTTCGTGGTAGCGGGGCTGGGATTTGAACCCAGGTCTCAAGGTTATGAGCCTTGCGAGATACCACTTCTCTACCCCGCGATGTGAAAGTAATTATAAGCAAAAAACCCGCCTTTTGCAAGGCCGGTTTTTTGCGAACTATTTCCGGCAAGATAACTGTCAAAGTTTACTTTTTCTTCTTTTGATTGACCGCATTCTTTACGGCTTGTTTCAGAGTACCGGGTTTTGCCGCTATAGGTGCCGCGGCCGAAGCCGGCTTTTCCAACGTACGCAAAATCCTGTCGAGTTTTCCGTTTAACGCTTCGAGCTGGTGCACGATGTCCGCATTTCCGCCCTGCTTATTGCCTTCAAAATTTTGTCTCTGCGGCGCTCCGCCAAAATCGCGCCGCTGGAATTTGTCTTTTCCGGAGCCTGCGCCGCCTTCGGCATTTCTCATCTTTCCAAAACAATTGTTGCAATAGACCGGTTTGTCGCCTGTCGGACGGAACGGGACTTCGCAGCTTTGCCCGCAATTGCTACATGTCGCCCTGTGCATCGTTACATCTCTTCTTGGCTTGAACCCTCCTCTGTCACCGCCTCTGTCGTCTCTTCTGTTGAAATTTCCCATATAAAAATAGTTAGCTGATATTATTTTAAGTATACATTATTACTATAAAATGTCAATGGCGAGTGTTTTTCTGATTAGACAAAGTGACACGAAAGATTATTTTAGCAATATTGTTCTTTTGTCCTAATATCTTAAGCTTTGTCTTAGATGCATATTGAAAATGAAGAAATTATCTTTGCTTGCTGGATTTTTGCTTTTTATGCTGTTTCCGGTTCTTTCTTACGCACATTTTAACGGCAAGGGTCATGTGCATGATATTTCAAAAACCGTTCGGACATTTTTTAATCCTGATTGCGATACAAATGGCACATGCGACCTTAAAAGGGTTTCGCTTATCTACAAGGCTTATGAAGTGTGGTTTGCCGATGACCCTGATTATCCGAGTTATGGCAATGGTATAGTTATTGAATATGAAACCGATTCGGTGTCATCGCTCGAAAAATTCGCCGTCGTCCAATTTATCAGGGGCGGAGCATTTTATAGTTCTAAAAATGCCAACGGAACGATCGATAAAATTATCGGGACTGTTACTGAGAATTTCGAAGAAACGGTACAATTTTTCTTTCCCGAATGGGTAATAGATTCGCGCGACTCAGATCCCGCGTACAACAGCGATCCCGACGATGGCAGATTTTATTATTTGCGATGGAATAAGGTTTTGGGATCGTATGACAATCGTACCAGGCAGTATTACGGGGCCGAAAAGCCGAACGCGCCGGTGGTTTATTTAACAGATTATCCCAGCGGTGCCTTTGTCGGCGGAATGGGAGCGGTAAGCGCCGCAATGGAATTTAAAACCTGCATCTATAAGGCAAGCGATGTTCCGGTAAAAACCGTCAGAAGCGATGTTTATTTCGCAAAGCCGATCATTTGTTTTGAATGGCAAAATATTTACATATATGATTTTGACAGCGGCAAGTTCAAGACCGAACAGGTCGATATTCCTCTTCTCTATAAAGAATTGAGTAAAGAGTAAAAGCCCCTCATTTTTGAGGGGTTTTGTATTGCTTATTTAACATGCTAGAGTGCTTTTAGGTGTTCGGCTAAAAATGAAGAAATTATTTTATATCGTAGTTTTTTCAATATTAATGTTTGATCCTTTTATCGTAAAATCAGCCGAGAATGATCTGACTTTCATCAACTCACAGGAACAATTTAATGCCGCTTTACAGAACGAGAACATCAAAGGCATTGCGATACGGGCGGAATTTTACTATTCCGTTGAGTCTGTCGTACGGGTTAAGCTCGACGAATTTGTTAAAAAAACGCTCACGAATAATCAGCTGCATCCGGTTTTTATTTACGGCCTTACGATAAAAAAAGAGACCTTAAATGTGTGGTTTGGCGATGTTGTATTCGAATGCAACGGTTTGATCATGGCTGGAGTGTTTCCCTCGGTCGTAATTTTAGGGAATTTATTGCAAGCCACAGTTCCGATATGCGGAGGCATAGATGAGCAGTCTTTCCGGAACTGGCTGGCGGACACATGGTATAGCGAAAAAAAATATATTGAATCACAAGGCATAGCTACTCCAAAATAGCCCCGCATTCGTGCAGGGCTTTTTATTTTTGCGATTTTATTGTATATTTATTTAGAAAGGCTGGGTAGCTCAGTTGGTTAGAGCACGGCACTCATAAAGCCGGGGTCGTGGGTTCGATTCCCACCTCAGCCACTGAATTTTTTGGAATATGCGGTCGTGGTGTAGCCTGGTTAACATGTCCCCCTGTCACGGGGAAGATCGTGGGTTCAAATCCCATCGACCGCGCACGAAAAATAAAAAACCCGTTCTTAACGGGTATTTTATTTTTTGCTATGGCTCTGAAGGGATTTGAAGGGCGCTGAGTTCCTATTTCTTCTTGTGTGAGGCGCCCAGGCTTTTTGTCGGAGCAAAAAGAAATCCCATCGACCGCGCAAAAACAAAAACTGCCATCGCTTCCAGTGGCAGTTTTTGTTTTATGTCGGTGTAATGGCAGGGATTTGAACCGCGTATTGACGGACAATATATTGTATGATAGGAATTTATTCAGATCTTATCATAGGAGTGGCGATATGTTTTATCGGAATCTGCTCGGGATGGTCATTGTTTTGTCTTTAGTTGCCGGCTGCAATCCGGAGGACAAACAGGAAGCGTCGAAAATAGAGCTTGGCAGGGAAATCGGCTTAAATTATGAATTGCACTCAGGTTACTTGGTAGATGTCGTTGTTAAGAATGCTGACATATTAAAGTCAAAATACGTGGAGCTTAAGTACGGCGATGTTTGCCAGGTTGTGTCCAACGGAAGCTACGGATTGCCTCTGGGCTTTTACCGGGACGAAGTGCTGGTCGTATATACCGCGGCATATAACAAGGATTTTGAGAGCGAGGCGTATCAAAGACAAAGAAACCGGTATGGCATCAATCTTTGCACCACCGGAACGCTTTTTTTCGTAGGCAAAGCCCAATTTGCCAAATTAGTTGAGGCCAATGACCTGGCGGTAAAAGCGCGGACAGACAAGGAGTTAAAAGCCGCATTAGAACGTCTCGCCATAAAAGAAATTTTAACCGTTGCCAAAGAAAAAGGATTTCTAAAAGCTACTTCAAAAAAGTAGTTTTTTTTATTTGCCGGCACAAATAAAAAACCCCGCTCATTTGAGCGGGGTTGTGCGTTCATAAATATTAAAATCTTTTTCGAGAGTCTTGAGAACAACTTTCGGGTCAAGCGCTATTTCCGGAGGGTAAGCCCCTGGGCTCGCATATCCATCGGCGATGAGCTTTGCCAATACAGCCGTAGTAAACCCGGTTGTTTTTTGCATCGAGGTCCAATTCTCATCAGATTCGGAGTAGAGTAGTTTCTCGATTTTGATGCGTTCATCGGCAATCGCGCTTTTGCTGATGGCAACCACTTTCATTACCGTAAAATCTTTTTTGGTGACCTGGAAGCTTTCGAGCCAATGAGTGAAAATTTCCTCGAATTTTCCGCGCGGTATGGCCTTGACTCTCTTATAATGGCCCTCGAACCGCAGAGTTTTTTCTCGAAGAGTTTCAACGTGGTTTTTCAGATAATAGGGTAATGATCCCAATCCGCCGGTTACCGCCGCTTCGAATTTTACCGTGTCCGGAGAACTAAAATAGAGGTCGAATTCGCGCGTAGATATTGTTTCGTAATGCGAAAATTTCCTGATTTTTATCGGCCTTCCTTTGTGTAATACCAGCGGAGAATTGTAATATATCTCGGCAAGGCCTCCAAGGTTGAATAGTTTTTTATAATATGGAGGGTCGGTGAAATTGTAGGGGAGCCCACCGACATAAATGATCAGTGACTCGAGTCTTTGCTTCGGGTCGAATTTTTCCAGAAGCTCCATTGCAATAATATTGCCGAGGCCCGGTTGCAACCCGCAATCGGGCACCAAAGAAATTCCCAAGTCCGCCGCCCGGCGCGCAAGATCGGGTTTTTTTCCGAAAATGATCTTTTTGGTTATACCAAGTACACCGCCGAGGTCGAGGTAGTTCGTTTTTTTCTCACCGTACCTTTCATTCGCGATAATCACCGCTTCCGCGATGATTGGGTTCAGTGCCGCAGGAATAGCGCTTATAATAATGTCAAAATCCTTAAAAAATAAAGGCAGGTACCATTTCTGTTTTATAATATCCAATCCCGCGCCGTCCGGCAGAAACCACTTGAGATTCGCGTTGAGCGTTTTTTTTATTTTGCCGTAAGTTCTATCTACATTCGCCAAATTTTGGTCGGTAACGAAAACCTGCGCCTCTTCTTCTTTTAAGAGCCTCGCTGCAATGGCTTCGCCCATGGAATCGGCTCCGCAGCCAAGCACCAGATATTTCATTAAAATATCAAATCTGGCTGAATTTAAGCAGAAATTGTATAATTAAGCAATGCTTGAAGCAATAAATCCCGTTAGAAAATTTATATTAGACGAATTTGTTATACTTAATATATGCCAATAGAAATCAATCAGGGTAGAAGCGACAATTCAAAATTTTCTAACGGGATAAAGAATTTTCCGAAACAGTTTGAATGGGAGCCCGAGATCGGGAACGCCGGCGGACTTTTTGCGTATCAAAAAGTGATTGTTGCCGGAATGGGCGGCTCGGCTTTGGCAGCCGATCTTTTAAAAATGGTTTTGCAGGATATTGAGATTACGGTTCACAGGGACTATGGTTTGCCGGAAACCGTATTGCGGAAGTCCGGGTCGAAGGACGTGCTTGTTATCGCAAGTTCTTATTCAGGCAATACGGAAGAAACAATTGATGCTTTTTTGGAAGCAAAAAAAAGAGGGCTACCGGTTGCGGCGATAACGACCGGCGGAAAACTTTTGGAGTTGGCTCAAGAACACAAAGTGCCGTATGTTCTCATTCCTGATATCGGCATCCAGCCGCGTATGGCGACCGGTTATTTGATGTTGGCACTGCTCAAATTAATGTACGAAGAGGAAAAAATGAAAGAATTAAAAATGCTGGCAAAAAAACTGAACTCGGCGCACGCGGAAACGGAAGGAAAGGCGCTTGCCGCTAATTTGCATGTAAAGGTGCCCGTGATCTATTCTTCAAATAAAAATTTTGCCCTCGCGCGCATCTGGAAGATAAAATTCAATGAAACCGGAAAAGTCCCGGCGTTCGCCAATTATTTCCCGGAACTGAACCACAATGAGATGACCGGTTTCGATACCCGCCCCAACACAAGAGAATTGTCGGAAAAATTCCATTTTATATTTTTGAAGGATAAAACTGACCATCCGAGGATAAATAGGCGCGCGGCGGTTTTGGAAAAACTTTTCCAAAAAAAAGGTTTTGGAACTGACGAGGCGGGTATTGAAGGCGGGGATCTTTTTGAAAGGATATTCCGGACATTGCTTATCGCCGACTGGGCCGCGTATTATATGGCAAAACATTATCATGTCGACCCCGAGCACGTACCGATGGTGGAGGAGTTTAAAGATTTAATTAAATAATTTTATGGTTAACGAACAGCCAAAAGAATACACGATGACGGATTTCAGGAGAGAGATGGAGAAGGCGGCAAAAAATCCGGAGAACGAAGGAGATTTTCCGAAAGGAATTAATACGGACGAATTGAACGAAGACGATATGGCAATGTGGCGGAAGATTCGCGGCAAAAGCATCGAAATGGGCGATATAGACGAATATAAAAAAAATTTCGCAAAAGAAAACGGATTTGAAAGCGAATCAAGATATAATTTTTTAATGTTTATGGCGAATAAGGCAAATGTAATTATAGGTCGGCGTGAGGTTCAAAAATAACAAATGAACAGGAAAGAATATAAAATCTCAAAAGTAATCAGTATTGCCGAGAGCCTGAAAGGCAGGCCGTACAAATACGGGGCGAAGATGGCGGACGCGCCGCGGTTTTTTGATTGTTCGCTTTTTACGCAATATGTTTTTCAAAAAATCGGAATTAAATTGCCGAGGACCGCGATAGAGCAAGCGATGGCGGGGAAAAGGGCGGACTTGAAAAATATTAAAGGCGGCGATTTGGTTTTTATGAAAGGAGAGTTGGGAAGATACAATAAATATTTTCCTAAAGGCATCGGGCATGTCGGAATTTATCTGGGCGACGGTAAAGTCATCCATGCGGAAAGGCGGAGGATAATCGGAAAGTACGAGGATATTTACCGCCCCGAATTGATAAAAGAAGACGGAAAAGTGGTCATCGAAGGCATAAAAACATTTTTAAGAAAGAAAAAGCCCATTGCCGTGATCAAAAGATTTTTGTAAAGTATTAATCATGTTCAGTAAAAATTTGGAAAAACAATATATAAAAATCGATTCGCCGGAGGAGGCGAAACTGAAAGCGGAGCTCGAAAAAAAGAACGACGCCGATTCCAAGCGGATGGCGCGGTTTTTGAATATGCCGGATCTTTCGCGCGCAGCCGGGAGCCCACTCAAAGAAATAGTTGAGAGAGCTTCAAGAGTCAAGAGCCTCGAAAGGTTCGATGTGATTCAAATTCCGGAGATCATACCAACTAACATTTTGTTTGATCTGTTCAATATGCCGCCGGGGCATCCTGCGCGCAGCAAGTCAGATACTTATTATATCGGCGACGACAATGTGTTAAGGACTCATGATACGGTATTTTGGTACTATTATTTAAACCATTCTGAAATTAAAAAAAGGATCGAAAATAAAGAAATTTTGGGTGTGATTTGCTACGGAAAAGTATACAGAAAAGATGAGATTGACCGAAGCCATATGAACGTATTTCATCAGTTCGGGGGGCTTTACATCGGGCCTGACGACAAAAAAAACATAACGCCGGAAGATTTAAAAAATACTCTTTCGGAAATTGCCAGAAGTATTTTTGGAGATGTAAACTTTAGATTTTATGATCACAATTTCCCTTACACTGACCCGAGTTTTGAGATGGAGGCGGAAATTAACGGGCAATGGATAGAAATGCTTGGCTCCGGCATGGCAAGAAAAAGTGTACTTTCTAATTTTGGCCTTACCGGATACCATGGCTGGGCCTTTGGTTTTGGTTTAGAGAGATTGGCCATGGCTTCCATGAGTCTGCCGGATATCAGGCTCTTGTGGTCTGAAGACCCCAGAGTCAAAAAACAACTGAAGCTCGGAAATAAATTTAAAGAAGTTTCAAAATATCCTCCGATAACCCGCGACATTTCATTTGTAGTTAAAAACGATTTCGTGCCTAATAATTATTTTGATTTAATACGCGATCTTGGAGGGGATTTGGTGGAGCAGGTGGAGCTTTTGGATAAATACGAGAATGCAGCGAAATTCGGCGAGGGAAAAATAAGCTACACTTACCGCATAGTCTACCGCTCTAACGAGAGGACATTGGTTTCCGAAGAGGTGGACGCTATCCAAAACAAGATTTATGGCGAAACCGCCAAACAATTTAACGCGGAATTAAGGTAATTAAAATTTTTATAAAAAAATGAGGCCAGCGCACAAGCGCTGGCCTCTTGCGATGCCTATTTATTCGGCGATCGAGATAACCATCATTCCCTGGATAGCGGCTTTGAAGCCCGCGATCTCTAGTTTCGTGACCCGTTTTCGCCGGCTGATGTAGGTTTTTCCCCGGCTTAGCTTAACCGGAGGAAACATAAGCTCGATGTGCTTCGGGTTAGTTTCCCGAAGCGTATCCACGATGTCTTCAACGCAATCGCTTGCCTTTTCCATCCCACCGGCTGAAATTGTTTGATCGGCCATAGCCCACTCGTAACTTACACGGCCGTCACGAAAAATCCGATCGAAAACCTCAATAACAACCCGTTGGCCTTTGAGGCTGTTTTTTCCCATTCCACTTGAAGGTATGGACAACAGTTCTTCTCCCAACTCAATGTCTTCAAGGCAATCATCAATCTGGTATCTTTTTCGCATTTTCCGCTCCTTGGTTAGGGTTGATATTTAGATCAGGACTCTGTTGCGAAGTATACACTCAAAATAGCTATTTGTCAATAGCTTAAAAATGAGCTATAATAAAGCTAAATATGGACGGTAACAATAAAATTTTGCTTAATGCGCCGTATTATTCGCAGTGGCGAGACGTGAAAGATGCGGATTGGCAATATCGCAGTTGCGGAATTGCTTCGCTCAAGATGGCGATGGATTTTTTTGATAATGCGGATGGGAATTTAAGTTTAGATGGTTTGATAAAAGAAGGATTATCTTTGGGCGCTTATAAACCAGATGTCGGATGGATACACGAGGGTTTGGTTTTGATTGCTAAAAAACACGGTTTTGAAAATTCTTTCAGGAAAGAGTGGCCAAATGTTGAAAGCCCTGCATTGCCGGCAGGCAGGTCGGTTTCCAACAAAAATGGCGTTGGGATTAT
>MFIK01000016.1:0-6227 GCA_001778875.1 Candidatus Giovannonibacteria bacterium RIFCSPLOWO2_02_FULL_43_54 | reverse complement strand
GGCGTTGGGATTATTGTCTCAATTCTTGAAGAAAATATTCCGGTTCTTGCTTCGGTAAAGAGCGGCACGGGAGGGCACCTGATACTCCTCATTGGTTTTAAAAAAGAAAGCGATGCGCTCAAAGGTTTTTATTACCATGACCCGGACGCGAAAAAAGCGTCGGAAGGAATGAATAAATTCATTTGTGCAAAAGATTTTTTGGGGCTTTGGAAGGGAAGGGTTATAGTTGCAAAGAAATAGGATTTCTGCTACTTTTCTTTCAGATATATGAGGATGGTTTTTTGAAGAAAAAAATAAGTCAAACAGCTTTAGTGCTTTGGGGGGCGACCGATCTTGGGCCGCCGCATTTTTCGGCGGATATTTTGTGGCGTACTGGGTTTAAGGCGCCGGATCCGTTTTTTCTTGTTGATATTTTATTAGATGAAGACGATTTGGTAGATTTCGGTAAATCGTATCTTCTGATCGGCCCCTTGGAACTTGAGCGCGCAAAGAAAGAATTAAATATAGGTATTGAGGCTGTGAACGCCAATGATTATAAAAATAAAAGCCGGGGATATCTTGAAAATTTTCTGAAGTGGCAGGGTGTTAAAAAAATTATAGTACCGGACACATTCCCATGCGGCTTGAAAGACAAGCTCGCGAAATCGTTTGAAGTTGCGCTGGCTCTCGCGCCTTTTTATCCCAAGCGCGCGATAAAAACTGATTGGGAAATTGGAGAAATCGAAAAAGCGCAGAGAGCGGTGGAAGTTGCTGTTGGCAAGGCAATGGATTATCTGCGGTCATGCCAAATTATGGAAGATAGGATTATTTACGGACGCGAACTGGTTGAAGAAGAAATCGTTGTTACGTCTGAAATGTTGCGAAAAATTATTGATGTTAAGCTATATCAGCAAGGATATCTTGGAATCGATACAATTGTTTCTTGTGGTCTACAAGCCGCCGATCCGCATTGCGCCGGCTCCGGTCCGTTACAGGCTTATCAGCCGATAGTAATGGATGTTTTTCCGCTTTCGATGAAAACGCATTATTATGCTGATATGACACGGACGATTTTTAAAGGGGAGCCGTCGCAAGCACTGAAGAATATGTATGAAACAGTTCGTTCCGCTCAGGAGATGGGTATTAGATTAGTTAGAGCGGGGATAGACGGAGAAACAATTTACAACGCGACTCTGGATTATTTCAATGTTCATAGCTATCCCACCGAAATAAAAAAGTGTCCGATGGAGGGATTCATTCACGGCGTTGGGCACGGTGTTGGTATCGATATCCACGAGCCGCCATGGGTAAGTTCTATCAAATGCATTTTGCAGAAAGGAAATGTTGTAACGGTTGAGCCAGGGCTTTATTATCATAAAAGTTATGATTATCCAACTATTATTCCTTTTGGCGGCATTCGCATCGAAGACATGGTGCTTGTCACCAAAACTGGCTGTCGAAACCTCACACTATTTTCAAAAGATTTAGAGAACATGATTATTTCGTAAAAACCATTATTTTAAGCCCTATTTATTAGGGCATTTTTGTTTGCATGGGTTCTGTTTTTATGCTAAAATCAAACTATTAAAATGCCTAAAAAGACACCTAAAAAAGCGCCCAAAAATGATGGGGGTAAAGGGGGGAGTTATACCGCCCAAGACATTATGGTCTTGGAGGGACTGGACCCTGTTCGGAAGCGCCCTGGTATGTATATTGGGAGCACCGGAGCGGAGGGTTTGCATCACTTAATCTGGGAAGTCGTCGACAACTCAATCGACGAAGCGATGGCGGGATACGCCAAGCATATCGCGATTACATTATTGCCCGAGCGCAGGGTGAAAGTTTTGGATGACGGAAGGGGAATTCCAATCGACCTTCATAAACAAACCAAAAAATCCGCCCTTGAGACGGTTCTCACAACATTGCACGCCGGAGGAAAATTCGGCGGCGCCGGATACAAAGTTTCCGGAGGCTTGCACGGAGTCGGAGTTTCCGTGGTGAACGCGCTTTCAATGTGGCTACGCGCGGAAGTTTGCCGCGCTGGCGAAGTTTGGGCGCAGGAGTATCAGCGCGGAAAACCCAAGACAAAAGTCCAGAAAGTCGGCAAGGGCAAAAAAAACGGCACTGCCATTACGTTCGAGCCCGATCCGGAAATTTTTACGGACAGCAAGACAAACAAGATTCCGGAATATGACTGGAAGAAGATATTGGAACGTTTGCGCCAGCAGGCCTATCTCACCAAAGGGATAAAAATAAGCATCAACGATGAGCGCGAAAAAGAAAAATCCGAACACACTTCTTACGCGTTCTATTTTGAAGGGGGCGTGGCTTCTTACGTGAAATATTTGAACGAAGGAATGAATCCAAAGCATGATAAGATTTTTTATGTCCAAAAAGATGCCGAGGGTATGGCCGTTGAGATCGCTCTGCAATACGTTGACGATCTGCAGTCGAGAGAGCTTGCTTTCGCGAATAATATTTTAAACCCGGAAGGAGGAATGCACGCGACCGGCTTCAGGACTTCTCTCACGCGCGTTTTGAATTCTTACGCGAGGAAGAACGGGTATCTGAAAGAATCCGAAGAAAACCTGACCGGAGAAGATGTGAGAGAGGGGCTTACTGCTGTAATTTCAATAAAATTAAAAAATCCGCAGTTCGAGGGACAGACCAAGGCCAAGCTTGGAAATCCGGAAGCGAGGACAGCGGTTGAGTCGGTTTTGGGCGAATCGCTTACTGCGTTTTTAGAGGAGCATCCGCAGGACGCGCGTGCGATGTTGGAGAAAGTTATTTTGGCGCTAAAAGCCAGGAAAGCGGCAAAAGCGGCTAAAGACACTATTTTACGCAAAGGCGCGCTGGAGGGTTTAGCACTTCCCGGAAAACTCGCCGATTGCCAGTCGAGAAATCCGGCCGAATCGGAGCTTTTCATTGTTGAGGGAGATTCAGCCGGCGGCTCCGCCAAGCAGGCTAGGGACCGAAGGTTTCAGGCAATTTTGCCTCTGCGGGGTAAAATTTTGAATGTTGAGAAAGCGCGTTTGGATAAAATGCTGACATCGCAGGAAATCAAGCATTTGATAATTGCGCTTGGTGCGGCGATCGCCGAGAGCTTTGATCTTTCAAAATTGAGATATCACCGCATAATTATCATGACGGATGCGGATGTTGATGGCGCGCACATCAGAACGCTTTTGCTTACGCTTTTTTATAGATACTTTTTGCCGCTGATCAATAACGGGTACATTTATATAGCCCAGCCTCCGCTTTACAAAATTCAAAAAGGAAAAGATTTTAAATATGCTTACTCGGACGAAGAGAAAGATAAGTTAGCAAAAGGATATGACAACCCGAATATTCAGCGGTACAAAGGTTTGGGGGAGATGAACGCGGATGAATTGGGGGACACAACAATGAATCCGGCCTCACGCGTACTCCTGCAGGTTAAAATTGAAGATGCCAAAGAAGCCGACAAAATTTTCGATGTTTTGATGGGAGACGATGTTGCTCCGCGCAAGTTATTTATTCAGACGCATGCCAAGACGGTGAAGAATTTGGATATTTAAATAAAACATTAACTTTTTAAATAGATTTTCTCCGCCAGACAAATTTTATGAAAAACCAAAAAGGATTTATCCAAATGGAGTCTGGAGGGAAAGAAACAGATTTGGTTGAATCCGCAATTTTTGCGAAAGCGGCTTCTGATATTGTTGGGCTGGGAGAAAGAATGGTAGTCAATATAAAATCATAGCTACGGACAACCAGGAAATTTATATAGAAGATTTCACCAAGATTCGATACGATTTTCTTGATGATGTAATGCGTAAAGTAGGTAATCAAGAACACGCTAAGATAAAAAAATATGTCGAGATATTATTTTTTATTTTGAGAGAAGTAAAAAAGAAAAACGAAGAAATAAAAAATCATGTATAGTATCTAGCAAGAACAGTTTTTATAATATTTTCTAAAAACGGCGGGGATTTGCGCGTGCATAGGGCATGAGGCTTGGCTTGTTTTTATCGCCATTTTTGATATAATGTGAGCAATATGGCTCTGCATAAGAAAAAATATCAGAATGCCGTTTTGTACTTGTGCCAGAAGCTAAAAGGCGAGGTGCGCGGCAAGAAAAAACTGGCAAAATTGCTCTATTTTGCCGATTTTGATTTATACGAAAAAACCCAGAAATCAATAACTGGCGATGTTTATCGCGCCTTTCCGATGGGTCCTGTGCCGTCTGCGTTGGAAGAAATTACTGCCGAAATGGCAAAAAACAAAACACTAGTAATTGAGCACGCGGAGGGGCCGGAAGGGTACAATCCAACAGAGGTATATAAATGCCTTACCGAACCGGATTTAACCGTTTTTGATACCGAAGAAAGAAATATGCTTGATAGGATTGTTGTTAAGTATGGGCATCTCAACGGAAAACAATTAGAAGAATTATCTCATGCCGAAGCACCATATATTGGCACAGAATTGCGAAAAGAGATTCCATACGAATTGGCTTTCTATCGCGGCACAGATTTTAGCGATTCATGATTCAGTTTTTGTACCACGATGGCGTTCAGAAAGAAATCACCGCTTTAGAGCGGCGGTTTCGTACTATACGCGACGGACTTTCTATATTTGAAAGATTGTGTGAAAAACAATTTCACCCCATAAATCCACAACAAGTTATTGCGCCGGCAAAATTACATCGCATTACGCAAAATGACATTTGGGCGCTTTGGAAAGTTGAACTTGTTATGCCGAATTCCGGTTTACGCCCAAATCAATTCCCTAGAATGTGGTTTGCTGTGAAAGGGACGATTATCGTGTTTTTGTGCATATCTTCGCATGTTGATAATTATAACGATGAGGAAATGAATCACCTCGCCTTATCGCGAGCAGCGGACTTCTTTTAAGGACATGTCGACCCAGCTTGACTTCTTTTGGCAAGGGGGTATACTCTGAAATAAGGGGCCAGGGGGCCTTTTAAAAATGCCCGAAAGATGCCAATATACGAATGTAATGCCAATCTACGGATTGCAAATAAAATTAATTCGCAATTAGCATTATTAGCATAAAATTAGCTGATTAGCATCATGTGGAACAATATAGTAAATTATTTTAAAGACACGCGCGTGGAGATGAAAAAGGTGAACTGGCCGACGCGCCAACAAACCATCCGCTACACGATAGTGGTTATCGCGGTCTCATTGGGGGTAGCGGCAATTTTGGGCGCGTTTGATTATATTTTTGCATCCGTTTTACAGCTGATTATATAAAATACCAATAACGAATCGAATACGAATATACGAATAAAATTATATATTAGTAAATTAGTAAAAAATTAGTAATTAGTATTCTATGCCTAAACAAACATCAGAATTCGGAAAAAATTGGTACGCGGTGCATACATACTCCGGCTATGAGGATGCCGTAGCGCGCAATTTAAAACAACGCATTGAATCTTTGGGAATGGAGGACCAGATCTTTCAGGTCTTGGTTCCAATCGAGAAAAAAATAAAAATAAAAGGCGGCAAGCGGCGCGTTGTGGAAGAGAAGATATATCAAGGTTATGTTTTAGTTGAGATGATAGTTACCGACGCTTCTTGGTATGTTGTTCGGAACACTCCAAGAGTTACCGGTTTTGTGGGCTCCGGCACGACGCCTGTGCCGTTGGATAAAAAAGAGATCGATGGACTTTTTGCAAGAATGGGCAAAGGAGAGCCGACCCACAAGATAGACGTTGCCATTGGCGACCCGGTGCGTATCAATGACGGCCCATTTAAGGAATTTGAAGGAAAAGTTAGCGAGGTAGATGAAGCGCGCGGCAAGATAAAGGTATTGGTTTCGATGTTTGGCAGGGAAACCCCGGTGGAGCTTGATTTCTTGCAGGTTAAAAAACTCTAAGCTATGATGCTAATCAACGAATGTTATGCCAATCTACAAATTGCGAATAATTCATTAGCAATTTGCATTATTAGCATGAAATTAGCATATTAGCATCACATATTATGGCAAAAGCAATTAAAGTAATAGTAAAAGTTCAGGCGCCGGCGGGGAAAGCGACCCCTGCTCCTCCTTTGGGTCCCGTATTGGGCCAGCACGGCATCAACATCGGCGAATTTGTAAAGAAATTCAACGAAGCGACGGCAAGTATGGCCGGGGATATTGTACCCGCTGAGATCACGATCTACCAGGACCGGACCTTTGATTTTAAATTAAAAACGCCTCCCGCCTCTGATCTTTTGCGGAAAGCCGCGGGCGTTGAG
>MFIK01000015.1 GCA_001778875.1 Candidatus Giovannonibacteria bacterium RIFCSPLOWO2_02_FULL_43_54 | reverse complement strand
TGGCGATAGGGACCGAATGTTGCTTGATGGTTTCGGCTATTCAAAACGAGATAATGGCAGATCAAAAGAATTACACTCAACATTATTGTGCAAAAGATACAACAATCAATCGCTTAAACTTTCTGTTGCGGGAGACAAAATTCGCGTTCAAGGTAAAGGGAAACGCCTAAATATCTACTGGAATGTCGAGTCTGTACAAAAGAAATTTGGTGATAAATTACCCGCCCTGGTATATGTCCTTGCCGATACAAAAAAAATGAAAGGCAAGGAGCTTTTCCATTTCAACGAAGCGTATTTATTGAGTGGTTTTGATTTTGAGTTGTTTAAGAAAATGGTAAAGAAAGATCATATCGTAGTTGATTTTCGTATGTATTACCGCCCAAACAGAAGCGTGAGAAATCACGGAACCGGTTTTAGAGTGAAAATCAACAAACTCTACAACTGCTTTAGAAACAAAGTACGGTTGATTTAGTTTTTGCGTAGTATAACAATACTCTCCTTATTCATTGTTTCTTCAAGCGCACCAACAATATTTGTCGGAGAATTTTTAATAGGCATCCTTTTCCCTGGGATGTTGCGAACAAAAATATCTTCGCAAGTAAAACCTATTTTTTCCGCCAACTCGGCGATAATAAAATCTGTAGGAATACGGACTTGTTTTACTAGCCGGTTGCCGATAACAAGACAAAAATACTTTTTCGGTTTTAGTATCTCATGCGCTCTTTTTAGGCAATCATTCAGGTCAATGTAAAAACTCAAAACATCTTTAGCGCGGCTTTCGTCTTGTTTTGCGATTTTGTCTAGCGAGTCATTGAGGTAATCTGACGAGAGAAAATGGGATAATGTTTTAGTGGCTCTACCTCCAAGCAATTCGTTATCAACTCCAGAAGCGTCATTTGGGTCGTCAAAAATATCAATCCATTGCGAAGATAGACGAGAGAACTGCCCATAGGCAACTGTTGTTCGGCTATCGCCATACGGTGGCGAGGTGATAATACAGTCAATGGAATTGTCTTTTATGCCGTTTTCCTTTGACGAATCACCGAAGATAATTTTTGTCCAAACACCCCTTTTTGCTTCTTTGTAAAATTCCCCAACCCCCGCAATGTTCGCTTCTGCTTTTTTTCGGAAAATACCAAAAACATCAGGATCGTGTTTCTCTAGTTTCTCTCCTTTGATTCTAACCAACTTAAACTCGCCAGTTTTGGTATTTGAGGCGTAGCGCACAGTTTCGCTGAAAGCGACCATCAAAAAATTTCGTATAGCTTTATCTTCAATTTCTTGAATTGCCTTTTTGAGCCTCGCTAATTTAATGATTACTTTTTCTTTAAACCAAAAATCAATGTTTTTGAATTCCGGTTTTTTAATTTCGCTATCTTTTATCTTTTCTAATTTACTCAACAGAGCAATATACTCTCTCGTTAGTTTTTGGGGATTGATTGGCGCAGTTTTCGCTTTGGCAAGAAAAATTGCCAACGGATTTAGATCAATGCCATAAGCGTTCCTATTCAAAACCCTGCTTTCCACAAGGCTCGTGCCAGAACCGCAAAAAATATCGCAAATGGTATCACCCTCTTTGCTGTAAGTTTCTAACAATCTACGCGCGACTTGCGGAATGAACATTGCGGGGTAAGTGTGAATTCCATGAGTATATGTTTTGGTATTTTCTCCACGATAATCCCATGAGTAATCTATTCGGCGGATGTATTTTTCGTTTGATTGGTCTTTCTCAATTTGCGATTCAAGGTTACGGATTATTTTTACGACAACGCCACGAACTTCTACCTCATCGCGATAAATCGGAAAAAGGGTATGATTTGCCGGCTGAAGCCGAAATTTTCCTTTTTCTCGGTATAATTTTTTGAGCGTTGCTTGATTGTCATCAATAATGGCGACTACTGTTTGTCCGTTATCGGCTACTTCTTGTTTTCGGATAACAACAATATCGCCATCAAAAATTCCATCGTTAATCATGCTGTTGCCTTGCACTCGCAAAGCATAATGTTTTCCCTGCTTGCTTATTTCATCTTTGGTAATGGTAATGGTTTCGTTTGGCACTTCGATTACTTCAATAGGTTGTCCGGCAGCTATTACGCCTAAAATCGGGACATCCATCGTTTGTTTTTTATCAACAATCGAAACGGCTCGCGGCTGATTAAATTCTTTTTTGAGTTGTCCTGCCTCCTGTAATTTTTTCAGATAATAATGAGCAGTAGAAACAGAAGCGAGTTTAAATTTACGCTTGATTTCTAGAAGAGTTGGCGCATAGTCATATTTGGTATAATATTTTTTCACAAAATCAAAAACTTGTTTTTGTTTTTTCGTAATCATATTGCCATTATAGAAAATAATTAGAAAGTATGTAAACGTGAGTTATCCACAACGGCGAGACCAAAAGACATCAAAATCATAAAATAAAACCCCGGTTTAAACCAGGGTTTTGAAAACATTATCAACTATTGAAAGAGCAAGATCAATTTCTTCCTTAGATACTGTGAGAGGAGGCATAAATCTAATTGTTTTATCGCCTGCCTCAATCAGTAAAAGGCCCGGATCTTGGCCAAGACATCCGATCACGACGGTATCCGCCATTTGTTTTGAATCGAATTCCACGCGTATCATCAACCCGCCCAAACTGTCCACGTCTACAATGAAAGGATACGAATCTGCCAACCGCATTAGCCCGCTCCGCAAATATTTTCCCATTTCTGCAGAACGGTGGACGAGGTCTTCGTCCTGCATGAAATGTAAATTGGCAAGTGCCGCGGCAACAGCCAAAGGACACGCCGGCATAGTGCCAGAATGCGCGCTTTGCGGAATAGTGCCGTTCGGTAAAATATCCGTCCGCGTTACAACCGCACCGATAGGCACGCCAGCGCCAAGCGCTTTTGAAAGCACTATCATGTCCGGCTGGTCATCCAAATATTCGCTCGCGAACATTTTACCGGTTCGCCCGAGACCCGTCTGTACTTCGTCGACAACGAATAACGCTCCAATCGATTTTACTTGCCTGTGCAACCAATTTAACGCTTTAAGATTCGGAATATTTATTCCGCCTTCGCCCTGCACGATCTCAACAAAAAGAGCATTCAAATTGTTTTTAACATCGCCCTCCAAATCACTTCGCAGCGCATTAAGAAAACTTTTTTTATAATCCACAAAAGAAACATTTTCTCCCGGAAAAGGTATTCTTACCGCCAGCATACCTTCCCGATGCAAAAGTTTGTGAATTTGACGGGAGCTGGAAATGTCCAAGCTCGGACCATGCCTGCCATGAAATGCCCTTTCAAAAGCCGCGAAAAATTCTTTTTTTGGCTGTGAGGCGCGGCAAATTTTTATCGCCGCGTTGATGGCAGTGGCGCCCGAAACTTCAAATAAAACTTTTTTCGGGTAAGGCACAGGCGTTAGTTTAATTAGTTCTTCGGCAAGTTTTACCGGAGACACTTCTTCTCCCAACAAACTTCCTTTGCTGTGCACGGAAGCAAACTGAAAATCGTTCGATATGATGCCGAGCGCTCTAGTTGTCTGCTCCTGCACTGCACTCACAACATCTTCAGAAACATGATCCACGACAATTCCAACCTGCGACGTGAAATCCAAAAAATTATTGCCGTCGACATCGGTCACCCAAACGCCTTTCGCGTTTTTGATCACCGGACGAAAATCCTCGATTGTCGTCGGCAGGAGCGCGTTATGCATCCTTTCGTAATAAGCAGCGGTTTTTCTGCCAAAATAGCGCATATTTCATTCTCAAAATCTTCATAGAATATAGCACGCCCGCCGACCCCCCCTCAAGCCGAATACCATGGTAGTATTGTAAGTATAAAAAAATATGCTATGCTGATTTCATTATCAGTTTAAGCTTAAAAATAATGGATTTTCTAAAAAAAATCTCGGGATACCTCAAAACAAGGACTGCCGTCATAGCCGTGGCAATTCTTCTTTTGGGAGGGTTGGGCTACTATTACAAAAATTTGCTCGTCGTGGCGACCGTCAACGGAAGTCCGATAAGCCGGTGGTCGGTGCTTTCACAGCTCGAAGCATCTTCGGGCAAGAGTGTTCTTGATTCCATAATTACAAAAAAGCTTATTGAAGACGAGGCTTCAAGTAAAAATGTCTCTGTTTCTGCTGAGGATATTGACGGCGAGATAAAAATTATAGAAGAAAGACTCAAAGAACAAGGGGGTACGCTTGAGGCCGCTTTAAAAAATGAGAACATGACAATGGAAAAATTGAAGGAGCAGATAACAATAAACAAGGCGATCCAAAAATTGGTCGCGGATAAGATCGCTGTCTCGGACGAAGACGTGGAAAATTACTTAAAACAGATTGGAGGCGATATTCCGAAATCTGTCCCCGAAGCGGAATTTAAGTCGCAGATAAAAGCACAATTGCAAAACCAGAAATTCAGCACGGAGGCGAAAACGCTCATCGATTCCCTCCGCGCTCAGGCAAACATAAAATATTTCGTAGAATACTAAATTTAGATAAATTTGCTTGCATTTTTAAGCAAACCGTGATATCATAATAATGATGCAGCAAACACACTCAACTTTTTATGGCTTGGGTATAGCACCCAGGCTTCTTGAAATAATCGCGAACCTAAAATTTACGGTGCCTACCCCAATTCAGGAGCGGGCAATTCCTGCCGCCATCGAGGGAAAAGACCTCATCGGCATCGCGCAAACCGGTACGGGCAAAACGCTCGCTTTCGGGATACCGATGCTCCAGCGGATAGCCCAAACCAAATCATACGGCTTGATTATTTTGCCGACAAGGGAATTGGCGCTCCAGGTAGATGAAGCGCTTATGCAATTAGGCCGTCTCCTCGGTTTAAAAACTGCCGTGCTCATCGGCGGGGCTTCAATGCGCCCACAGCTTGATGCTATCAGGCGGAAACCGCACATCATTATCGGAACGCCTGGGCGCATCAACGACCACCTCCAGCAAAAAACTCTTTCGCTGGAGAATATTTCAATTTTGGTTTTAGACGAAGCTGACCGCATGCTCGACATGGGTTTTTTGCCGCAGATAAAAAGGATTTTGGAAAAAGTTCCGAAAAACCGGCAGACGATGCTTTTTTCGGCAACAATGCCCGATGATATCGTGCGGATCGCGACCCAGCACATGAAGCTCCCTTTTCGCGTGGAAATAGCGCGCTCTGGGACAGCCGCGGAGGGCGTAGCGCAGGAATTATACATCACAAAAAAAGAAGGCAAGATTAAAGTGCTTGAAAAATTACTTGGAGAATATAATGGGTCCGTTCTTATTTTCTCGCGCACAAAACATGGCGCTAGAAAGATCTGCCATTCCGTAAGAATGATGGGGCATAGCGCGGCGGAGATCCACTCTAACCGCTCACTGGGACAGAGGAGAGATGCCCTTGAAGGATTTAAAAACGGAAAATTCCGCGTGCTTGTGGCAACCGACATCGCTTCGCGCGGAATAGATGTCCAAGGGATCGAACTCGTGGTAAACTACGACCTCCCGGAAAATCCCGAAGATTATGTCCATCGTATCGGACGCACCGGCAGAGCCGGAGCGCAGGGACGCGCGGTGTCTCTCGCAACACCCGACCAAAAAGATGCAGTAAGAGATATTGAAAAACTGCTCCGCACCGTAATCGCGGTATCCGAACATCCAGAATTACCGCTCGAAAAATTTATCGAATATAAAATCGTCCCCCGCCATTTTTCGCCGCGCAAATTCGGCGGAGGATTTAACCGCCCCTCATACGGTGGCAGAGGCAGGTTCAGGTAAATTTTGATATAATAAGCGGATGCATTGGTATGACCGCGTATCGCTAAAACAATATTTATTGATCTGTGTTTTGCTGATGGTTATTTTTGCCTCCACTCTTTATTTCATGGGCCAGGTCCCTGTCTGCAAATGCGGGTATGTGAAGCTCTGGCATGGGGTTACATATAGTTCCGAAAATTCTCAGCACCTTTCCGACTGGTACACTTTTTCGCACATCATCCACGGTTTTGCTTTTTACGGCTTAGCCAGACTTCTCTTTCGCAAATGGCCCGTAGGCGCGTGGCTGATCTTTGCGCTTATACTGGAAACCGGCTGGGAAATTTTTGAAAATACGGATTTTATAATAAACCGCTATCGCGAAGTTACAATATCGCTCGATTATTACGGCGACTCGGTTATCAACTCGGTTTTCGACGTTCTTTTCATGGTTCTCGGATTTTTCCTCGCGCGAAAACTGCCGATATGGGCGGCGGTCATTCTGATAATTTTGATGGAAGTTTTCGTCGGCTGGTGGATTAGGGACAATCTGACTTTGAATATAGTAATGCTCCTCTGGCCGCTCGACGCCATCAAAACCTGGCAAATGGGCGGATAGTTAATCGCAAATAGGCTTTTTTCTTTTGTGTATTCGTCAATTCGCGCGAATCGTAGAATATAACACATTGTTCACGATCGTTACAAAGATGTTATATATAAAAACGCGAATATTTGACCTTATTGAATTTTTAGTGTAGTATGTAAAAGCCTTTCGACATTCGCCGGTTGGCGGAGGCGAGTAAGGCTTTTTTTAATAAGAAAAATATGGATATCAGAAATATAGCCATAATAGCTCACGTAGACCACGGGAAAACAACTCTTACCGATGCTTTGATGCGCCAGACGGGCGCCGCGAAGGAAGGTGTTTCAATGGACTCAAATAAACTGGAGCAGGAGCGCGGGATTACGATTTATTCAAAAAATGCGGCGGTTATCTGGCATGACACAAAAATAAATATTATAGATACTCCCGGACACGCGGATTTCGGCTCGGAAGTGGAACGGGTACTCCGCGCGATAGACTGCGTGCTTTTGGTGGTAGATGCGCAGGAAGGCCCGATGCCACAAACCAGGTTCGTTCTAAAAAAATCTCTGGAACTCGGCTTAAAGCCCATCGTCATTATAAATAAGATAGACAAACCCTCGGCCGATCCGCATAAATGCGAAGTGCAGGTTTTGGAACTTTTTTTGGAACTGGGAGCGACTGATGAACAGGCGAATTTCCCGATAGTTTATGCAATAGGACGCGAAGGTATCGCGAAAAGAAAGTTAACCGATGATTCAAAAGACTTAACTCCCCTTTTGGAAGTTATTTTGGAGCATGTTCCTCCCGCCTCCACTCCGGAAGCAGAAGGAAAGCCGCTGCGCCTTCAGCCTTTTAATTTGGGGTACGACAATTTTTTGGGGCGCCTCGCGGTCTGCCGTGTCTATGAAGGAGTAGTATTAAAAAGCCAAAACGTATTTATTAAGAAACCTGCCTCGACCGAGGTCAAGTTAGGCAAGCTTACTAAAATATTCACTTTCAGCGGTTTAGAAAGAGTTGAAGCCGAGAACGCCGGTGCAGGAGATATTGTGCTTGTAGCAGGCCTTCCTGATATTGATATCGGAGAAACTATTTCGGGAACAGCGGATGCGGAGGCTCTGCCCGCGATAGCGGTTGACGAGCCGACCATTAAGCTTAATTTTTTGGTAAATAACTCGCCTTTTGCCGGACGCGAAGGAAAATTCGTAACTTCGCGACAAATAAGAGAACGCCTGGAACGCGAATTGGAAATCAATGTGGGTCTCCGGATAGATTTTTCGGCCATGGATATTTTCGTAGTTTCCGGACGCGGAGAGCTCCATATTGCGATATTGCTCGAAACCATGCGGAGAGAAGGCTACGAACTTCAGGTTTCCCAGCCGCAGGTAATTACAAAAGAAATAGGCGGAGTAAAGGTTGAGCCGTTTGAAGAGGCGGTCATCAACGCGCCCTCCGAATATCAGGGTTCAATAATTGAGCGCCTCTCCCAGCGCGGAATGATATTGCAAAACATGCATCTTTCCGGAAAAACCGTGAGAATAATAATGGAAGGACCGACGCGCGGGCTTCTTGGATACAGGAACCAATTTATGATAGACACAAAAG
>MFIK01000014.1 GCA_001778875.1 Candidatus Giovannonibacteria bacterium RIFCSPLOWO2_02_FULL_43_54 | reverse complement strand
CGGCGGTTAATTAAGCTATTAATTGGGTTTCGACTTTTTTTAGCTTAATACCGCCGTGCTTTTTAGTTATCCACCACACTAATAGTTAAAGAACCACTATAAATTGACAATAATTTTTTAAGCTATAGACTGAATGTAGGAAAAAATAAGGAGTTGAAATGCAATCACCTTGGGGTAAAGATATACCGCTTTACAAAGACTATCCGGTAGCACTTTATCTTGATGAATCAGAGGAAAGTAAAGAAGCGGTGCGGTTGTTGGAAGAAGCCAAAATTGTGCCTGTGATTTGCGATGGCGATACTGAACTCCTCCGACGACCTCTTTTAGAATGGGGCATAGGAGTCCATCAAAGATTAGAAAGCATTAAAAATTGGCTCAATTCAGAAATACCTGACTAAAACGGGTATTTTTATTTTTGTTTAAGATAAATTAAGGTATCGTATCCTTGTAAAACCCTGTCTTTTTCATCAACGCCGATGTTTTTTAAAAAACCAAATAATTCGTCTTGAACTCTGTTTGCATCATCATCTTCTGTAATTTTCTCTACTTCAATAAATGAGCCAAGCCCTTTTACTTCATCCAAACAAATTTCAAAATCATTAAATTTAGCCTTTCTCCTTATTTTCTGAATTTCAACTATTGGTTTATATTCCATTAAAATTAAGGCTTTTTCAAATTCCTCCGAACTTGAAATTTCTGTTTCATATTCAATTGCGTCTAACTCGTTGCTTTGCGGCTGCTTGACTGTAAACAAAAATTTTCCATTTGATTCCCTTATTCTCAAAATATTCTTCCCTCGCTGAAATTTATCATATTCTCCATAGTTAGCATTCACAAAAGTTTTATCGTTCTACGTAACTGGGCCAGACAAAATACAGCCAAGTGCAATTAGCTTCTTTGTTATTTCTTCTAAATTCCCAATTTTTGCTTTGACCTCTATTTCTTTTCTCATACAAAAACTATATCAGGTTCGAACCCAAAAAACCATTACAGATTTTGATGGCTTAACGAAATCTTATAAAAATTTCAGTTTGGGTGCCTAGAGGGATTCGAACCCTCGACAACGCTGCCACAGAGCGTCGTGTTGCCGCTACACCATAGGCACCATGTCTTCCTACAGTTAAATATTATCCAGTCTCTCGGCCCATCGTCCAATTTGTTCGTTTGTTTGGCCAAGATCTCTCCGCCAACTATTATCTACTCCTTTTTGCTGAAATTGGCGCGAAAGCAAATTAAGGTCGTCAACCATGCGATCGTGCGTTTTTCTTCGTATTTGGTTTCTTTCCTCAATCTCTTTAGCAGACAATCCTCCTTCACGGGCCTCTTTTTCTCTCTGAATCACGAGTTTGTACCGTTGAATACTTTTCTTCGCCGCTTCAAAATATTTCAGCAATTCTTTGTCACGACTTGCATCTAATTCGATCTGTCTAAATATCTTATGCGCCGAATTTTCCTGGTCTTCTCGGCCAAGTCCCATGTCATTGTCTCTGTTCCAAGAATCGCGTAAAAATGGTTCCGGCTGATACTCCATTCGCATAAATGGAATTTAACATAAAAACACAGGAAAGTCCACCAGGCGTTATCTCTTTATTATATATTTTCCCGCCTCCTCCCCGAGATCAATGAATTCGTCGCAAGCCTCTTTGAGTTTGCCGGAAGATGAGCGGCCGAAGGCGATGACTTCAACGCGCCGGCCCTGATTTTTTAAATATTCAACGAGCGGAATAAAGTCTCCGTCACCAGAGCCGATGACTATTGTATCGACAATTTCCGCGGTGCGGACGGCATCTATTGCCATGCCGACATCCCAGTCGGCTTTTTTTGCTCCGCCGAAAAATTCTTGGAGCTCTTTTTCGCGCGTTTCAATCCCCAATTTTGTTAGCGCCTCAAAAAATGGTTTTTCCTCCCCTGTCTTTGTGCTGATGACATATCCGAAGGCGCGGATGAGCTGCCGCCCGCCGACCGCGGTGGCCAGCAAATTTTTGAAGTTAACTCGTCCGCCAAAAAGACTCCTCGCCGAGTGGTAAAGGTTTTGCGCGTCTATGAAAACCGCAACCCGCTGATTTTTATGTTTGATATCCATAATAGTTTTTAGTTAATAGTTGATAGTTTATAGGAAGGCCAAGAAATAAATTTCTACGGACTATAAACTATGGGCTATAAACTATTTCCTGAGTCCTAACTTTTTAATCAGCTTCTCGTACCCGGCCTTGTTGGTCTTTGAAACGTAGGTCAGAAGCTTCTTTCTTTTTGAGACCATTTTCAAAAGCCCGCGCCTTGAGTGGTTGTCTTTTGCGTGTTTTTTTAAATGGTCGGTCAAAGAATCAATCTGCTTTGAAAGAAGCCCCACCTGCACTTCGGCGGAGCCGGTGTCTTTATCGTGTACCCTGGTTGACTCGATTATTTTCTTTTTATCCTTGGTTTTTAACATAATACTAATTACGAATTATTACTAATATACGAATAGTAGAATTGTATCATGAATGATAAAATAAGTACATGACCAGCCTTGAAGTGCTAAAAAAACAATTCCTTGAATATCTGGAGATAGAAAAGGGCAGGAGTGTTAAAACCGTTGAGAATTATGACAGATATTTAAGGCGTTTTTTTGACTTTTCCAAGATCGGCAGTGCGGACGGTATTAATGAAGACATGGTCCGTAAGTATAGATTATATCTCAATCGCGCGAATCTGGATAAATCGACTCAGAACTACTACATAATAGCCCTGCGGATGTTTTTGAAATATCTTTCAAGGCACAATGTTCCTGCGCTGGATGCCGAAAAGATCGAACTCGCGAAGCTTGCGCAAAGACAGCTCGACCTTCTGGATATTTCCGATCTTGAAAGATTACTTGCGTCTCCCAAGGGCGCCAACGAAAAAGCGCTCCGCGACAAAGCGATACTTGAGATGTTTTTCTCGACCGGTCTTCGTATTTCGGAGCTTTGCGGGCTAGGCACTGAAGATATAAATATAAAGCGCGGGGAATTTTCAGTGCGCGGAAAAGGGGGGAAGGTTCGGGTGGTTTTTCTATCCGACCGCGCGAAAACAGCTATAAATAATTATCTGGAAAAAAGAAAAGAAATTGAAGAGGATAAGCTGTTTGCCGTTACCCCCCGCTCGGTTGAGCGCATGGTAAAAAAATATGCGATCGCCGCCGGCATTATGAAAAAAGTCACTCCGCATGTTTTGAGGCACGCGTTTGCCACGGACCTTTTACAAAACGGCGCGGACCTACGCTCCGTGCAGGCATTGCTCGGACACGCGAATATTTCAACGACGCAGATTTACACTCACTTTACCGACAGACAGCTGGGCGAAGTACATAAAGCGTTCCATGGGAAGAGGAGGAGATAATTAACCTCGCCTCTCGTTAGACCCCTAACCCTACCCTTCCCCCTTCGTAAGGGGGAAGGGAATTTTTGTTTTTATTATTACTATTGCCTCGTCAATATTATCTAAAATTTGTGAATTTGAAATTCTAATAATATTTATATCCAAAGAGTGCATGAACAGATCTCTTTCCCTGTCGTATTCTATATTTTCTTTGGTGTTATGGTTTGGCCCGTCAATTTCAATGACTAATTTTAATTCAGGACAATAAAAATCAGCTACATATCTCCCGATGCTGAATTGTCTCCTGAATCTATAGCCGTCCATCTGCTTATTTTTCAATTTTGTCCACAGCAATAGTTCCGGCCTAGTCATGTTATTCCTTAAGATCCTCCTCTTTATTGTCTGCGATTTTTTATTAAAAATTTCAGTCATCAGGAGTGATTGTTGCATAAATAGCATAAAAAATTAACCCCCTTGCCCCTTACAAAGGGGAAAGGGAGATAAAATAGCTCTGCTATTTTATGGGTTAGGGGTTTAAGGCGCGCTACGCGGGGTGAGGTTCATAAAATAAAAGAACCCCTAGCGTTGCTGGGGGTTCTTCTCGGCAAGAGGGCCGATGAGGATTAGGGGCAGGGTGTGGAGCGGACTTTTAAAGAGCGGGAAGTCCAAGATTACCATATTTGTTTTCGTTAACGGCGCGCTGGAACTGGACGAAATTTTTCTGATCGGCTTCGCTTTTGGCCGCGGCTTTGGCCATTTCAGCAAGAAAAGGAAACCTTTCCTCGTCCGTAAGCTGGCGCGGAATGCGCTTGATTTGTCCGTTAATTACAACATGGTCATAGCGGGTTCCGGCTTTCCGATCGATTCTGCTATCGAGCAGGTCATGCAACAGAGCGAAGCAGAATCCATCAATTGCATCTTCGTCCGGATCGAGCGCTATACGGAGAGAAACTGCCCACCACAACAACTCAAACTGATTGCCGGTTTCCGCGAACTGTTTTGTCAATACATCGATCCAGCTCGGCTCGGTCGGACTATCACACACAACCGCCTTGCCGCCACGCACCGCCATTCCCGGAACAAAGCTATATCGCGCAGGCCTTGCTTTGGCTTCTTCTCCGTCGGTTTCCACCAAGTTTCCGAACCGTCCCCGGCAGGCTGCCTTGTCAAATCTCAACGTATTCATTCTTTTCTCCTTTCAAGAAACAGTTAATTTGTTGCGGGCGGAATAATCTTAACTTCGCCCAAGTTGACTTCCAAAACGTTTTTTTCAAAACCGCTGAATCTGACGCCGAAATCTTTGCAGGAACCGCCGCGAACCACATTCCCTTCCGTATTCGGAGGAATGCGGACTCCGAGGCGCCCATCAATTATCCATCCTTCTGAAACCACATGCTTTTCTTTTGTTTCCATTTCCGCACCCTTCCTTTCCGGTTAAAGTTGATCTCTACTTTCCTTTCTAATCCTCTTATTTGTTTTGTCAATGTTTTTCTTCATTATTGCTCCCGATAGGGCCGCGGATGCCTGTCAGAGGCGGACAAGCCGATTTTGTGAGTGCTATGTCTTAATTATAAAAAGACGTAATTTGCACTTCGGCTTGCCTGCCTTTGGCAGGATTCGAAGCCCAACAAGAAGCAATAACATGTAAATCCTGTTTCTATTATACTCCTTTTTAATGCACTTGTCAAGTTCGAAAAACCGTGATAAAATCAGGAGATTACAAGTAAACAGGCCCTTGTGGTGAAACGGATATCACGCATGGCTTCGAACCATGTATTCCCCGTTCGAATCGGGGCAAGGGCAAAATAAGTTATGAATATCACAATTCCAAAAGAGATACGGGCGGCGGTGGCCATACTTGAGGGCGCCGGTTTTGATGCATATCTTGTGGGCGGATGCGTACGCGATATTTTGATAGGACGCGCTCCGCAAGACTGGGATATTACAACAAACGCAAAGCCGGAAAAAATTCAGGAACTTTTTCCGAAAAGTTTTTACGAAAATAAATTCGGCACGGTAAGCGTGGTTACGGAATCTGACGATCCGCGCCTCCGCACCATTGAAATTACCCCATTTCGCCTTGAAGGAAAATATTCGGATAAGCGCCACCCCGATGAAATAAAATTTGCGGACAAATTGGAAGATGATTTGGCACGCAGGGATTTTACCGTTAATTCTTTAGCACTCCACGATTCCGAAATAATAGATTTATTCGGCGGACAAGACGACTTAAAAAATACATTAATCAGAGCTGTGGGCAACCCAGCGGAACGTTTTGATGAAGACGCGCTGCGGATAATGCGCGCGATACGCCTTTCTTCGGAACTGGATTTTGAGATCGAAGAAAAAACTTTCAGCGCTTTAAAAGAAAAAGCCCATCTTTTGAAATTGATTGCCATGGAGCGCATCCGCGAGGAATTTTCAAAAACATTGATGTCCGACACACCGTCCAAAGCGATTGAAAAAATGCGTGAGCTCGGAATTCTTAAAATTTTCCTGCCGGAATTGGAGGAGGGCTGGGAGGTGGGCCAAAACAAGCACCATATCTATACAGTCTGGGAGCATAATATTAAAGCGCTTGATTGCGCCGCGAAAGAAAGGTGGCCGTTGGTCGTCCGCATGTCAGCGCTTTTTCATGATATCGGCAAACCGCGCGCAAAACATGGCGACGGGCCGGATTCTACTTTTTACAATCATGAAGTTATTGGCGCAAAAATGTGCGATAAAATATTACCGCGGTTGAAATATGGGAAAGATTTTTCGGATAAAGTTTCAAAACTCGTGCGATTTCACCTTTTTTATTACAATGTTGATGAAGTGTCGGAATCATCCGTGCGGAGATTGATAAAAAAAGTCGGTCCCGAAGATATGGAAGATCTTATCCGCGTGCGTATTTGCGACCGCATCGGCTCGGGTGTTCCAAAAGCCGAGCCGTACAAACTGCGCCATTTCAGGTTTTTGGTGGAGAAGCTTCAGCGCGACCCCGTTTCTCCGAAAATGATGAAAATAAACGGAGACAAAATTAAAGAAATAACCGGCCTGCCGCAGAGTATTAAGGTCGGACTTATTGTGAACGCCTTAATGGAAGAAGTCTTGGACAATCCGGAAAAAAATACGGAGGAATATCTGGAAAAACGCGTTTTGGAACTAAACAATATGTTAGAAACCGAGCTTCAAACGCTCGCCGAATCAGGCAAATCGAAAAAGATCGGGCTTGAAGAGGAAGAGATTTCCAAAATCAAAAAAAAGCATTATGTTAAATAAGCGTTTTGCGCGCGAACCGTATTTGTGCTAGCTTTATTTCATGCGTGAAGAATATGTAAAAGGAAAGCCGTTTGAGGTAGAAGGTGTGGAGGTTTTTAATTTGGGCGATGAGTATGTTTTTGAATTGAAGAGCAAAAGCGGCAAAAAGAAAGAATATCATCTGACCAAGCCACACATGGATGAATTGAATGAATATATTGAAGCAAAGAAAAAGGAAATAGAAATAGAATAGATAGAAAATTCCGGAGAGTAGTATAGTGGCAGTACACACGTTTCGGGTGCGTGAGGCCCGAGTCCGATTCTCGGCTCTCCGAATGTAATGTTTCTAATATCTTATATATTTTTATGAGCGAATTTGCGCTGGAAGTAAAAAATCTGGTGAAAAAATATCCCGTTCACGGCGGAGACGAAAAAGTCGCCGTTGATAATATTTCTTTTTCCGTGAAGAAAGGAGAATTTTTCGGATTTCTCGGGGCGAACGGCGCCGGCAAAACCTCCACAATAAACTGTATTACCGGAATCGGCAAAATCAGTGGCGGGGAAATAAAAGTTTTCGGATACGATGCAGTGAAAGATTATCGCGAGGCAAGAAAAAAAATAGGTATTTCCCCGCAGGAATTCAATATTGATATTTTTGCCAAGCCAAAAGAAATACTTTATTTCGTGGGAGGTTTTTTTGGCCTTCCCAAAAAGGAACGCCAAGCTCGCATTGATCATGTTTTTCACGAATTCGGTCTGGAAAAATATGCCGATACGCCTTTCCGGGCGCTCTCCGGCGGATACAAAAGAAGAGTGATGCTCGCACGCGCGATTGTGCATGATCCGGAACTGATAATTTTGGACGAGCCGACTTCGGGAGTAGATGTTGAACTTCGGTATGAGCTTTGGAGAATACTCACGGAACTCAATAAAAGCGGCAAGACGATATTTTTAACAACCCATTATCTGGAAGAAGCAGAGCGGCTTTGTGAAAGGATAGGAATCATTTTTAACGGAAAAATAGTCGCACTGGAAAACAAAGCGGAGCTCATCAAAGACGGGAAAACAGTCGAAGACCATTATTTGCATTATGCGGGTCTCCAAAAAAACGGCGTATGAACACCATAGGTCTATATGCGCTTATCGAGTATGAAGTTTCCAAACTTTGGCGGGTATGGATCCAGATATTGGTAACTCCGTGGATTTCCGCGCTCCTATATATTTTGATTTTTGGACAGATTGTAGGGCGCCGCATCGGCGAAATTTCCGGAGTATCCTATATAGACTTTGTCGTGCCCGGGCTTTTGATGATGAATGTAATGCAATCCGCTTTCAGCCATACATCTTCTTCTCTGTATTTTCGGCGCTTTGTAAAGAATATTGAAGAATTGTTGGCGGCGCCGCTTTCTTATATGGAGATGGTCGCTGGATTTGTAACCGGCGGGATTATAAGAGGACTTGTTGTTGCTGCGGGGGTTTATGCGGTTGCTTTTTTGTTTACGGCTACGTCCGTTGCTCATATTTTTTTATTTATTTTTTATTCGGTTTCTGTTGCCTTGATATTTTCCTTGCTCGGACTTTTGATCGGCCTATGGTCGGAAAATTTTGAACAACTTGCGATACCACAGACGTTTGTGATCATGCCTTTAACTTTTCTCGGCGGGCTTTTTAACTCGATCCATATGCTCCCGGAAAAATTTCAGTGGTTCGTAAAAATAAACCCCTTCTTTTATTTCGTTGATGGCCTGCGTTATTCGATGATCGGGATCTCCGAATCAAACAGAACACTGGGATTTGTTTTGATATTTGCTTTGGTTTTTGGCCTCGGATTTTTGGTTTGGTACTTATTTAAAAAGGGATACAAAATTCGGACATAGTCAACTTGAAGCGCCGGCCTCACAAAGAGTACCCTAAAGGTAGATTAAAAAAAACCGCGGAAATACCGATGAAGTTATGGTACTTTTTTATTCAGATAATCGGGAAGATCAGTTTAATACTGGCAGTAAAAATTTTCTTTAAGCTGGAAATCGCAGGCCGCGAGCGGGCAAAGTTGCTTAAGGGTCCCTTGGTAATAGTGTCCAATCATAAAAGCTTTATTGACCATTTTCTTATCGCTGTGGCTTTGCCGTTTAACTTCCGATTGTTTCCGATACGTCCGCGAGCGGATGCCGCGCAAATGGGGCGTCCGATCCTTGGGTTGGGAATAAGAATATTGGGCGGATTCCTCGCAAAAACAAAAGGAAAGAATTTGGACGATCTTTTCGATATTCCGGATAAGATCTTAAAAAGCAAAGGCGTTGTCCTTTTGTATCCGGAGGCAAGCATACTTAGAGATTCCAAGATACACGAGGCAAAAAGCGTGGGAGCAGAGATCGCCTTAAGGGGGGGTGCAAATATTTTGCCGTTGGCGATAAGTGGAATGGATTATTTTTATGAAAAAGATGCTCCGAAACTGATCTTTAACAGGAGAAAAATAAAAATAAGTTTTGGCGATGTTTTTCCGGCGAATTGCTGCAAAAACAGAAAAATATTGACGAAAAAAATTGAAAGCGAGATCAGGGCGCTCTATGAACCCGGATATAAATAGAACTCACAAGATCCGTCTTAGCAAGATGGATTTTTCCTTTTATTTGGGTAGTCTGAAATTAGATTGACATAGTGTCCTTATGCCACATCCGGATTACGGCCGCGTAGGTTTTGTATTGGGCAGCGGAGGGCTGGCGGAGTGCCTTCCTCAAAGCGTCCAAGTTAGCCGGTTTCTCAAGGCCGGGATTATGCCGGATTATATTCTTGGTGAATCTGGCGGAAGCTTTGTTTCGCTTGATTTGGAAAAAGCGTTTGCTATTTTAAAGAATTACTTTTATTCGCCGTGGACCATTTATGATCTTAATCCGGAAATTGAAGCCGTGATTGACAAAGTATTGCGCGGAATTCCAAAGTCTCCTTTCCATCAACACGCATCCTGGCGCGAATTGTGGCGTGATTTTGAAACGCAGTATCATAATATAAAACAGATTTTAAGCCTTGTATTTAGAATTATGCACAGCATTCCGGCTTTGCCCGGCGATATTAAACCATCTCCCCAAGATTTTTCTCCGCTTTGGCAAGAACTCACAAAAGAATTACGGGACTCCGGGTTAGCCAGAGCAAAAAATATTTTTGATCCGGCGCCTCTGGCAAAAACCCTAAGTAAGATATTGGATTTTAAAAAAAATATGGAACAAGATGCCTCGCTTCATATTTTAGTTTGTTCCGGGGTTGAAGAACATATTTTTTCGACCGGTAAAGTATTGCCCGCGGAATATCTGTCCAGAATGAGAGTTCCTCTGCATGAAATTACTTCTGAAGAGCAGCTGTTGGCTGCGGTGATGGCTTCCAGCGCTGTTAGGCCATATTTTCCTCCGGTAAATATTAACGGTACGTATTATTGGGATGTTGGCGGCGCAAATCCTTTTCCTGTGCAGTATGCAATAGATGCCGGGTGCGACACCATATTTGCTTTCATTAAGAATTATTGGAATTTTGAATCGAATTTAGATGCAAATATTGCGGAATCATTCATTGAAGAAGGAGATAAAAAAACAAGAAAAATTTTTATAGATACTCACGAAAAGATTTTTTCGAGACAATCTGAAAATATCCGTAACTATATAATTCTGCCGCAAACCCTACATCCCGACCTTGAGTTGTTGTGGGTTTCTCCAGAAGCAATTGAATATACTTTAAAAGTTGAAACTGAGGCAACTGATAAATTGCTGAAAGACAACCTGAATATTGACGTCAAAGATTAGGAACGTTTTTACAAAAAGAGGCAAGTTGCCTCTTTTTTTGTTTGGGTTATGTTGAAAGCAGATTTGAGAATTTTATGGATTTTGAGCTTAGCGAAGAGCAAAAAGAATTTAAGGCGCTGGCCAGGAGCGTTATAGAAAAAGAGCTCAAGCCCCTCGTTCTTAAATTGGACGAAAAAGACCTTTACAGGGCCGATATCATGAAAGAGATCTTGATTAAAGATATTGATCTTTTGATGCTTAAATTGGCCGAAGAGAATGTTTATTCGACAAAATTCATCGCGGCTTTGGAAGAAAAGTTAAAGCTTTTGACGCGCGCATTGCCGGAGGAAAGCTCCTATCCCATGGAATTTGTTAAGAAAATGGGGGAACTGGGATTTATGGGCATTCTTATTCCCGAAAAATACGATGGACTTGGAAAAGGGATTTTTGACTGCGTGTTGATTGCTGAAGAGGTTGCCAAGGTTTGCCTGAGCGCCACAACCGCCTTGAGCGTAATTTCTTTAGGGACTTTGCCGATTTTACTCTCCGGCACCGAGGAGCAGAAAAAAAAATATCTTACCAAGATCGCCTCCGGCGATTCGCTGGCTGCGTTCGCGATAACGGAAGCCGACGCAGGGTCGGATGTTATGGCAATGAAAACGCGCGCCGTGCGCGACGGAAATTTTTATGTTTTGAACGGAGAGAAGCAATTTATTACCAGCGCGGGGCTATCGGATATTTATTCTGTTTTTGCCGTGACAAATCCTGCCGCGGAGCCACGCAGCGTTGCGGCCGCGCACCGGCTCTCAGGGTTCATTTTGGAAAAAGGAACTCCCGGGCTGGCGTTCGGCAAAAAAGAAAAGAAGCTTGGTATCCGCGCATCGGAGACCAGAAGCCTTATTCTTACTGATTGCAGGGTGCCTGCGGAAAATCTGATAGGGGGCAAAGAAGGGCTGGGCCTCGCAACAATTTCAGGCACGCTCACCCGTTCAAGGATCATGGTCGGCGCTTTCGGTGCCGGGCACGCCAGTGGCACCTTCGAAGAAGCTCTTATTTATGCAAATAACAGGAAACAATTTAATAAAAGCATCTCCGAATTCCAAGCCATACAGCACAAGCTCGCGGACATGTCGGTGCTGGTCGAAACCGCGCAGCTTTTGACCTATAAAGCGGCTTGGTCGGCAGATCACGGAGCGCCCAAAAACCTTTTGGCTAAACTTAGCGCGCAGGCGAAATATTATGCTTCCAATGCCGCATGTAAAGTCGCGGATGACGCGGTCCAAATTTTTGGAGGGATGGGTTTTATGGAGGAATCGGGCATTCCGAAGCGTTGGCGGGATGCCAGAATTCTGCGGATATATGAGGGAACCGATGAGATCCAAAAAAACGAAATTGCCAGAATTTTAACAAAAGAAGTAAGCAAGAAATGAAGCTTGCAAGCGCGGAAAAATATATCAGGGAGCTTTTTGAAAAACATATTCCCTGCCATGTGCGCGAGAAAATGGAATTGATATCAGTCAACAAAAAAGACCGTTCGCTGGATGTAAAAATACACGCGGACAAAAGCCGCGGGGTTCTTTACCAAAATAATAATCAGCTGCAGGGAGGATATGCCGCGGTGTTTGCCGATGCCAATATGTGGCTCGCCCTGATGCTGGATAGATCATTGCGTAAAAAAATAATCCGCACGGCGAAGATTGATATTTATTGGTTCAAGTATGTCAGTGCCGACGAGGATCTGACGGCGAATGCACGATTCATCCGTTCTGAAACAAAAGACGACAAGACAAAATTTTATAGTTCTGCAAAAATAAAAAATCAAAAAGGAGAAACCGTTGCAGTAATTAAGGCGACAAACCAGCTCATTGAAGAATAATTTTTTAATCACATTTATTAAAAAGGCGTCAACTTTGACGCCTTTTTTCTCTATGCTATACCGAAGGAAGATTGAAATAAGGAATATGAAAGAAGTATATGTTGCGTTTGCATCACACTTGCCTTTCGGGGCGGTTGACCAGGTCGGACCGCATAATTTTAAAAATTACTTGAGAAAAAAAGCGATAGCGTCGGGAAAGTGCGGAAAAGACGAGATTGCGAAAGTCGTTGAAGAAATGTATGCGGCGGCGATGAAATTCTTGTCCGAAGTGAAGGAATTCGAGACGCGGACGGGACTTACCATTAAAACCGAGTATCCGCCAAACGAAGGTTCTTTTATGAATACCCCAGCCGCCGACCTGACGCTTGTCATGCTCGAACATCTTTTCGCGCAATACAAAGGGAAATATAATTTGCGCGAGTTGATAGATGTTTTCTATTTGGGCTCGGTCATTTCCCACAAGACTGACGAGAACGCTGTGCACGCATTTGCTAAGGTGATCGCGCTCCGCGCCGGGATGAACCGCGCGCACGCTTTCACAGAAGATATGGCTTGTTCGTCCGGCTTGAAAGGCATCGGTCTTGCGTATGACGCAATTGCGCATCACGGCGCTGATTTTGCAATCGGTGGAGGAGTTGAAAAAATGAGCGGAGTTCCGGACCGGCTTGTGCGGTTCGGACTCACTAATCCGTTCGACGGCCATCTTATGGCCGGGCTTGCCGATAAGACGGCAACAATGTTCGGATTAACCCGCGAGGAGCTGGATGATTTTGCGTTCGAGTCGCGGCAACGCGCGCTTTTGTGGCAGGGCAAGCACAGATTCATCGCATCGGTACGTGTCAGCGATTCGCTGACCGTTGATCGCGACGAAGAAGTTGATGCACATCAGATGCCCCGGAAACTTTTTTCAAAATTGCCGACTTATCCTGTGTCCGAAGCGGCTGACGCCGAGAAATGTAAAATGGTAACCGCAGGAAATTCCGCGGCGTACGCCGACGGCGGAGGATTGGTTGTTTTGGCGTCGCGTGACGGACTCAAGAAATTAGGTGTCTCTCCTCTGGGAAAAGTTCTGGCATACGCCGAAGCCACAGGTTCTGATCCGAAAAGTTTTATTTTAAAACCGAAAGAAGCGATAGGCAAAGCGCTGATGATGGCAGGATTAAAGTGGAAAGACGTCGGACATTTCGAAGTGAATGAGGCGTTTGCCGCAGGAAACGTTCTGCTTATGAAATTTCATCCCGAAATTACTCGGGACAAAATGAATAGACATGGCGGTGCTGTTGCCCACGGGCATGCGATAGGCGGAACGGGAGGCTCGCTCGTCGTAAAATCTGTCGATATTTCTTTAACAGATTCGGTTAAATATTATGTCGTATCGCTTTGCCACGCGGTTGATTCGGCTTCAGCAATGCTTCTTGAAAATCCGAATGTTTAATATTAACCTCACCCAACCCTCTCCTTCGTAAGGAGAGGGTTTATATTTTATCTTATATCTGTTATACCAAAAATAGACTTGTCCGCCTACGGCGGGATTGAAAGAAATAAAATGAGCAAAAAAGATGTTTTGGTTGTCGGCGCAATGCGCTCGCCTATCGGGAACGGAAGGAAAGATTCTTCATTGTTGGGCATGACTCCGCAGGATTTGGCTTGCCAGGTTTTGGGTGCACAGTTCTTGAAGGTTTCGTTCCCGCGTTCGGCAATAGAAAGCTTTAAGTTGGGTGCGGTTGTTTCATTGAAATCAAGCGCAGTAAAGCAAGGATTGGCAAGAGAAATCGCGCTTCGCGCGGGAATGTTCAACTCTTCCTCCAGTATTGCCGAAAAAGTTTGTTCTTCCGGTTTGCTGGCTATTGCTGAAGCCGCTGATTCAATAAGATATCATGAATGCGATTTAGCGATCGGGGCCGGTGTTGACTTGATGAGCGGCGTTCCATACGAAGTAAATGTCGGAGCGCTAACAGATCCGATAACCGGGAAAAGCATGAGCGAACTCTCCGACGGAAAAGCACGAGAACTCGGATTTACGCGCGAAGATTACGACGGATATGCGCTTCTGTCTTATGCGCGGGCAAAAAAACACTTATATGATTATGAGCGCTGCGGATATCTTGCGCCGGTTATTTTAAATCCCGTTAGCGGCAGCGAACATGCGCGAATAATTAATTTTGACCAAAATGTGATGATTCATGATCAGAAACTGGAAAAGCTGAAAAATATACTGATTAGCGGCTGTGAAATTACAACTGTGCGCAATGCGTCAAAATATGGTGACGGATATGGAAATCTTGTTTTGGCTTCTCCGCGCGTGGCGAGAAGATGGCGCTTAAGGCCGCTCGCAAAAATTTTGAGTTACGCGGAGCATACAGAGAAAGAGTCGAAAGATTTTATTTGTGCCCCGACTGGCGCCGTTTTGAAAGCCGTTGAGGCTGCAAAAATTCCGTTTTGCAGCATTGAATCGTTTTGGATAAACGAAGCATTTCCCGGCTCACCTCTTTATTTTATCGACAAAATTCCTGAAGCAACTTGGGAAAATGTGAATCCGTGGGGCGGGGCGATAGCCTTCGGGCATCCTCTTGGTGCGACAGGCGCGATACTTTGCGTGAATGCAATCTGCCAGGCAAGAAAAGATGACAATAAATATATTGTGGTCTCGCTGTGCAACGCCATCGGCGAAGCCACCGCGATGGTGTTTGAAATAATGTAACCTCACCTAACCCTCTCATTCACAAGGAGAGGGATTTTTGTATATTAAAATCCCCCTTAAAGTAAGGGGGAATTGAGCTACTCGATGGGTTATTCTTTTTCTTTTGGTTCAAAAAATTCGATTATTTTTTTAAGCGCGGTGCTGGTCTTAAATGCCGCAACGATCGCCTCGAATTCATCTTCTCTTATGCCTTCGGCAATCTGCTTTCGGTTACCGTACCAGATGGCGTTCCGTGCCAGTTCAAATGATTCCGGTTCAAGCGGCCCCCAGCTTTCTCTGATCTTTCTGATCTCTTTTTTTTCTCTTCCGCTTTCGAGAAAATCTAAAACAATAGAACTTTTCAACGGGCTCCTGCCTCTTTTCTTTATATTTTTATTATTTACAACGAGTTCCATGAGCCGTTCTTCTGTTATCTTATCAACCGCTTCGTCAACCCACGGCGGTCCGACTTCATCGGCCAAAATAGGCGTAGTGTCTTTCATCCGCATGCTTTTTTTTGCGAATTTTTCTTCGTTATGTCGTTTTAACTTCGCGCCTCTTAAGATCATTTGGCGCGCTCTGCTTTCTCCTACACGTCTTGTAAGAGTCTGCGTTCCGCCCCCGCCTGGCAACATGCCTCTCTGCGCTTCAACAAGTCCGATTTCAGCGTCGTTTTCCGCGATTATGTAATCGCACGCCAGCGCGAATTCATAGGCTCCGCCGAAGGCCGAACCTTTGATCGCGGCAAAAACCGGACCTGGATAATTTATCACTTTAAGGATAGTCGACTGCCATATATTGATGGCTTGTATTGCCGCGTCTTCATCAAGAAGTGCCAGCAAAAATTCGTTGATGTCGGCGCCCCTTCCGCGGTTAATATCAAGGATCACTGATTCAGCGCCGAGATCTTTCGCTTTATCGAACGCCTCGCCAAGTTCTCTTACCAATTTCAACGAAAGAACTTTCCCTGTCCAACCGATGCGGGCATAAGACTTGTCGAGGGCGATAACGAAAGTCACCTTATCAGCGTATTCATAGAATCCTTCGCCGGATTTTACACCCTTTTTCCCTTCGGAAAGCATTTTTTGCAAAAGCGGAGAGGTTTTCCAGCGCTCAGGTTCCTGCGCTAGCAGCATCTCACAGCAGTTTTGCGCCACATCGATACCTACGTGATCGATAAATCTTGCGGGGCCCATCCTAAACTGCATTTTTGGATCCTCGTTTTTGTCAGCGTAGCCGATCAGTTCGTAGGGGCCCATTTTCAGCGCACCGCCAAGCCTCATCAATTCATCAACATTTTTCTTGAATTCTTCTTCGTTTTCTCCAAGAAGTTCGTGAGCTCTGTCTTTCGCGACGAGATCACGCGCGGCGCCCAAAAAGCGATCGACTATTTTTCCGGCAACGTGGTCCGAGAACCAGGTGCCTGTCGTGAATGCTTTATCGATCTGCCTGAAATCAGCACCTTCTTCCAACGCGTCAAGGAACGCTTCAATCTCTTTTACAAACAGCCTGTTTGCGATAAATCCAGGAATATCAGGCGCCCTTTTGTGGATCTTTCCTAGTCTCATGATGAGTTCTTTCGCCGCCTTGAAAGTTCCGACAGAAGTTTCAGGATGCGTTATGAATTCAACAGGTTTCATCAACGGAACGGGATTAAAAAAATGCACTCCCATGAATCTCTCCGGATGTATAAGGCACTCGGAAAGTTTTTTTATGGAAATTACCGAAGTATTGGTAAAAATCGGGGCCGGCATCGGAAGATAATGCTCGATCGTTTTGTAAAGTTCCTGTTTGAGATCAATATTTTCTTCGATTGCCTCGACCACCATTGTCGTCTGGAGAAGATACGCCTTGAATTGCTTGAAACCTGTGTTGCACCACTCGATCCTTTTGTAGACTTCGTCAACTTCTTCCCGCGTCCTATGAATGAATTTTCCTTGGCTGTCTTTTGTGACGAAGATCCCGTGTTTGATTTTGTCCTGCACATATTTCAAAAAACCCGGAGAGGCGCCAAACGCTTTATCCGCTACCACGACATTTTTTACGCCCGCTTCCGCCGCCACCTGCGCGATCCCGCTGCCCATCACTCCGCCGCCTACGATTATTAATCTTTCGAACATATTTTCTCCTTTTTTCACAGTGAATTTCTAATATCCTTATAGCTTTTTATTGTTACCATGTCAACAAATTTGGGTTCTTTAACTATTAGTGTGGTGGATAACTAAAAAGCACGGCGGTATTAAGCTAAAAAAAGTCGAAACCCAATTAATAGCTTAATTAACCGCCGTGC
>MFIK01000013.1 GCA_001778875.1 Candidatus Giovannonibacteria bacterium RIFCSPLOWO2_02_FULL_43_54 | reverse complement strand
ATCGCTCGGAAATCGTGGAAATTAAAAAATAAAGTTTCTTAAATAAACCATGCCAAAGGAAAATCAAAATTTTGAGTTGGAAAAGGATCCGAGGAATACGGATAAAGTATTGTCGGAGAGGGAGGACGCCGCAATGATGCCCGAGGATATCGGTACTTACCGGTTGTATGAAAAGATGGCGCAAGACGGCGAGCTCGATGGCGACCCGAAACGCGACGCGAGCGGCAAAATAATCGGCTACCGGATGATCAAGGAAAAAGACATTGGCGGCAAGAAAGGGAAGATCCTCTACTTTGAGGACGAAAAGATGCTCGATGACATTGACGCGCACGGCAAAAAATTTTCATCTAGGGACAATTAAAAACCCCTGTGTTAAAAGTTATCCACAACAGGTGAACGCAAGTTCACCTGTTGGTTTGTTAAGATTTAACCACTGAAGTTGAAAATTTGGAAACTTTATTATCAGAGGTTACATAAATAATACTATTTCTAGACCGTGTCTTGACCCGAGGCGACATATATTGCATTCCGGGTTTTTTATTCCTAAAAAGTCTATTTATTAACATTGCTAGTTTAAACATCAAAAATATGGAACAATTAAGTATAAATTCGGTATTTATGAAGGATAATTTTCTAACAATTCCAAAGGCAAGCCAATGGGCAAGCGAATTCCTAAAACGCGATATTAGCGAGTCTAATATTGCTTATTTAATTCAATATGGCAAAGTCAAAAAACATAACGGCGGAAACGCTGTTTATGTAGATTTGAACGATTTGAGAAAATATTACGAGTCATATAGAAAGGAGCGCGAGTTAAATTGGAAAAAGAGATTGGGAGATGATCTGAATTGGGCGTTATCTTTCGATAATCTTCGAGAAAAAGATACAACTAAGCATATACACCGTTTACATCCTTATAAAGGCAAGTTCATCCCGCAACTTGTTCAGTATTTTATTGATGATCATAAGGATAATTTTAAGAAAGACGTTTATTTCAAAGCAGGAGATGTTATTCTTGATCCGTTTGTTGGCTCTGGTACCACGCTTGTGCAGGCGCATGAAATGGGAATTCATTCTATCGGGGTTGATGTGTCGCATTTCAATTGTATGATTACGGAAACAAAACTGTTGGATTATGATATGGTTGCTCTTGAAAAAGAAATTCAAAGAATAAGAAAGGCAATTTTAGATCACGAGACCAATAACCATGTCGTTATTTTTGAAAATGAGCTTTTGGCGAATATGGCGGATTTTAATAATAAATATTTTCCCAGTCCGGAGTTTAAATATAAAGTTGAGCAAGGGCAAATAAATGAAACTAAATATGCGGAAGAGAAAGAAAAGCGGTTTTTGAAAATCTATAACGATCTTGTTAAAAAACACGACATTGAGTTAAATCACTTTTCCGCAAAGAATTTTTTAGATAAGTGGTATATAAAAAATATACACAAAGAAATTGATTTTGCTTTTGAACAGATTAAAAAACTAAAGGATGTAAAAAACAAGAAAATTTTGGCGGTAATTTTGAGCCGAACAATTAGGTCGTGCCGCGCTACTACTCATTCGGATCTTGCTACTCTCAAAGAACCGCAAGTATCAACTTATTATTGTTGGAAGCATAAAAAGATTTGTAAGCCGCTGTTTTCTATTAAAGAATGGTTTGATCGTTATGCGGTTGATACTCTAAATAGGCTCAATATATTTGTAAAATTAAAAACAAATTCTCACTACGCGATTATCCCTGCAGACTCAAGAACAATTGATATTTTTAAAGAAGTAGGGTGGCGAAATAAAAAATTCTATGAGATTTTAAAAAAGCAAAAAATCAAAGGCATTTTCACTTCGCCTCCATATGTTGGCCAAATTGATTATCACGAACAGCATGCTTACGCGTATGATCTTTTTGGATTTAAGCGTAAAGACGAATTAGAGATAGGGCCGCTTTATAAAGGGCAGGGCGCAGAAGCGCGCGCATCGTATGTTGACGGCATTTCAAAAGTTTTGCTAAACTGTAAGAAATTTTTAGCTGATGATTTTGATGTATTTTTAGTTGCTAATGATAAATATAATCTTTATCCCACAATTGCAGAACGCGCCGGTATGAGTATTATAAATAAATTTAAACGGCCCGTACTAAACAGAACCGAGCGAGATAAGTCGCCTTATTCGGAGATTATTTTTCATTTAAAAAGTTTATGAGTTTCAAAGGAAGTACAAAAAACAAGATTAAAAACTTACTTTTGTCGGCAGTGAGAGATAAACTCGCGAACTATAAACCAGAAACTAGCCATATGCCTTTCCATTATCGGTTGTTAGGGAAAGATAGATTTGCCATATTTTCATTTATTCATTCAATGAATACTACATTTGGTATGTCGGTGTGGGAGCAGGTTGCCGCAATACTTTCTCAAGCCTCAGGAGACAAAGCTCAGCATCAATATGATTTAGAAGGTACAATTGATACAAAAACGGAAAAATTAATAAGAAACACTCACTATAATTTGAGAAAGGGCATAGGTGTAGTGAATATGGAAAAAGAAGCGGAGTTTATCAAAAATCAAATTAAAATTGAGCGTGCAGGCCACGACCCAGATTCTCGAGTTGATTTATTTATCTCTTCAAAAAAAGAAGAAAATTATTTTGATATTATTAGCGCAAAACCAAATATCAAAGAATTTGCAACACTAAAATTAAAATTATTGCGTTGGATTGGTCTAAGATACAGCCAGGGAAATAAACAGATAAAAGTCTATACGAGATTGGCGATTCCTTATAATCCTTATCATCCAGAGCCATATGATAGATGGACATTGAGAGGTTTATATGATTTAAAGAACGGAGAGATATTGGTGGGAGAAGAATTTTGGAATTTTGTTGCAAAAGACAATATTTATCAAGAATTACTTGATATTTTTGAAGAAGCGGGTAAGGAATTAAGAAAAGAAATAGATCGGAGATTTTCTTTATTCAAATAATCACAGCAAACCAAATATTTTGCGGCGCATTATTGTGCCGGCCGATTATATTTTTTTGATTTGCTGCGTTTTATATCGGTGAAAAAAGAAGAAAAATTGATCAAGAAAACAGAGAAGCTGGAAAAAGTTTTGGAAAAAGAATATAAGGACGAATATCGAAAAAAACAGAAAATCGGCCTCTTTCTCATTATCTCCATAATCCTAATCGCTCGGAAATCGTGGAAACTCAAAAAATCCTCGGTTTAAATTAAAGCGATTTATGGCGAAAGTCTTATCGTGTCCCCTCGGAGGGAATCGAACCCCCATCAAGGCCTTAGAAGAGCCCTGTTCTGTCCATTGAACTACGAGGGGAAAACTGTAAAAACTGTATTTATTCTGTCAGATTTTGGGGGATTTTTCAAATGATAAAAAAACCGCTCATGCATGCGAGCGGTTTTTCTTACTCATTCTTTACCCTTAATTTTTGGATTTTTGTTCGGTCTAGTTTAGGAAGACGTACTGTGAGCAGACCGTTCTTGATGGTCGCCTCCGCTTCGTCGGGGTCGATTTCCTGCGGAAGGAGGACGGATCGGCTGAAAGACCCCCAATAAAGTTCCTGATAAAAATAATCACTATTTGTTACTTCCCGTGCCCTTTCCCGCTTACCGCTTATGGTTATTGAATCCTGGGAAATAGACACATCAACATCTTCCGGTTTGATGCCGGCAACTATGGTTTGGACCACTATTTCATCTGGTGTTTGGTAAACGTCCGCCGTAAGTGTGGCCTCCTCTTCTTCCTGCGCCACCGTGGCCTGGATTTCAGCCGTTTTCCGGTTGCCACCTAGATCCATCGGCTTAATGTTCAATGTACGGGAAGCCGCCAGTTCCGCGGTCGGATCCAGTTTTACACTTCCTGTCAGCCTTTCAAAAAATGAACGTTTTTCCATACAATACTAATTACTAATAATTTACTAATATACGAATTAGGACCAAGGCATTATGCGCCTTGCTTTCTCAAATAAGAGCAGGCCAGCTATGGCGCCGGCGAGCACGAGGAGTGTTGCCAGAATCTGTCCCGGCATCCCCATGGTCATACTCTCATTATTAATTATAAAAAAGTTATAGGCGGCATGCAACAGCGTGCTAAAGAGGATAGCAAATACCAGCTCGTGGAGCCTCTTTTCCGGGTGGAAATAGGTGAACGCGAACCCCGCGCCTATGGCGATGGCGGTTCCCGCGTGCAGGAGTACCGCGTTGATAAAACGAAAAGCGCTGACAAGGACTGTCTGATTTACGCTATGCTGGAGGCTATCAGCGATAAAAAGCATGTTCTCGAGTGCCGCAAAACCCATTGCCGCAGTAACCATATAGATCAGCGCGTCCACCGGCTCGTCAAAATATTTGCTGCGAAGCGCTGTAAACAAGGCGGCCGCCATTTTGGAAAGCTCCTCGATGAATGCGAAACCGAGAAGATTCATTACCTGAAAATAACTCGTACCATATCCGTAAACATCCCTGAAATATTTATTTCCCTCATTAAAAAAGTTTTCGAGGAGTATCGCGACAGCTACCACCGCCATGCCGGCAAGAAAAACGATCATGATCTCTTTCCGCGGCTCGGGGCTTGAATCTTCTTTCAACCAAAAAATAAGCCACAACACCGGGGGCATGAAGCCTAGAAGTATGATGTACATCAAAAGATAAGGCGTCGTCATTGCGGCCATTCTTCAACCATTAATAAATTCCTATTTGCTTTCCGGATATCATTGCCGGAAAGCTCCTGCCAAATTTTTTCCGTGATGAACGGCATGAAGGGATGAAGAAGTTGGAGAGAGGTTGCAAAAATTTCCAGGACCGCCCACTTGGTTGAGATTTTCACGGCCTCGTCGTTATTGGTTTTAAGCCGATTTTTTGCTTCCTCGATTATTTTATCCGCAAAAGTGTGCCAGAAATAATGATAAATTTTTTCGGCAGCGAGATAATATTTAAAATTTTCCATATCAGAGGTCATGTCTTTTATAAACAAATTTAGTTCATCTATAAGTTGTTGATCGTAAGCTTGGAGTGCCGGTTTTTTTGAAAGTTCAATTCCTCCGGTATTTATCAAAACAAATCTTGCCGCGTTCCAGATTTTATTCGCGAAGTTTTTATATCCGCGTATGCGGTCTTCGGACAGTGCGAGGTCTGTCCCCGGAGTATTCCCTACAATTAATCCAATGCGCAGCGCGTCTGTCCCGTATTTTTTTGAAAGCTCCAGCGGATTGATCACATTGCCTTTGCTTTTCGACATTTTTTTACCTTTTGCGTCGTTGACCAAACCATGGAGGTAAACCGTATGGAACGGAATGTTTTTTGTACGGTATAGACCAAAAATAACCATCCGCGGCACCCAACGAAAAATAAGATCGTGTCCGGTTTCCATTATATCTGTAGGAAAATAGGCTTTAAAATCTGGATTATCAGGATAACCGAGTACCAGATACGGCCATTGACCGGAAGAAAACCATGTGTCAAAGGTGTCCGGATCTTGGATATATTTCGCGTTACAGTGTTCGCATCGCGGTTCATCCGCGGAAATTTTTATATTTTCGCATTTTTCAATTTCTTTTTCTCTGCCCGGGATCGGCGCGCATTTCGGTTTGTGAAACCATGCAGGAATCTTTATCCCCCAGACGATTTGTCGGGAGATATTCCAGTCAATTGTATTTTCCATCCAATAGAGAAATATTTTTTTATAATTTTCCGGAATAAATTTGATCTTTTCGGCTTCAACGGCATCGATCGCCAGTTTTGCCAAAGGTTTCATTTTTACGAACCACTGTTCCTTGATCTGCGGTTCGATCGTGTTTTCGCATTTATAGCAAGCTCTCACGTTATGCTTGTAGTTTTCGTCTATTTTTACAAGTAGCCCTTTTTCTTTCAGCTTCTCGACGATTTTCGGGCGAGCTTCTTTTATTTTCATGCCCGCAAATTCCCCGGCGATAGGCAAAAGTTTTCCGCGCCAGTCGATTATCTGTTCTTTTTCCAAGCCGTGCCTTTCTGCGATCTCGAAGTCAATCGCATCGTGCCATGGCGTTATTGTCATGACGCCTGTTCCGAAGGCCATATCGATTGCCTCGTCTTTAATTACGGTCGCTGTTATTTTTCCGTTTATCCACTCGACTTCCAATTTTTGACCGTCCGTGTATTCTTTGTAGCGCTCATCTTTCGGATGTATGACAACATATTTGTCCCCGAATTTTGTTTCTGGCCGCGCTGTCGCGATTATGAATGGGCCGTATTTAATAAAATAGAAAGGGTCGCTTTGCTCACTGAACTCCGTTTCCACGTCAGAAAGCGAGGTTTGGTGTTTCGGACACCAATTAATTATGCGGCTTCCGCGGTATACCAGGCCATCGTCGAACATTTGCTTGAATGTGCGCTGGGTTTCGCGAATGATATCTTCGTCTAGCGTAAATTTTTCGCGCGACCAGTCACAGGAAGCCCCCATCGCGCGCACGTCGGCTTCCATATATTTTTTATTTTCCAGGGTGAAGGCCAATATCTCTTCATAGAGTTTTTTGTGGTCCATTCCGAAACGCGATCGCCCTTGTTTTTCCAACTCTCTTTCATAAACTATCTGTGTTTCGAATCCGGCGTGGTCAGCCCCGGGGACCCAAAGCGCTTTTTTACCGCGCATCCGCTCAAAGCGGATCATTATATCTTCTAATGTAATAAAAAGCGTATGCCCGGCATGCAGGTGCCCGTTCGCATTCGGCGGAGGCATTATTATCGTGAATGGTTTTTTGCGGTTTGGGGCCTGTCCCGCGGTCGGAGGCGGCAATTTATCCGGATCAAAAAAGCCGGACTCTTCCCACGTCCGGTAGATATTTTCCTCATGCTCTTTCGGGTCGTATGGTTTATCGAAAATACTGGACATTAAGCAAATTATGCCAGTTTTTAAGCGGATTTACAATTTTAGGCCGCCTTCCGCTTTAATATTTTCTGGCTTTACGAATTTTTTTAAATCGCCACGCCTTAGGCGGGCAAATTTAAAATAGGCGGCTACGGCTATCATCGCGGCGTTATCGCCGGTAAATTTCTTTTCAGGAAGCAAAAGCGTATGGCCTATGGCGCCGAGCTTACGGCTAAGCTCTTCGCGCAATTTGTCGTTTGCGGCGACGCCCCCACCCAATGCCACGGTTTTCGGTTTATATTTTTCAACCGCTTTCAGCGTTTTAGAAACTAAAACATCAACGACGGCTTGTTCAAATTCGTAAGCGATCAAGAATTTATCCGTTTTCGGATTGTCGCGAAGATAATAAAGGACGGAAGTTTTTAATCCGGAAAAGGAAAAGTTCAGGTCTTTTGAATTTATCATTGGCCGGGGAAATAGTCTTTCTCTTTTGTCCCCCTTAAGGTAAGGGGGATTAAGGGGGTTATGAAATTTCTTTGCCAATTTGGAGATCTCCGGGCCTCCCGGGTATGGAAGCTCCAACATCCGCGCCACTTTATCAAAGGCTTCGCCGGCGGCGTCGTCCAAAGTTTCACCCAAAATTTTGTGTTCCAAGTGTTTTTTTGTAAGCACGAGCTCCGTGTGTCCGCCAGACACTATTAATGTAAGCAACGGAAATATTTGTTTAGGATTTAGGATTTCGAATTTCGGATTTCTCATCATTGATGAGTAGATGTGTCCTTCAAGGTGGTTTACCGGAACAAGAGGCAATTTATGTTCCTCCGCCAATTCCTTTGCGAAATTGATTCCGGTCCAGAGTGCCGGTTCCAGGCCGGGACCGCTGGTTACGGCGACGGCATCCAACTTGGAAGCTCGGCTTCCAAGTGACTCCGCCCCCCTTAAAGTAAGGGGGGGTGGGGGGGTTATTTTCTTTAGCATTTTTTTAAATAATATCGGCAGATTTTTGATATGCTCACGTTTTGCCAAATTTGGCACTACTCCTCCGAACGGCCGATGAATTTTTACTTGCGAGGAAACTTGATTGGATAGAATTTCAAAAGCAACTCCGGTTTTTGTTTTTTTGGCTTTTAAAACCGCGATCGCGGTTTCGTCGCAAGATGTTTCTATTGCTAAGATTCTCATATGCTCCCACCGGGATTCGAACCCGGGTTCTCGGCTTGAAAAGCCGGTGTCCTAGGCCAGGCTAGACGATAGGAGCACGGTATTATTATTTGAACAAATTTTTGTTTATTAATCAAGCTAAAAAAATAAAAAGAAAAAGGGCGTGAATTATCACGCCTCTTTGAATGTTTGGTGGGGCTGACAGGAGCTAAACCTGTGACCCGTCCCTTATAAGGAGACCGCTCTATCGCTGAGCTACAGCCCCACATTAATTCTTACTTGAACGGATATGCCCTATTTACCCCGCATTTGCATCGGAAGCGCTTGGAATTTTTGTCCATCCGTTTCGGTTCTTCTTTGCAGTTCGGATTGGGACATTTTGCCATCCATGTTTCTACTCCGGCAGATTTTACGGCGCGCCTCGTCGGACGCTTGGAGGGAAGAGGAGGACAATCTTTCACTTGATTTCGCCACGCATAATATTTTTCGATCGCGTCCCATTCAGGCAACCAGTGAGCCGCACCGTTTTCTTCAATGTCGGCGCGGATGATTTTTACGGTATACTCATGGAACTTAGCAGAATATTCCGGCGGAAAAATTTCATTGAGTCTTGAAAGAAATATATTTTTCCAGCCATCGATGCTATTTTTTTGCTTAAGCAAGTCGTTTATGATATTCCCGACAGTCAGCCGAAGCGACATCTTGAAATGATCATCCTCAAGAAGCGCTTCCGTGTTCGAAAAAAACAGAAGAAGCTGTCTCGTACACGCTTTTGTCTCTTCTAAGGCCTCTTCCTTGGATTTTCCTTCTTCCTTGCAAAACACTTCGCTCACCTTAGAAAGACCGTTTTCTACAGCAACCGTTAAGTAACATAGCGCCATGTCTTTGCTTATTCCGGTTAATCTTGGCAGAAAAGTATTTGCAAAATGCATATCAATGTCAAACATTTAAGCCGCTCCTTTCTTGCTTTGTGGTCTAGGACTCTGGTGTGTAGTTTAACATTTTATTGAAAACATGTCAAGGTTTTTGTTCGGTTCCCAATTCAAGCAGAGGCAATACTTTGGAGAGCGGATCACCGGGTTTAAAGATATGAATGACCATGATTTCCAAAACCATTGCGTCCAATTCTCTGAAGTCAGTGATCGACCTTGCGATGAATTGCGCTCTCGCGCCCTTTTCCGCGGCTTCTTTGCGGGTAGCGGTGAATAAAAAAGTTATGTAGCTTAGAGACTCGAGCAATAACGGCGACTGGCGCGATTCAGGCAGATTCTGCATAAGAAATTTGATCTTGCCATGGAGTTGCATGCGGTGCCTCACCTCGTGACAGGCAAGCGCGACCAATATTGTCCGTATCGGCGGGACAATAAATTTTTCCGGAGGCAGAATTTTTATAGAGCCGTTTTTTCGTTTCTCAAAAATCAGCTCATTGCCACCCTCTCTTATACCGGAGCACAAATTTTTTGCGAACACCGTATAATAGTTTCCGCCGCATCGTGATTGGTGAGTATACGTAGCCGTGAAATTTCTTTTCGAAGCTTTGCGAATTAGTACTTTTGCCGGAGCGTCTGGAAAAATCAATTTATCCAATTTTTCGATGAGTTTTTTTAACTGATTGGCCCAGCGAAGATCTTTCTTGCCGGCATTTTTCAATTTCAGACACCTGTTCTAAGGCCTACTCTAATTCATTGCCGGTCCTCTTTCAATAGGATGATCTAAATAGAAAATATATTACCTAGAAAAATACCATATTTTATGGGAAAATCGAATTAATGCGTTTTCGATTACTCCAATGGAGAAAGGATAAAAAGGCCATGTTTGCGTTTGTTGCTTTTTACATTCTTTTCGGAACAATTATTTCTATTTTTCAGGAACGCATAATATACCATCCGTACGAACAGGATTTTAAAACCTGCCGCGCTTTTGAGTCTGCGGAAAAAATCGAGTTCAACGGGACTAGGATGTATTTTAAAAAATCAGGATCCAAATTAGCCGTTCTATACCACGGCAACGCCGGATCAGCCTGCGATAGATCTTTTTTAGCAGATATTTTCGTTAATAGCGGTTATTCATTTTTAGTAGTTGAATATGCCGGTTATTCGAATGATGGCAGAAAACCTTCGCATGATTTGATCAAAAATGATGTAAAAAACGCTGTGCGATTTATTTCGTCGGAAAATTTTAATGAAGTAGCGGTTATCGGAGAAAGTATCGGCTCCGGCGCCGCCGCTTATCACGCTGCGCTTATGTTGCCAGATAAATTAATGCTTATATCTCCTTTTTCTAATTTACTTGATATGGCCAGAAGCAAGTTTTGGTATTATCCCGTTTTCATTATGGTTGATAATGCGTTTGATAATCTTGAGAATTTGAAAAATTATGACAACCGAATTGTAATAATTCACGGAGAAAAAGACGATGTTATTCAATATAGTCTAGGGCAAAAACTTTTTTTGGCACTGCCGGTGAAAAACAAGGAATTCGTTACTATTGCCGGCGCGGGGCATAATGACCTTTTTACGCATCCTGAGGCATACACTGCTATGTATAATTTTCTGAAATAAAGTGAATCTCGCATATATTAAACAGTTCAATCGAAGTATTTTATTACGTTCCTGTTTTCTGCGCGCTCGTCAAGGGGCACATTTAATTTGGGCTGAGCCGGAAGCATTCGATGCGAAATCATATGCGATTTATATCCTGACCGATGGAACTATTATGGAGAAGCGAGAGTTGCTATTTAATCTCAAAAGAAAAAACTGCTTAGCAAAATAAAAAAACAACTCTCTCAGTCGCGCTAAAGTGCCTGGAAACTCGGTCGCATAACACCTCTCACTACGATGTGCGCGTTGCAGGGATCGGACCTGCGGCCTTCACAATGTCAATGTGACGCTCTACCACTGAGCTAAACGCGCATTATGATTTTGATTTTAGCTCAATTGAGCTGAAAATCAAACTATTGCACCGGAAAACAGCAAAAAGATGGCATTATAATAACTTCCGCAAAAAAGAAAAATTCCCCCTCTTAGGATAAGAGGGGGTTGGGGGAGTTATGATGGAAAATGTCTGGCCAAAAATTTGAGGAATTGGGCGTGGTTGTGCTTGCTTTTTATTTTATAAAGAAAACACGCGTCTTGGTCAAAGCCGTTCGCAATCGCAGGAAGAAAATTATATTCATGGTCGTCCACGAAACACGCTTCTTCGTTTGCAAAGCCATGCATTTTTGGCGCATGAACGAACGGATTGCCGTCCTCTTTTAAAGAATGAAGCTCATATGACAAGACTATCTGATCTTTTTTGTTTTCTCTGAAAAGCGGGAAGATTTTAGGGCACTTCATGGTTGTTTGCGCGAACGCGAAATGATTATTGTCCGTGACGCAGACAAGCCTCACTCCGCGCGTTTTTAAACCCAGCAGTGTTTCGTACATTGGTTCGTGCACGCCAATTATGCATTTGTTGTACGCCAAAACAAATTCTTCCCATAAAACTTCTCTGCTGAAGTATTTCTCAAATTTCGCTTTTTGGTAAAGCTCCCATAAAGAAAGCAAACCTTTATCGTGTGCAACTATATCGTTTTCAACAAAACGCTTAATGCGATTTTTTTTAAGCAACCGCGCAACATGTTTTTCGTCAAAATCTATCAAAACGCTTCCTAAATCCACGCAAAGAACTTTCTTCAATACTTTATTGCCCCAAATCTCTTTAAAAGCTAGCATTTAGATAATGGAAGAGCAACAACTCGAAATTATATATGAAGATGAAAATTTGGCCACCGTGAATAAGCCCTATGGCGTAAATTTTGACTGGGCGCTCAATGAGCGGTCCGATCTTTTGCCCGTACACCGTTTGGATAAAGATACTTCGGGTATTATTTTATTTGCGAAGAATACTGTTACCGCGGAATATTTAAAAAAACTTTTTCGGGAACGGGAAATTAAAAAAACTTACCTGACTTTGGTTGTTGGCGCGGTCAAAGACTGCGAAGGAAAAATTGAGTTAGCAATTGGAAGGAGCAAAAAAACTCCGTTAAAGCGCGTGGCCATCGGCGAACAAAGAGGGAAGATCAGGCACGCGGTTACGGGATTTAAAGTATTGAAAAAGTTTGCTTCCGGACATCCGACATCCGCTTGGATGTCGGATGTCCAAGCCAGCTTTACGCTTGTTGAAGCCTATCCGAAAACCGGGCGTACCCATCAAATAAGGTCGCATTTTGCGGCTATCGGCCACCCTGTTGTCTGCGACAAACTTTACGCGGGGAAAAAATTCGTTTGTCCGGGAAAACTTACCAGACAATTTTTGCACGCCGCCGCGCTGGAATTTACATTGCCATCAGGTGGACGCCTTAAGTTGGAGGCCGACTTGCCGAAAGATTTGGAAGATGCTATTTTCTTTCTATGCCAACATTGAATATAATCAATTCGCCGACGAATATCGACCTCCGCAAAAAGCTTGATTTTCACGCCGGAGACACGGTGCGGGTGATGCAAAAAGTAAAAGAAGGGGACTTGTCCCGCAAAGGAAAAGAAGGGAAAGCCGAGGCTGACAAAACGCGGTTTCAGGCCTTTGAGGGGCTGGTTTTATCCAGAAAACACGGGCTAGAGCCCGGCGCGACTTTTACCGTAAGAAAAGTTGTTAGCGGGGTTGGCGTAGAACGGATTTTTCCGTTGTTTTCTCCCGAAATAGAAAAAATAGAGATTAAATCTCGCGGAAGGAGCAGACGCGCGAAGCTTTATTATGTCCGCGATATTGCGGCCCGCGAGATCCGCAAAAAGATGAAGTCAGTCCGCGTAAGTTTCGCCGAAGCGCGCCGCGCGGAAGTCGCCGAAAAAGAAGCTAAAGAAGCCTCGGCGAAAGAAAAAAAAGAAGAAGTCGTCGCCGAATAGTTTTAGTTTTTAGCGGGACAGGAAAAATTTATTCTAAATCAACGCTGGACGAAAATTTCTAGAAATATTAGAATTTAAAAGCGCGCGGGTGGCGAAACTGGCAGACGCACTACCTTGAGGTGGTAGCGGGGGCAACCCCATGGAGGTTCAAATCCTCTCCCGCGCACCAGTAGTAACTTGTTCGGAATTGACTGCTCCGCGCGGCGAGTACGCCGCGCTCCGCAGGGCAAAATCCGCTTTTGTTTTCGCCGTGAAATTCCATAATTCCCCCCAGCGTATGGAAACCGTTTTGTCCTTGATTTCAGGGTTAGAGCCGATTTTCTGAAAAAACTTCTTCCATTCCAAATGATTGGAAGTTTTTTCTAAATCGGACGCTTGTTTCAAGGACAAAACGAAACTCCGCAAGGGTTCGACCCAATTCTTTCTCTGTTGCCCAAAATTTGTTTCTGATTCGAGCAAACTGGCTTTTTCACGCATGAGCAGGTCTTTGCGTTGTAGATACATTTCGCGTTCAATGTCGCCGTCAAGAAAAACTGAAACGAGCTTGTCCAGTTTTTCGGTGTTTGCTCGAATTTTCTCTTTCAAATTTTTGGCAACACTTCCTTTTTCAGAAATTGATTCTTTTTCCCAAGCGGTAATCTGCTTGTCCATTTCTTCAATTTCAGAAAAAGGAAGCGACACTGATTGA
>MFIK01000012.1:3972-28487 GCA_001778875.1 Candidatus Giovannonibacteria bacterium RIFCSPLOWO2_02_FULL_43_54 | reverse complement strand
CGGCGGTTAATTAAGCTATTAATTGGGTTTCGACTTTTTTTAGCTTAATACCGCCGTGCTTTTTAGTTATCCACCACACTAATAGTTAAAGAACCAATAATACTTGATTTCTGTATATCGGCCTGATATGCTTCTTTTAGATTTGATTTAAAGGAGCTGGCAAATGAGAAATACTCAGGAAGACTTGAAAAAGATTGCTGTTTTGCAAAAACAAGTCGAGGAGCATAAAGAAAAGGCCGGAAAAGATGAAGAAGAAGCGCATAAATTATTGCTTGCCATACAAGTGCTGGTAAAAGCCGGCGAGACGACCGGAGACAAGATCAAAGATTTTGTTTTGGCGCGCTACGGATTTTTGAACGACAAAGTGGAATGTGTTTATCGAGATATCGAGAAGCGAGTTTCCGAGCATGTCGGCGAATTTGTTTTTGTTTTTTCCGCGAGTGATAAGCACGAAGGCTGCACGGGTTTTGGCGGAAAACTTTATTATGTTCGTCAAAACAATTTGTATCTCGGTATTTTGAAAAAAGACTCTCTGGTTTTAAATAAGCCCGATAACGGCTGTTCATTTCCTACCGAAAACTTTGTTTGCTTCGAAGATTCGCGGAAATGCAAGACAATAGATAAAAATCTGTCCGAGGATTCTGTGAAATGCGGCATTTGGAGCAAAGCAAATTTTGGTTTGCGCTTACAAGAGACAGAAAGCCCGGTAAATTTTAAAACGATATTTCGCATAGCCCATAGAGGCAAAGAAGAGCCGTCGGAGCTGGTTTTAAAAATCGGAGACGAAGAAGTGGATGGATGGTTTACAGAAAAAAATTTTATAGGACTTATCTCGGTATATGAAAAGATGGCTTTAAAGCTCGGCCGGCCAAACGAAAAATTTTTCAAAAAACATACACACCTCCGCTAACCCGGAGTTTTTTATTTTTTTAATTTAAGATGTTTTCCCGCCTTTAGGCACCTTGTGCAGATCTTGATGCGGCTTGCCCCGCCGAAGCGTTCGCGAAGGGGGGGCGTCGGCAAAGAAGCCCATTGGAGGTTGGGATATTTTCTTGATGTTTTGGTCAGGTTGTAATGTCCTCGGAGCAAACGCCTTGTTCCCATTACAACAGAACCTTTTTTACAAATTGTACATACTTTCGCCATAATTCAATATGCTATCATAAAATATAAATGAATCAAGTAATCGACTCCGTATTTAGAATATTAATTTTACTCTTCTCGATCATCGTGCACGAGGTCTCGCACGGCGCCACGGCTTATGCGCTTGGTGATGATACGGCAAAAAACGAAGGAAGGCTTACCTTAAACCCTCTTCCGCATATTGACCCGGTTGGTACGATACTTCTTCCGCTCTTCATCGGGTTTGGGTGGGCAAAACCCGTGCCTTATAATCCGTATAACTTGAGGAATCAAAAATGGGGGCCGTTTTTGGTTGGCATCGCCGGGCCCGCGAGCAATATTATTATTGCCGTGATTTTCGGATTGCTTTTCAGATTCTCGGATATTTTTTCATTGCCGGAAAAGTTTTTGACGATAATCGCATCGATCACAATATTGAATTTGGGCCTGGCGCTTTTTAATTTAATTCCTATCCCGCCCTTGGACGGCTCAAAAATTTTCTCAGCCATTTATCCGAGGGGTCTGATGTTTTTTGAATCTTTCGGTAGTTACGGTTTTATGATCTTACTTGTCATTGTATTCTTTACCCCATTTTTAGATTGGACGATTTTGCCGGCCATGAATTATCTTTTTCGCCTCATTACCGGCGCGGGGTTTTAGTTTTTGTAAAGTTGACACTATTTTTTTTATCTGTTAAACTCGGATTTATTAAGTTATGCCGACAGTAAATCAATTAGTAAGGGGAGCAAGGAAGAAATCAGTCGCGAAGGCGAAGTCGGTGGCTTTAGCGCGCTCTTTTAACGTGCTGAAAAACCGCCCCATGTATTATCCGTCTCCTTTCAAGCGGGGAGTTTGCCTTTCCGTCAAAACCATGACCCCGAAAAAGCCGAACTCTGCTTTGCGGAAAGTCGCCCGCGTGAGGTTAACGAACGGAATGGAGGTAACGGCGTATATTCCGGGAGAAGGCCACACCCTGCAGGAACACTCGGTTGTTGTTATCCGCGGGGGCCGCGTAAAAGACTTGCCCGGAGTGCAGTACCATATTGTCCGCGGCGTTTTGGATACGACCGGCGTTGATAAGCGCCGCCAACAGCGTAGTAAATATGGCGCCAAACGTCCGAAAAGCTAAGGACTACAAACTATAAACTAGTTAATATGCGAAGAAAAAAAAGAGAAAACAGAGAAATAGTCCCAGACCCGATATACGATTCGATAATTTTATCGAAGTTCGTAAATCATTTAATGCTATCGGGAGAGAAGGCCGTTGCCAGGCGCGTTATCTGGGGGGCGCTGGATGAATTAAAAAAGAGTAAAGTACAGAACGCGGAAAACCCCGTAGCGGTGCTCGAGGCCGCGCTAAAAAATGTTGCGCCTTTAGTTGAGATTCGCCCTCGCCGGGTGGGAGGGGCAACATACCAGGTGCCCCGTGAAGTTTCTCCGGAGAGAAGAAATGCCCTTGCAATACGCTGGCTTATAGCCGCCGCGCGCGCCAAGAAAGGCAAACCAATGTCAAAAAAATTGGCCGAAGAAATTTTACTCGCCATCAAAAACGAAGGTTCTGCCATCAAGAAAAAATTAGATACTCACCGCATGGCCGAAGCCAACCGCGCGTTTGCCCATTTTGCATGGTAACTAACTAGTTTATAGTTGATAGTCCCTAGTTTATAGATATGCAGGGTGGTTATAAAGATTTAATAGTTTGGCAAAAGGCGAAAGGTTTTTGTGTTAATATTTATAAATTGACAGAATTGTTTCCAGATTCAGAAAAGTTTGGACTAATTAGTCAGTTAAGAAGAGCTTCAGTTTCGATTCCATCAAATATCGCCGAAGGCTCAAAAAGAAATACGACTAAAGATCAAAAACAATTTTATGCTATTGCTTATGGATCAGGCGCTGAAATTGAAACACAATTAGAAATTTCAAAAGAATTGTTTTCAAGCTTGAGATTAAATATAGAAAATTTGGAAAATGATTTAGTTGAGATTATGAAAATGTTAAATAAGTTAAGAACCACAAACTAAAAACTATTATCTATAAACTAGTTACTATGGACTATAAACTAAAAACTATAAACTGATATGCGGGAATATCCAATTGAGCGCGTACGCGACATAGGCATCATTGCCCATATTGACGCCGGAAAAACCACGGTTTCCGAGCGGGTGCTTTTTTATACCGGAGTTTCGCACAAAATAGGCGAGGTGCACGAAGGAGAAGCGGTTATGGACTGGATGGAGCAAGAACAGGAGCGCGGCATTACTATTACTTCTGCGGCAACTACCTGCTTTTGGACGCCTTCATATATTTCACATGAAAAAAAGGACAAGTCGCACGAGTACCGCATAAATATCATTGATACTCCTGGCCACGTGGATTTTACGGTTGAGGTTGAGCGTTCTTTGCGCGTGCTCGACGGCGGAGTCGTTGTTTTTGACGGGGTTGCTGGGGTAGAACCGCAATCCGAAACTGTCTGGCGTCAGGCTGATAAATATAAAGTTCCCCGGATTTGCTTTGTAAATAAATTGGATCGCATGGGTGCGTCTTTTATAAAAAGCTTTCAGTCGATCATTGACCGCTTAACGCCCAACGCCGTTGCATTGAATCTCCCTGTGGGTTTGGAGGGAGATTTTTCCGGAATAATTGATTTGATGCGGATGAAATTCGTAAAATTTGAAGGCGAGCACGGGGAAGAGGTTGCAGTTGAAGAAATTCCGGAAGCGAAAAAAGCCGAAGCGCAGGAATGGCGCGAAAAACTTGTTGAGAAAATCGCCGAATCTGACGAGGCACTTACAGAAAAATTTTTGGAAGGAAAAGAGATATCGGACGTCGAGTTAAAAACCGCTTTAAGAAAAGCAACGCTTGCGTATGCGCTTGTTCCGGTTTTTTGCGGCTCCGCGCTCAAAAACAAAGGAGTGCAGATGATGTTGGACGGCGTAGTTGATTATTTACCGGCGCCAAGCGACCTGCCTCCTGTAAAAGGTTACGATCTCAAAACTGACGCCGAGCTTTTTCGCGAAGCGAAAGACGACTCGCCGTTTACGGCGCTAGCTTTTAAACTGCAGACGGATCCATTTGTGGGACAGCTTACTTATTTCAGGATTTATTCAGGAACATTAGCGGCCGGTTCATATATTTTAAATTCCAAATCCGGCGACAAAGAGCGTGTCGGAAGAATTTTGCGCATGCACGCGAACCATAGAGAAGAAGCAAAAGAAATGCAGGCCGGGGATATCGGCGCGCTTGTCGGCATGAAAGCGACAAAAACCGGAGACACGCTTTGCGACCCCGAACATCCGATAAGATTGGAATCGATAGTGTTTCCGGAACCCGTCGTATCATTGCGCATCGAACCCAAAACAAAAGCCGACCAAGAAAAAATGGGCTTGGCTTTGCGCCGGCTTTCCGAAGAAGACCCGACATTTCGAATTAAAGGAGACGAGGAAACGATGGAAACTATTATTTCAGGAATGGGAGAACTTCACCTGGAGATTCTTGTGGACCGCATGAAAAGAGAATTTAAAGTTGAAGCAAATGTGGGTCGTCCGCAGGTTGCTTACAAGGAAACTATTAAAAAAACGGCAGAAGCAGAAGGAAAATACATCAAGCAATCCGGCGGGAGAGGACAATATGGGCATGTTTGGATACGTGTTGAACCAAATGAGCGGGGAAAGGGTTTTGAATTTATAAATGAAATCAGAGGAGGAGTTGTGCCGCAGGAATTTATTACGCCGGTTGAAAAAGGAGTAAAAGAGGCGCTGGACAAAGGAGTCGTCGCCGGATTTCCGTTGGTAGATCTAAAAGCCGCCCTATACGACGGTTCGTACCACGAAGTGGACTCTTCGGAAGCGGCGTTCAAGATTGCGGGTTCCATCGCCTTGCAGGAGGCAGCTAAGCGCGCGGGCGCCTGCATTTTGGAGCCGATAATGAAAGTTGAGGTTGTGACGCCGGATAAATTTTTGGGAGATGTTACCGGAGACCTTTCCTCAAAAAGAGGGCGCATTGAGCATATGGGGGAGAGAATAAATGTAAAAGTTGTCGATGCGAAAGTTCCGCTTTCCGAAATGTTCGGATATGTCACGAAGCTCCGAAGTATGACTGAAGGAAGAGCGAGTTACACGATGGAATTCTCGCACTATGAAGAGGTGCCGGCGAGCGTTGCAGAATTAATTAAGGAAGGGAAGAAATAAGCATGATGCAAATCTTAGTATTATTTGCATAAAATTTGCATATTGGCATCTTATTTTTATGGGAGAGAAACAAGAAACAGGAATAGAAATCGATGAGGAATTATTATCCGATAAATTATTAGCCGAAGACCTCGACGAAGAGATTGCCCTTGACGACCTGCCTGTATAGTGCTAAATTGTTTTTAGAAAATTCGCGCTTGAAAGGAGTATAAAGAATGGCAAACAAAATCAAGTTGTCGGGGAATAATATTGTCGTGCTTCCGGATGGCACCGAGATTGAAATTAGCGAGGGGTCGGCGATTCCCGACAGAAGCAATAACTATCTGGATAAAATTCCGGACAAGAGGCCATATGTTGTAACGGTCAAGCGGCCTTCGGGTCATTTGGTATCATTGAATGCCGTCGGTATTCAGACCAATCTGAAACAGCTCGATGGCGATATGCTTATCAAATATAAGAAGCCAGTTGATTTGCTCGAAGACCCATTCTTTTCGGAGCTAGACTTTTCCGATTTTAGGTTTATTTTGTCCGATACTGGCGAAGTCGTCGGCAGTCTCGTAAAGTACGGCGGTAAAAAAAGTTTAGCCTCCGAATAAACAGCGTACTCAAGCCCCGTCGAATGTCGGGGTTTTAATTTTACATAAATATCGTGTTAAACTTTAATGAGACGCATGTGTAATTTTGTGCAGAAAAAGTTACCTAAACCAAAAGGAAAAATAGAGTACGAAAGACTGAAGAAAAAGACCGACCTGATAAATCTTGCCGCGGACCGGTATTTGATCCTTGCCATGAAAAATTTTGCGGAAGATAAAGAAAAGCAAGGCGACGCGTTTTTGAGATCCCGCGAAGGCTTGTTGAAAGACCTGAAAAAAGAGTACGAGGACCTGACGCGGGAGTTGGAAAATTTATTTTTCGCGTATCTGCTTTTCGCTGTTTCGACGGAGCTTATGAACAAAGACGAGATCAAGGCGTCGGAGAAAAAATTGCGAGCGTTGCGGGAGATCTTTTTGAAATGTTGCCGGAAGACGAAGATGATCTTATGAAGTTCTTTGTAAAGCACGTTCCTGCGTGCGCGGAAGCTCTGTCTTTTTTTATGGACGCTAAAAAAGTATTTTCCAAGCTGAAATGGGACAGCGGATTCGGCGGGAAGCCGTGGGCTAAAATTGCCGATAAAGCAATAATGCGCCTACATGGAGAAATAGATTCCACGGTGTTCATTGATGTCGTGTTTGATATAGAACATCACAGCGGACATGTGTTCGATAAGCACGAAAATATCCGCTGCGACGGAAGAAAGTTGCGTGCGATATTGGACGCCAAGCGCGACGGCGCGCTCCCGGTCATGTACAAGAAATTCATTGAAGAGCACAAATACGCCTCGTCTTACATAAAAACTTACTATTCGCGCGGCGCCGGCGCAAAGTGGTGGTAAATTTTATGCAGATATGCTATGAATATTTTCAGAAAGGGCGATAAGAAATGAAAATTATTTTTAGTTTGGTTTTGACGGCAGTTTTGTTTATCGGAGCTTCAAGCTCTTTCGCAAGCCACATCCAGATGCCGAATCTGCCGATTGAGGAGACGGCTTACAATATCGAGGAATACGATTATTTGTGCGGACACGCAATTTGGTATGATTTTTTGGAGTGGGTTATCCTTACCGTCGACGATAAATGGGTTTTAATTGGCGAAAAAAAATCTGAAAAAATTTGGGTTAATCGTGACGGCGATGACCACTTGGACGAATTCTATGGTAATGGCGATCATGGGTTTGAGACAAAATACCAGAACATTTGTGACATCATAAAAAAATAACCCTGCTTTGGTGGGGATTTTTTTATTTTCACATCTTATTCCCAACTTATGCCCATAGGCGGATAAGCCATTGACACCATATTTCATCTGTGTAAAATATAGTTTATACGCCCATAAAGCGTGTTGGCTTTTATTAGTGCTAATTTTTAAATAATTCTATGGCAGAGAAATTTGAGAGGTCAAAGCCGCATTTAAACGTAGGTACAATCGGCCACGTTGACCACGGCAAGACCACATTAACGGCCGCTATTTTAAACGTGCTAAACCTTGCCGGCAACAAAGCCAGGGTTGAGAAAGTTGAAGATATCGACAACGCCCCCGAAGAGCGCCAGCGTGGCATTACGATCGCCCTTCATCACTCGGAGTATGAGACCGACAAGCGCCACTATGCGCATATCGACGCGCCCGGACATGCTGACTATATCAAAAACATGATCACAGGAGCCGCCCAGATGGACGGTGCCGTTTTGGTGGTTTCAGCGACAGATGGCCCGATGCCTCAAACCAGAGAGCACATTCTTTTGGCCCGCCAAGTCGGAGTGCCGGCAATAATCGTATTTTTGAACAAAGTGGACATGGTTGACGATAAAGAATTGATCGACCTGGTGGAAACCGAGATCCGCGAGCTTCTTTCCAAATATGAATATCCTGGAGACAAAACACCAATCATACGCGGTTCCGCCCTCAAGGCGCTGGAAGCAAAATCCAAAGACGACGAATGGGCAAAACCGATTTTGGAGTTGACCAAACAGCTCGACGAATACATTCCAAATCCTGTCCGCGACATTGACAAGCCGTTTCTTATGCCGGTTGAAGACGTTTTCTCAATTGAAGGAAGAGGAACCGTTGTGACCGGAAGAGTGGAGAGGGGCAAGGCCAAATTAAATGATGAAATTGAAATCGTCGGCTTGAGAGATACAGCCAAAACGGTTATTACGGGCATTGAAATGTTCAATAAACAATTGGACGAAGCGATGGCTGGAGACAATGCCGGAGTGCTTTTGCGCGGAACCAAGAAAGAAGATGTTGAGCGCGGACAGGTTTTGGCAAAGCCCGGTTCCATTACTCCACACACAGATTTTGAAGCCGAAGTATACATTTTAACAAAAGAGGAAGGAGGAAGACACACGCCATTTTTTACTGGCTATAAGCCGCAGTTCTACATCAGGACGACCGATGTGACAGGAGACGTTACATTGCCAGCGGGAACGGAGATGGTCATGCCGGGAGACACGGTCAAATTCAACGTAAAACTTATCGTTCCGGTAGCCATGGAGGATAAATTACGGTTTGCCATACGCGAAGGAGGCAGGACGGTGGGAGCCGGAGTTGTGACTAAAATCAATAAATAAGATGCAAATTTGCGAATCACATGCTAATCTACCTGCCCGCAATGCTACGCATAGCGTTGCAGGCGGGCAAATTGCGAATAATTCATTAGCAATTAGTATTATTGGCATTAAATTAGCATATTAGCATCACGGTTTATGGCTAAGGCTCCAGTTAAAGAAAAGGTTTCGGCAAAAGAGAAGTCGAAAGCCGAGGAAGAGAAACAGAGGCTTCGCATTCGCGTTCGCGCGTATGACCATAAGATTTTGGATGCCTCTATCAAACAAATCGTAGACACCGCCACCAGATACGGAGCCGAAATACACGGGCCGATCCCGTTGCCGACCGAAATCAAAAAATATACGGTTAACCGTTCTTCTTTCGTTCATAAAAACGCGAGGGAGCAGTTTGAGATGCGCGTTCACAGAAGATTGATAGATATAGTAAACCCAACCCCTAAAATTATTGACTCACTAACAAATCTCTCTTTGCCCGCCGGAGTCGATATTGAGGTGAAGATGTAATAAAAATATGGCAAAATTCATACTGGCCAAAAAAATTGAGATGTCGCAGGTTTTTGATGATAAGGGTAAGGTCCATCCTGTGACCTGGCTGGAAGCGGGCCCGATGTTTGTTACACAACAAAAAACCAAAGAAAAAGACGGTTATACCGCCGTTCAGGTTGGTTTTGGCTCGAAAAAAGAAAAGAACGTTAAAAAGCCGCAGAAAATTTGTCAGCTGGCGGACGGAAATTATCCGGCAATATTTAGGGAATTCCGCGTCCAACATCCAGCTTCTGACATCCAACTTCCGATAGTCGGCGATAAAATAGAAGCCACGGTTTTTGCGGAAGGAGACATCGTGCAGGTTAGCGGAACCACAAAAGGCAAAGGATTTCAGGGGACTGTTAAAAGACACGGCTTTCACGGAGGCCCGAGAACGCACGGCCAGAAGCACAGCGAGCGCGCACCCGGGTCAATCGGCGCAGTTTGGCCACAGCGTGTTTTGAAGGGCAAAAGAATGTCCGGCCACATGGGAGTTGACCGCGTAACCGTAAAAAATCTAAAAGTCATCAAAATCGTTCCCGAAAAAAACCTCATTGCTATCTCCGGCGCAGTTCCCGGACACAGGGGGAGCGTGGTAGAGGTGAGAGGATAAAGAAAATGTTTTACTTATTTGTCTTTATATTGGCCTTTACGGTAACTTAGTTTAATTTTTGCGGTATCTTCTTTTATCCATTTTTGCTCTTGCTTTGTTTTATATTCGCTTCGCCTAACATAACAATGGCCTTTAATTTTGACCTTGCCCTTTTCGTCTTTATCAAAAAAGATTTCGGCTAGCTTATTATTTACGACGGCAAAAGACCAACCCATATTTAAAGTTTATGCCTTTTATTTAAAAAATCAATGCTTTGCTTGTTTAGTGTCTAATATTTGTTAATATAAATATATGACAGATAAAAAATTTTTTCAGATAAGCGAAAAGTACCAAAAAGAATTAAAAAGTTATATCCAGAAAAATTTTGGCAGGAAATGTGGACACATTGGGAAAGACCAGCTTTCGCTGGATTGTGTCATTTGTAAAACTTGGGTGACTTATGAGTTTTTTTCTTGGTTTGTGGAAAATTTAGACGATTTAGATAAATGGGAAAAAATTCTAAGAAGACAATAAAAAAAATTGCTTAAACCAAACGGTAGCTACTTAGCAATCGGATTGCTAAGTTAAGACACAAAAGCGATTTCAGGCGCAGTCCCCGGACACAGGGGGGACTTGGTGGAGATGAGGGGATAAGAAAAAACCTACTTGCGCGGGAAATTGCAATATGCTAACATCTAAACACTTGTGAGAAGTCAAAATAACAACAACCCGAAAGGGGGATTTATGTAGGTTTTAAGACCGCAGGCTTTTGGCCGGGGTTCTGATACCTCGGCCTATTTTATTTAACACAAATGAAGACTGATACTTACAACACAAAAGGAGAAAAAACGGGGTCCTTGGAACTTCCGGAGAGTATTTTTGGCGTTCCGTGGAAGCCGGCTTTGGTAAAGCAGGTTTTTGATGGCGAAGCTGCGAACGCAAGGCATCCGTGGGCGCATGTTAAAACGAGGGGTGAGGTGGCAGGTTCCGGGAAAAAGCCGTGGAGACAAAAAGGTACCGGAAGAGCGAGACATGGTTCCGTCAGATCGCCGCTTTGGGTTGGAGGAGGCATTACCCACGGCCCGCGCAACGAACGAGATTTTTCAGTAAAAATAAATAAAAAAATGAGGAGAGGGGCATTATTTTCTCTTCTTTCGAGAAAATTGAAAGACCGGGAATTGGTGCTTGTCGATAAGTTTGATGTTTCGCGGCCAAAAACCAAAGAAGTTTTTTCAATAATGAAAAATTTGCGGGAAAAAGCGAAAGTATACCGGATAGGAGATAAGGGCGGACGTGCGATATTGGCGCTGCCGAAAGAGGAAAAAGTTTTTCGTGCTTCAAAAAACTTGTCGCATCTTTCATATATTGAGCCGAGAAACTTGAATGTAGTAGGGCTTTTGAATAACAAGTATTTGATATTGGACAAATCATCGGTTGCGGAACTAAAAAAAACATTTAAAGCGTAGAATACCAATTACGAATTATGTACGAATATACGAATAAAATTATTAGTAAATTAGTAAAGATAAGTAATTAGTATTTATGCCGTTCACATTAGGACAAATGTTCGGGGGCTGGGGAAAGAAGGGTACTGGAAAAAAGACGCCTAGGGCGCGAGATATATCATCTGAAACTTCTTTATCCCCATCGCGGAAGAAGTTGGGATTGAATTCCGCGACGGCGCGCCCCCACCTAGAAGTTTCATCTGATTTATCTCGCGCCCAAAAAGCAATCAAAGGCGAAAGTGATCTTGCTTGGGAATTGATAACTGCTCCCCATATTTCCGAAAAGGCGACGATGCTGGGAGAGAGTAAATATATCTTTAAGGTTTCAAATAAAGCGACGAAGGGAACACTAAGAAGAGCTATCGAAGAAAGATACAAGGTTGATGTCGAATCGCTGAACATTCTTATTATGCCGGCAAAAAAAAGAAGAAGGGGAAACGTGGTTGGATTAAAATCAGGATTTAAAAAGGCGATAGTCGCGCTAAAAACAGGCCAAACAATTTCGGAGTTTTAAAGAATACCAATAACGAATCATTACGAATATACGAATGAATTTATTAGTAAATTAGTAAAAAATTAGTAATTAGTACTCACATGAAAACATACGCGCCAAGAAGTCCAGGAAGGAGACAGATGACAGGAATAAACTACCGGGAGTTTTTGACGCGGACAACTCCAGAAAAATCTCTCATATTCGGGCGCTTTCGTTCGGTGGGGCGCAATAATCGCGGGAGAATTACCACGAGGCACAAGGGCGGAGGGGCCAAAAGGCTTATCCGCGAGGTTGATTTTTATTTTGATAAAAAAAATATTCCGGCCAGGGTGGATTCCGTTGAATACGATCCTTCTCGCACGGCCTTCATCGGTTTGGTTGTTTATAAAGACGGCGTAAAGCGCTATATTGTTTTGCCGAAGGACGTAATGCCCGGCAGGGAAGTAATAGTTTCGGAAGATGCTCCGCTCTTGCCTGGCAACCGCCTGCCTTTATCCAAATTTCCTGTGGGCACCTTGGTTTACAATATTTCGCTTACTCCCGAAGGCAAAGCGGTGCTTGTCAGGTCTGCAGGTTCTTTCGCGGAAGTTTTGGCGCACGACGGTGGATATGCTTTGATAAAACTTCCTTCAGGCGAAGTAAGGAAAATTCCCGTGCGCGCTTGGGCATCGTTGGGACAGGTTTCAAATATCGAGAACAATCTTGTTGTTATCGGAAAAGCCGGACGTTCGCGCTGGATGGGTATCCGCCCGACGGTCAGGGGCTCGGCAATGAACCCGGTTGACCATCCGTATGGAGGAGGCGAAGGAAGGCAGTTAAGAGGAACAAGGCGCCCGAAAAATAAATGGGGCAGGGGAACAAGAGGGGTTAAAACAAGGAATCCGAACAAATATTCAGGAAAACTTATTATTAGCCGTCGCACTAAAAACTAAGAACTATCAACTATAAACTATTTTCATGCCAAGAAGTTTAAAAAAGGGACCGTATATAGAAGAAAGACTGTTGAAAAAACTTACTGGCTTAAAACCGGGTTCTTTGGCAGTGATAAAAACCTGGTCGCGGAGATCAACGATTTCTCCCGAGATGGTAGGATTTACTTTCGGAGTCCACAATGGGAAAGATTTTATTCCGGTGCGCGTGAGCGAAGAGATGGTCGGGCACAAATTGGGCGAATTTTCCCCGACGCGCAGATTTAACAAGCACGGAGGCAAGATGCAAAAAGAGCTGGAAATGCAGGCCGCCGAAGCGGAGAAGACAAAATCCGCGGCAGCCGCAACACAGGCTAAGAAATAAAATATATGGACTACAAAGCACATCTTAGATATTTGAGGGTAGCACCAAGAAAAGTAAGGCTCGTGGCGAAAACCATCCGCGGAAAATCCGCCAAAGACGCGGAGACGTCGCTGAAATTTACCGCGAAAAAAACCGCGCATCCTTTAGCGAAACTTTTGCATTCGGCTGTTTCTAACGCAAAGAACAATTTCAACGTTGCTTCGGATAAGCTTTTTGTGAAAAATATCACGGTGGATAAAGGGCCGGTGTTGAAGCGTTTTAAGCCGCGTTCAAAAGGCATGGCAAATCCGATACACAAACACACGAGCCATATTACAATTATTTTATCCGAAAAATGAGAATACCAATAACGAATCATTACGAATATACGAATGAATTTATTAGTAAATTAGTAAAAAATTAGTAATTAGTACTCGCATGTCAAAAACTTCGCATCCATATGCAGTAAGATTGGGAATAATACGCCCGTGGAAGTCGCGCTGGTTTAACATGCGCGAATACCCGAAATTATTAAAAGAAGACATGTTGCTACGCGGATTTTTGGAAAAGCGCCTCAAAGGAATGCTTGTTGATTCGGTTGATATTGAAAGATCTCCGGCCGTTTTGAATATTATTATAAAAACCGCCCGCCCTGGATTACTCATCGGAAGAGGTGGTGAGGGGATAGAAAAATTAAAAGGTGAGATAACCGTATTCCTTGTTAAAAAAGGTTCGGGATTTTTAAAAAAAGACATAAAAGAGGCAAAACCCCCAACACTTAAGCTAACTGTTGAAGAAGTTAAGGTTCCGGAGGAGCACGCTAAGGTTATGGTTGAGCAAATCGCGGCAGATCTCGAAAAAAGAATGCTTTTTAGAAGAGTCATGAAGCAAAATATCAGCAAGATCAGCGGCTCGAAAGAGGTTAGGGGCGTAAAGATCGCGTTATCGGGCAGGCTCGACGGAGCCGAAATGGCAAGGTATGAATGGTTGAAAGAAGGGCAGATCCCATTGCAGACATTGCGTGCGGATGTTGATTTCGCGCGCGGCCGCGCCCATCTTCCTTACGGAGACTTAGGCATAAAGGTCTGGATTTATAAGGGCGAAGTGTTTAGTAAAAAATAAGCATGTTATTTCCAAAACGGGTTAAATTCAGAAAATGGCAAAGAATGGCCACGCGCAGAAACCTCCGCGAGACCCGCGGGACAGCTCTGTCTTTTGGGGCGTTTGGACTGAAAGCCGCTGAAGCATGCTGGGTGAATTCAAAGCAGATTGAGTCGGCGCGTAAAGCGATGACTCATTACATACAGAGGGGCGGAAAGATTTGGATAAGGATTTTTCCGGACAAACCGATCACCGCAAAACCGCCGGAAGTGACGATGGGTGGAGGCAAAGGAGACGTTCAGGGTTACGTTTTTCCCGTTCTTCCCGGAAGAATTTTATTTGAAATGGACGGTGTTCCGAAGAATGTTGCGGAGGCGGCGCTAAAGCGGGCCGGGGCAAAATTGCCGATTAGAACTAAATTTGTTTCCAGATGATTACCAATAACGAATTATTACGAATAAAATAGATCATTAGTATATTAGTAAAAATTAGTAATTAGTATTTTATGGCAAAGACAAAAATAAAAGCAAAAGATATCGCGCCCAAAGGAAAGGAAGAACTAAACATGGATTTAAAAGAGATCCGCGGGAAATTGTTGGGATTGAGAATGAGGCGGGGCGAAACGAGGAATAAAAACGTGAAGGAGGTTAGGGAATTAAAAAAAAACGCCGCCCGCATATTGACTTTATTAAATAAAAATTCGTGATTAGTATATTAGTAATAAATTAGTTATTAGTAATCCATGCAAATTTTAAAAGGAAAAGTAATTTCGAATAAAATGGCAAAAACAGTGGTCGTTGAGGTTACGCGTTTAAAGAAGCATCCGATCTATGGAAAGCAAATCAAGGTGACGGACAAGTATAAAGCACACACAGAAGAGCCGGTTTCTGAAGGATCTTTGGTTTTAATAAAATCATGTAGGCCGCGGTCAAAAGATAAAAAATGGGAAGTAAATAAAGTTTTATGATACAGCATAGGACAATGTTAAATGTTGCGGATAACTCCGGCGCGAAACTCGTGCAGTGTATTAAGGTTTTGGGCGGAACACGCAAGCGCTATGCCCGAATCGGCGATATTGTCGTTGTGGCGGTAAAGATCGCGGAGCCGCGAAAGATTGTAAAAAGAAAGGAGGTTTTGAGGGCTCTGGTTGTAAGGCAAAAAAATGTTTTACGGAGAGCAGACGGTTCATATATCCGCTTTGACGACAATGCAGTGGTCATATTGGACGGAGAAGAGCCTAAGGCTGGCCGTATTTTTGGGCCGGTGCCGAGAGAAATAAAGGAAAAAGGTTTTAATAAAATAGCTTCGCTGGCGGAGGAAATCGTTTAGATCATATAATACGTAACATGAAACATAAAACAAAAATTAAGAAAGGAGACTCGGTCGTAATAATTTCGGGTAAAGACAAGGGCAAGAACGCCAAGATCCTTAAGGTGTTTCCCGATCGCGAGAAAATATTGGTTGAGGGCGTCGCCATAAAAAAAATACACAAGCGTCCCAGAAAATCCGGACAAAAAGGCGAGATTATTTCCGCGCCATCCCCGATACATATTTCGAACGCAATGCTTTACTGCGGCCATTGTGGGAGGGGCTCGCGTGCCGGTTTCCATGAACTGGAGGGCGCGAAAAAGATTAGAATCTGCAAAAAATGCAAAAACGAAATATGATGTTAATGAAAGAAAAATATTTAAAAGAAGTTGTGCCGAAGATGATGAAAGAATTCGGGCGCAAATCTCCCATGGCTGTGCCTAGGATATTGAAAGTTGTCGTAAATTCCGGTACCGGCAAGAACCGCGACAAGAAAGATGCCATGGAAATTGTTATCAAACATTTGGCTTTAATAACCGGACAGAAGGCTTCGCCCCGGCCGGCCAAAAAGGCGATTGCTTCATTTAAGACAAGAGAAGGAATGATTATCGGATACATGGCGACATTGCGCGGCGAGCGCATGTATGATTTTCTGGACAGGCTTGTGAACCTCGCGATACCGCGCATGCGTGATTTCCGCGGGATACCATTGCGTTCCATCGACCGGGGAGGTAATCTATCTTTGGGCATAAGAGAGCATATAGTGTTTCCGGAGATGATCGGAGAGGATGTAAGAAGTATTTTCGGTTTTGAAGTGACGATCATTACCAACGCAAAAAATGTAAAAGAAGCGGCCGAGCTTTTCAGATTATTAGGTTTCCCTCTTCAGAAAGCGTAGAATACCAATTACGAATTATGTACGAATATACGAATAAAATTATTAGTAAATTAGTAAAGATAAGTAATTAGTATTCATGGCAAAAACTTCAACATATGCGAGGTCTCTGAAGCCGCCAAAATTCAAAAGCCGGGTTGTAAGGAGATGCTTTCGTTGCGGCAGAAAAAGGGGATATATGAGGGATTTTGATCTTTGCAGAATTTGTTTCAGAGAGCTTGCGAACGAAGGTTTAATTCCGGGTATCCGTAAGTCTAGTTGGTAACAGCATAACACATATTTTTTATGACCGATCCAATTTCAGATATGTTGATAAGGATAAAGAACGCCCAAGCCGTGGGAAAAGAAACGGCGTCGTTCGGATATTCCAAATTAAAAATGGAAATAGCGAAAGTTCTGGAAAAGGAGGGCTTTGTTTTGGAAGTTGAAAGAAGGGGGAAAAAATTAAGAAAGCTGATCGAAGTGAAGCTTATCTACGGCGCAGACAAGAACCCGAAAATTTCCAACATCAAAAGAATATCCAAACCATCAAGGCGCGCTTATTTCGGATTCCGGGAAGTGCGCAAAGTGATGAACGGTTTGGGTATCGCGGTTTATTCAACAACCAAAGGACTTCTTTCAGATAAAGAAGCAAGAAAAGAAAAAGTCGGAGGAGAAAATTTGTTTGAGATCTGGTAATGAATACCAATTACGAATCAAATATGAATTTACAAATAAAGAATTTAATTAGTATATTAGTAAAAATTAGTAATTAGTACTAGATGTCTAGATTAGCAAAAAAACCAATATTAATACCGACGGACGTAAAGGTAACCAGGGCAGGGCGAGACATTGTTTTTAATGGCCCGAAGGGAGAGGTAAGGAGGCATTTCCCGGAAAATGTCGTCATAAAGCTCGAGAATGCTTTTTTGCAGTTGACTTCAAAAGTAGGAGGCAAAAACAACAAAGCGCTTCTCGGCACTGCAGCGGCTCATTCAAAGGCGGCTATGATTGGTGTAAAAGATGGATATGAAAAAAAATTGGAACTCGATGGGGTCGGATATAAAGTGCAATTGGACGGACAAAAATTAGTCTTGTCGCTGGGCCTTACTCATAAAGTTATTATCGAACCGTCGAAAACGATCGTTTTCAAAGTGGAAAAAAACGCCATCACAGTCAGCGGAGTCGATAAAGAAGAAGTTGGTCGGGTTTCTGCGGAAATCCGTATGAAAAAGCCTCCTGAACCATATAAAGGGAAAGGCATCCATTATTTAGGAGAGATTATAAGAAGAAAGGCCGGTAAAAAAGCGGTGTCGGCTGCCTGATTACGCAACACAAAACCAGCAACATGAAACAAAGAATAAACAAAAGAACAATAAGGCATAGGCGTGTCCGTGCGAAAATTTTTGGCTCCGCCGAACGCCCTAGACTTTCTTTATATCGTTCAAACAAACATTTGTTTTTACAGCTCATCGATGACGAGAAAAACGGAACGCTTTTGGGTTTGAGAGATGACGATCTGACCGGGGGCAAAAAGAATTTGAAAAAAACCGACAAAGCATTCGAAGCGGGCAAAGCTTTCGCGAAATTTGCTTTGGAAAAAGGCATTAAAGAGGCGGTTTTTGACAGGGGAGGATATAGGTATCAGGGGCGCGTAAGAAGGCTCGCGGAGGGCGCGCGAGAGGGGGGATTAAAATTCTAGAATACAAATAACGAATGAATACGAATTTACGAATAAAAAATTTAATTAGTATATTAGTAATAAATTAGTAATTAGTAATCTATGGCAAAAGAATTCAGAAAACCTAGGCCAAAAAGCGAATATGAGCAAAAAATGATTGACTTAAGGCGCGTGGCCAGAGTTATGGCCGGAGGCCGCAGATTTACGTTTCGCGCGGCTTTGGTCATAGGCGACCTGAAGGGGAGGGTTGGTTTCGGATTGGGCAAGGCTGTTGATACTTCGCGGGCGATCGAAAAAGCTTTAAGAGAAGCGAAAAAGAATATGGTTTCCGTGCCTTTGACGAAGAGCGGCTCTATTCCGCACGAGGTGTCCGCAAAATATGGAAGCGCCAAAATAATACTTAAACCGGCAAGAGAAGGGAAAGGCCTTGTGGCTGGTGGTGCCGCGAGAATTGTGTTGGCGTTGGCTGGAGTGAAGAATGGAAGCGCAAAAATACTTTCACGCGGAAAAAACAAGATGAATAATGCTCGCGCCACAATGGAGGCGATAAAAATGCTAAAAGCAAAATAAATACCAATTACGAATCAAATACGAATTTACAAATAAAGAATTTAATTAGTATATTAGTAAAAAATTAGTAATTAGTACTTTTATGCAAATACACAATTTACCAAAATCACACGGACGGAAACACAGGAGGATAGGCCGTGGCGGAAAACGCGGGTCTTTTTCCGGCCGTGGAATAAAGGGGCAAAAGGCGCGCGCCGGGCGCCGGATCCGTCCGCAGATAAGGGACATCATTAAAAAAATTCATAAACGCCGAGGCTACGGAAAGAACCGTGCCGCCTCGGTAAATCCGTCGAATGTGAAACCGGACATAGTAAATTTATTCGACTTGGAAAGGATGTTTAAATCGGGCGACAAAATTACCCCAAAGGCACTGATCGGAGCGGGGCTTGTAAAAACAAAAGGAGACAAAATGCCGGCAATTAAAATTTTGGGTGGAGGAAAACTCACAAAAAAATTGATATTCGATAAAGGCTTGCTGATGTCCGAAAAAGTTAAGAAAATGGTAGGATAGGATTATGTGGGAAAAAGCAAAACTTATTTTTAAGGACGCCGATTTGAGAAGAAAATTTTTGTTTCTTTTCGCGTTTTTGGCGATTTTTCGATTGACGTCCGCGATACCGGTGCCGGGAATTGATGCCGCTAAACTGAAGGAATTTTTTGCTTCAAGCCAGCTCTTTGGTCTTTTGAATATTTTTTCCGGAGGAGGCCTGGAAAATCTTTCCATAGTAATGTTGGGGGTTGGGCCATATATTACGGCTTCCATTATAATGCAGTTATTTACCATGATTTTCCCGCGCCTAAAGGAGATGTATCAGGAAGAGGGTGAGGCGGGCAGGCAAAAATTCAACCAATATTCGCGGCTGATTACGCCGCCTCTCGCGCTAATTCAGGGGTTCGGGCTTTTGTCGATCTTGGAGAGGCAGGGTATTTTTCAGTTCACGATGTTCGAGAGGATCGCGAGCCTGATAATCGTCACCGCCGGTTCAATATTTCTGATGTGGATCGGAGAATTGATCTCTGAATATTCGATCGGAAACGGTGTTTCTATCCTGATTTTTGCCGGTATTGTAGCAAGATTTCCGTCGGACTTAAGGCAGACTCTGCTTGCTTATGATCCTTCGCAGCTACCTACATTGATCTCATTTTTTGTGATTGCGTTGATAACGGTTGCCGCGGTTGTTGTGATATCCGAGGGAGAGCGGCCGATACCGGTTTACTACGCCAAGCGCGTGAGAGGGATGAGGATGTACGGAGGCACAACGACATATTTGCCGCTGAGAGTGAACCAGGCCGGAGTTATTCCGATAATTTTCGCGCTTTCAATTCTGCTTCTGCCACAGATGATCGCTAATTTTTTCTCTGCTTCCGCGAGCGTGATATTGCGGACGGTCTCTTCATGGGTCATTAATTTTTTGGGCAGCAATTGGTATTACGCGGCCGCGTATTTTATTTTGGTGTTCGTATTCACGTATTTTTATACCGCAGTTACGTTCGATCCCGAGGCGATTTCCACGAATTTGCAAAAAAGCGGCGCATTTGTACCAGGTATAAGACCAGGAAGGAATACTTCGGAGTTTTTATATAAGATAGTAAGCCGCATCACTTTCGTAGGAGCGTTATTTCTGGGTATAATAGCTGTTTTGCCGCTTATTTTGCGCGCTTTGAGCGGAATATCTACGCTCGCTGTGGGAGGTACCGCGCTACTCATCGTTGTTTCCGTGGTTTTGGAGACCGCGAAACAGATCGAGGGTCAGCTATCGCTTCGCACATACGAATAATTTGCGGTAAAATATAACTACATGTAAGCTGGATATATGAATAGTAATCCATACAGTTTCGTTTTTATCGGAAGGTCCGGGTGTGGTAAGGGAACCCAGGCTGATCTGCTCAAAAAATATTTGGAAAGTAAATTTGGCGCAGATAGCGTTTTTTATGTTTATACCGGAGCGCATTTGAGGGAACTCACTTCGCATCCCGAATTTTTCACTGCAAAGATGTTACATGATAAAGTGCTTGGGCCGGGAGAAAAAGCTCCTGACGGCTTGGCTATCTGGGCTTGCGTTCAGGAATTGATCCATGGTGCAAAAGAAAATAATCATGTGATAGTCGACGGTTCTCCAAGAACCGCTATTGAGGCGGCCGTACTTGATGAAATGTTTGATTTTTTAAATAGAAAAAAAATTTTTCATATTTGGTTGAGCGTTAGTGCTGAATGGGCACGTGAGAAGATGATGGCGCGCGGCAGGTCAGATGATAACGCAGATAATATTAAAAGAAGACTGGCGTATTATGAAAAACATGTTTTGCGCGCGATTGAATTTTATAAAAAAGACGCTAGCCATCGCTTTTTAGAAATAAACGGCGAACAATCAATTGAACAAGTTCATAGAGATATTGTAAAAGCGCTTGCGATATGATAATCAAAAACAAAAAAGAATTAGAAGTGTTGCGGGAAGGCGGCAAGAGACTTGCCGCTGTTTTGATTGAGGTAGCATGGGCGGCGAAAGACGGCGTTACAACGAAAGAATTGGATGAATTGGCGGAGAAATTAATTTTAAAAAGCAGAGGCAAACCGTCTTTTAAAGGATACGGGGCTCATAGGGCGCCGATGCCATATCCCGGGACAATCTGCATTTCGATAAATGAAGAAGTTGTCCATGGCATTGTGTCTGACCGGAAATTAAAAAACGGAGACGTTGTCGGTCTCGACATCGGGATGTGGTACGAGGGTTTATGCACGGATACCGCGATGACAGTATTGGTAGGAGGCGGCACAAATAAATTAATTGAAACAACAAAAAAATCATTGAAATTAGGAATTGCGCAGGTTCGGCCCGGAGCAAGGCTCGGCGATATCGGTTTTGCTATTCAGCAACACTTGGAAAAGGAAGGCTTCGGTGTTGTGCGCGAACTTGTGGGACACGGTGTTGGACGAGCGGTGCACGAAGAGCCGGAAATTCCGAATTGGGGCAGAAAAGGGGAAGGCAACGAACTTTTTGAAGGAATGGTAATTGCCCTGGAGCCGATGGCAACCGAAGGCAGCCCAAAAGTAAAACTTGCAAAGGACGGCTGGACATGGGTAACGCGCGACGGCTCCCGCTCCGCGCATTTTGAACACACACTGGTTGTCACCAAAACTGGCTCGGAGGTGTTGACGAAAATCTAGTTCTTTTTGCCGCTTTTATTTATGCCTATTGCGAAGTGTCGGATATACTAAGATAGCTACAACTAAAAGCAGAATGGCGCCTACAAGGTAGAAAAATTTTATTCCTTCCAATGCGTTCATATATTGAGGTTTTTAGCTAATAATAAACTTGAAAGCCAACTGACAAACGATAGCGCGATACCTATAGCAAAAACAACCAAATCAATATCGGACCCAACAAAGGTTGGCACAACCAGAGAAGCAAAAAACACAATGCCAATATTGGATAATGTTTCGGCAAGCAATCTAATTTGTGGATCGGTAAGCATTAATTTCACAATATCAGAATTTGTTTGATGCCGCAAGATATCATTTACTGGACATGGCGAGCCGCTTTTTGTTTGTTTGTGGCTTATGCTAAAATATTCTTATGCCAAAACCTGATATATATCTGTCAGTGATAGTTCCGGCCTATAACGAAGCGGGGCGGATAGAGAAAACTTTGCGCAGATTTAATGAGTATTTTGCCAAGCAGACTTATACTTATGAAATTTTAGTGGTAAATGACGGCTCCAAGGATGGAACTTCGGAGATCGTGGACAAGATGATTGGGGAGATCAGAAATATGCGCATGATAGACCGCAAGCAAAACAAGGGCAAGGGTTATACCGTTCGCGAGGGTATGCTGGCCTCATACGGCAGGATCCGCCTTTTTACCGATGCGGATAACGCCACAGATATTTCTCATTTTGAAAAAATGCGGCCATATTTTGATAAAAATTTTGAAGTTGTAATTTGTTCGAGGGACGAAAGGGACGCGCCTGGCGCAAGACAAGCTGTGAAGCAGCCGTTTTGGAAGCGGCTCTTTGGCAATATGGGGAATTTATACATCCAATGGATGGCTGTGAAGGGTATTTGGGATACGCAGTGTGGTTTCAAGGCCTTTCGCGATTTTGCGGCGGAGAAGATCTTTTTGCTTGCGCGGATAGACAGATGGGCTTTTGACGTTGAGGCCCTGGCAATTGCGCGAAAAATGGATTACCGTATTGCCATAGTGCCGGCGTATTGGGAGAACGACCCAAAAACACACGTAAACATAAGGTCATATTTCAAAACTTTATGGGAAGTATTTAAAATTAGCAGATTGATGAGGCGCCTTGCTTGGCGTCTTTATCAGAACGACGAACTTGCCTGATATGGATAAAAAGCTCATTGAATTCAGAAAGGATTTGGTTTCGGGCGATTGGGTTTTAGTATCCTCAACGCTTCAAAAAAAACCTGTTTTTTTTGACCATGTTGATTCAAAACCGCTTCCCAAATCAAAATGTCCATTCGAAAATCCGCAAAAAGCCAGTCATGGCGAAGTTTTATTATGGCTTCCTAAACGCGGAAAAAATGATTTTAAAAATTGGTGGCTGCAGGTATTAAAGAACAGATATCCGGTGATCGAGACGAATAAAGTTTGTTCGCCTGTCTATAAAAAAAACATTTTTGAATTTACTCCTGGCAGCGGTTTTCAGGAATTAGTCATAATGCGCGACCACGGCAGGCATTTCGGCCTCATGAATAAAGAAGAGATAGAGCTTATTTTGGAAGCTTATACCATCCGCTATCACGCGCTTTGCCTTGAGCCCTGCGTTGAATATATTTTGATCTTGCACAATGCCGGGCCGAGAGCGGGTGCATCGGTGCCGCATCCGCATTCCCAAATTTTTGCGATACCGATCATCCCGCCTGATGTTTCAAGAAGTCTCGTTGGCGCCGTGAATTATTTTCAAAAAAATAGGCGCTGCGTCCACTGCGATATGTTGAAATGGGAAACAAAGAAAAAGGAGAGGATAATATATCAAAACGATTCGTTTACCGCTCTGGCGCCCTATGCCTCGAAGGTTGCGTATGAAGTAAGGATATTTCCGAAAAAACACGAAGCGCGATTTGAAATGGTCGATCAGGAACAAAAAAGCGACTTGGCGGAGGCAATGCGTGCGGTTTTTTCCAGGATCTATAAAAATCTGAAAAACCCTGATTATAATTTTTTTATCCATACCGCTCCTCCGAAAGAATCCGGTAAAAGTCATTACCATTGGCACATGGAGATCCTGCCGCGCGTTGCCGTCTGGGGAGGTTTGGAGCTCGGCGCCGGGATAGAGGTTGTAAAAATATCTCCGGAGGAAACAGCGAAACTATTAAGGAAATGATTATTGATGCACACGCGCATATCGGAAAGCCGTTCGGCACAAGATTTGAAAAAATGAGTTTCGATGAAGTTTTGAGTTCTCTTTTAAAAGAAATGAAATCAAACAAAGTCGACCACACGGTTGTAATAACAAGCTACAAACGGACAAATTTCAATCTTACTATGGCCGAAGAGCTTAATGTTGCGCGGAATATTAAAAATTTGACGGTAATAGGATCTTTGGATGTTCTGGATCATACTAAAAGAGACCTTGATCTGTTGGATGAGTTGCTGGCTAAAAAAATAATAAAAGGCGTTAAAATTCATCTGGGCTACCAGCATGTTTATCCAAATGACCCCAAATGCACCCAGATATATGCGCTTTGTGTAAAACATAACGCGCCGGTTATTTTTCATACCGGCGACACGCTGACAATTCCTGGAGAGATTCCGGCGAAAGTAAAATATGCGCATCCGCTGCCGATTGATGATGTTGCGGCGGAATTTCCCGATCTAAAAATTATCATCGCCCATTTAGGAAATCCGTGGATTATGGATTGCGCGGAAGTTTTATATAAAAATGATAATGTATATGCCGATATTTCCGGGCTTGTTGTGGATGATAAAGATTTGTATTCTCCGTACGGCGAGATGATGAAAAAGAAAATACGGGAGCTTTTTGAATACAGCGATCCGAGGAAATTATTATACGGAACAGACTGGCCGTTAGCCTCAATGAAGTCTTATATTGAATTTACAAAGGGTCTAGGCATACCCAAAAAAGACCTGGATTACGTTTT
>MFIK01000012.1:0-3963 GCA_001778875.1 Candidatus Giovannonibacteria bacterium RIFCSPLOWO2_02_FULL_43_54 | reverse complement strand
TCCGAAAACGCCTAGAGACGCAAAGCGTCTGGCCGACGCAATCGGGCGTGGCGTCAAAAATATTAAAAATATAGAGGTGGTGTTAGCCCCGCCTTTTTTGCATATTTCTTTAATTTCTAAAAAAGGTTTTAAAATCGGAGCACAAGATGTTTTTTGGGAAAAATCCGGAGCATATACCGGAGAAATTTCGATATCCCAGCTCAAGGCCTTTGGCGTAACGCATGTCATTGTCGGCCACTCGGAAAGGCGCGCGATTGGAGAGACGGATGAAATGGTGCATAGAAAACTGGAAACCGTGCTTAGCGCCGGCATGAAAGCGGCGCTCTGCATCGGGGAGCCCGAAAGGAAAAAAGACGAAGCTTTTCCGCAGATCGTCAGAAAAGAACTTCATTCAGCGATTTCAAAAATAAAAAGGATACTCTTAAAAAATTTGATAATCGCTTATGAGCCGATTTGGGCGGTAGGAACGGGCAATGCAGACAACCCGAAAGCGATATATGAGATGGCGATTCTTATTAAAAGAGATCTTCAGAAAATTCTCGGCTCAAAAATTGCCGACAAGATACCCGTTTTATACGGCGGCTCGGTCAAGGCCTCCAATGCCAAGATTTTCTTGAAAGATGCCGGAGTTGATGGGTTGTTAGTTGGTGGTGCGAGCCTGGATGCTAAACAATTTGTTAAGATAATAAAAGACGCCTCAGAACTATAGTTTATGGATTTTAAAGAAAAAAAAGTATTGCTCCGTGTGGATTTTAATGTGCCGCTTGTCCGCAACAAAGTTGCGGATGATTTCAGGATAAAAGCCTCGCTCAAAACAGTAAATAATCTTTTAAAAAAAGGAGCCATGGTTCTTTTACTGACACATCTGGAGGCGGACGGTAAAACTCCCGGTCTCGGCGCGGTAGCTTCGCGCCTGGAGAAATTGTTAAAAGTCAAAATAAAATTTATTAAAGGTAAAATCCCGGTAGATCCGTGCGAATATCCGGAGCGTGTATGGCTTTTTGACAATTTAAGGCTAAATCCGGGCGAAAAAAAGAACGACAGGGATTTTGCGAAGCAACTAGCGCGATGGGGCGACTATTATATCAACGACGCGTTTGCCGCATCGCACAGGGAGCATGCCTCGATCGTCGGATTGCCTAAGTTCCTGGCGCATGGCGCGGGGCCGCTGATGAAAGCTGAAATAAAAAATCTTTCCAAATTTTTTAGCCCGAAGCATCCCTTTCTGTTCATTCTGGCGGGCAAAAAATTCGCGACCAAAGAGCCATTGGTCAATAAATTTATAAAAAAAGCGGATGCGATATTCATCGGCGGTTCGCTGGCCAACACCTTCTTAAAAAAGCGCGGAATTGATGTAAAAAGATCGAAAGTGGAAAGCGTAACAATACCTGATGATATCTTATGGTCTCATAAAATTATTTTGCCGGAAGACTGGAAGATAGGAGAAGGCTCGATCTATGATGCTGGGCCGAAGACCATACGAACCCTGGCGGAGCTGGCAAAGAACGCAAAATTAGTTTTGTGGAATGGCACTCTTGGACTATGCGAGAAGGGCTATACTTATGGGACGCGCGAATTGGGCATGACATTGGGCAAATCAAAAGCATTCCGGCTTGTCGGAGGCGGCGACACCGTCGCCGCAATCCGCAAAATGAAGCTCGAAAAAAACTTTGATTTTATTTCAACCGGTGGCGGCGCCATGCTCGAATTTTTGGCGAAAGGAACCTTGCCCGGGATAGAGGCGTTGAAAAAGAAATAGCGGTGTGCTAATCTTTGAAAAGATTGTAAAAAGGTTTTTGTGAAAAAGAAACAGAAAAAACAGGGTCCAACTATAGCCGAAAGAAAAAAAATCAACAAAAACGTTAAGTCGCCTAAACCCGTTGTAATTAAAAGCCTCGTAGAAAAAATCGTTGAAAATTTAATCAAGTTGACTACGGTTCCGATTGAAAAATCTGTTATTAAGTGGAGGATTAACAAGGTTTTTGGACAGTATTATTTTGAAACCGAGTACAAAGATAAAATCTATACTTTTGACGGTAGGCATTTTTATGTTTATCCGGCAGGATATGAATTGCCACCGGGCATTCGCATTGGCGATAAATCTGGTCCAGATATTTTGCTGAGCGCGAGAATTGATGCCGCGCTGAAAGAATTTGGCGATCTATGGCAGGTCATTTGCGGCCAGCATGAAAGAGAATTAAAGGAAGACCGTCTTAAACAAGATAAGGAAAGAGATTTGACAGCATTAAGAGACGAGACCGAACGCCTGATTGCTTTAGAGAAAACAAGGCGAATCCTTAATGATTTTAAATAGAAACAAAACGCGGCGAAATTTCGCCGCTTTTTTCTTTTGTTTTTTTAAGCTATACTAATTCAACATGTGGTATAAGGACGCGGAACAATTTATGAAAAGCGTTGACATATCAGTGTTTTTTCATATATCATTTTTGTCACGATCGTGAGCATTATGATATGTTGTGTTATTGTGTTTATAACATTTATAACCGATCGGTTAAATTTGTTAGAAACTCAAAACCGAGAAAAAATACAATGTATGTATTGATTTTTCAATATGGCCGTGCTACGAATATAGCGTTCTTTGACAGATAAATCCTTTCTCTGTAGAAGCAAAGGATGATGTTGATCTGCGAGTAATTGCAGATCCGCAAAATGACGGCCTACTCGGCTGTAGAAAGAGAGTGTTTTATGGAAGGCGGATGTTTTGCTGCGACTTCTCTGGTGGAGGTAGAAAATATTCCTTATTTCCGGACGGAGAAAGGAAGCTTAGTTTTTACCATATCCGCGAACGGCCATATTTGGGGCCATCGGATTGAAGATGGCGGAAAAAAAAACGATATAGAGCTCGAGATTTTTTATCCTTCAGACGGCGGATTCATTCTTAGACAGAGGGATTCAAAACCAGTACCTACTTTTCCGACAGTTTCTCCGACTACTTTCTCTTCTCCGGTTTATGAAAAAATATCCGTTGAACAGGGAAAAGTTATCCGCCGCATTTTGGGGCAAAAAGCGCCTTTAACCGCGCTTTTAGGATGTATCGCTTTGCCGGAAGCGTGGTGTCTGGATATTAAGCAGAATTATAAAGTTAGAAGAAATTCCAGCTTGTTCTTGCGTCTCAGAGACAGAGATTTTAACGGCAAAGTTATTGATTGCTCTTTCAGGACACAGGACCAAGGCTTAGGTACAAGCAAGTTAGGGCTTTTCAATGTTGAATATTTGGACAACAAATACACCTTTCAGCTTTCCGGCGGACCCGTTAGTAGTTGCATATTGCTTGGAAAATCACGCAAAGATGGCGGGGCTAGGTTTGGAAGCACAACAGTAGAGGGCACAATGAATCTGTGCCGGGAAGGATATAAATTATTTACTGCTGGCAATATAGAATTTCCTCACTATGTTTTTTCCGTGTCCAAGGCAAAAGACAAGAAGTTTTTTGTCGGCGATTTTCTGGCGTGTGTTGAGAGAGAGCCCTTTCCCAACGAACTCACGGTTTTGTGCGACACGGAAAATATTTTTGACTGTTTTGAAATTGATGAGGCGATGCTACTTTTGGAGGAGAAGCGCCTATCCGAAGCCGAATCCGAGCTTTATTGGACCGTGGCTCTTGCCCAAAACAAGGTTATGTGCGAGCAGAGGCGGATCAAGTCAAATAATCCGAACGCCTAATGCGTTTAGCGGCTCAAAAGGCCGCTTTTTTCTTTCTCTATTTTAAGCTATACTGGCTTTTACATGTGGTATAAAAGCGGGGAAGAATTTAAAAAGGCGGCGGGGCATGAGGTTGATGGAGTTTGGTACCCGAGAGTTACCAAGATCTTGGAAGTGAAAGCGAAGCCCGCTCTGCACGGTTATTATTTTGAAATGGGCAAAGAAGTTGAGAGTATGTCCGATGTGGAGGCGGTTACAAATAAATCCGCCGAAGAAGGGACGCTTGTCCACGAAACCGTG
>MFIK01000011.1 GCA_001778875.1 Candidatus Giovannonibacteria bacterium RIFCSPLOWO2_02_FULL_43_54 | reverse complement strand
TTCGGATTTCCGGCCAGCTGATTCCGCTCGCGAAGATCCCGATTTTGACGCCGGAGGCGACAGCCGGAATAGCCGAGAGTCTGATTGGCAAGGAATTATTTGAGGAATTTTCCAAGAAACGCGAGCGCGATTTTTCATACGCGTTCAAAGACAGTGTCCGTTTCCGCGTGAACACGTATTTTCAAAAGGGATTTGTAGGGATCGCGATGAGGGTTATTCCGGTAAAGATCAAAACTTTGTCGGAATTGTATCTTCCCAGCATTCTGCTGGACTTTACGAAAAAGGAACAGGGTTTTTTTATCGCCGTTGGGCCGACCGGGCACGGCAAATCAACGACATTGGCTGCGATGATCGATGTTATAAACCACACGCGCAACGAGCAGATTATCACCGTTGAAGACCCTATAGAATATATTTTTACATCAGATCGTTCAATGGTCAGCCAGCGCGAAGTCGGTTCCGATACCGCTGATTTTCCAATCGCGCTGCGCTCAATGTTCAGGCAGGATATGGATGTGGCGATGATCGGCGAAATGCGCGACCATGAGACCATAGCGACTGCTGTCACCGCGGCGGAAACAGGGCATTTGATCTTTTCGTCTCTGCACACGAACAACGCGGCGCAGACAATAGACCGTATTATCGATTCTTTTCCCGGAGCCCAGCAGGGGCAGATAAGGTCACAGCTTGCGAATACGCTGATCGGAGTATTTTCTCAAAGGCTGATCCCTAGAATTTCAGGCGGCCTGATTCCGGCGTACGAGCTTTTAATTTCAAATCCCGCAGTACGGAATCTTATCCGCGAGAACAAGGCGCATGAGCTTGACCTTGTGATCGAAACAAATTCCGAGAACGGCATGGTCAGTTTCAATCGTTCCCTGATCGATCTCGTGCGAAGAGGCGAAATAACAATGGAAAATGCACTGACATTCTCTCTTAATCCGCAGGAATTAAGGATATTGGCCGGACGCTAAAACATAAAACATGAAGTATGGCGCAATTTAATTACAAAGCGAGGAATGCCGAAGGCAAGGAAACTGTCGGAGTGGTCGAGGCCTCCGGCATCGATGCCGCCGTGGCGGCACTCCAGCGGAGGAATTTTTTGATCACTTCCATCGAGCCCGTCGGGGAAGGCGGAGGCATTTTTGGGTTTCTTTCCGATTTTGGTTTATTCGAAAGCGTTAAGCAAAAAGACATTGTTATTTTGTCGCGCCAGCTGGCAACCCTTTTTGACGCGAAAGTGCCGGTGGTGGAATCATTTAAGATATTGGTCGGCGAGACCGAAAACCACGCGTTGAAAGTAAAACTTGCGCAGGTTTTGGACGATATCCAGGGAGGTTTGCCGATGTCCCAGGCAATGGCAAAGCATCCCGATGCTTTCTCGCGTTTTTACGTGGCGATGGTAAGGTCAGGCGAGGAGGCCGGCAAAATGCAGGAAATATTCGAATTTCTCGCCGCGTATCTGGAGCGGAATTACGATCTCACTTCAAAGGCCAGAAACGCGCTCATTTACCCGGCTTTCGTGTTCTCTGTTTTTATCGCGGTCATCGTTCTTATGATGATTTACGTTATACCGCCGATCTCATCGTTGCTCCGGGAAACAGGGCAAGAATTGCCGATCTATACCAGGATCGTAATGGCTATAAGCGATGTTTTGCTGAATTTTGGCGTGATCGTACTTTTGTTCACGGCCGCTTTTACAGTTTTTCTTGTGCAATACGCGAAAACCGAATCCGGCAAGCTTTATTTCGCGCGTTTGCGCCTAAATTTCCCTGTCATAGGCGGAATTTACAAAAAAATATACCTTGCCCGCATTGCTGACAATCTGCATACGCTTATTTCCGGAGGCATTACCGTTGTGCGGGCGCTTGAGATCACGTCCGAAGTAGTCGGCAACGAAATTTACAGAAGAATAATGCTGGACGCGATCGAGGCGGTAAAGGGGGGATCAATGATCTCGGATGCTTTTTCGAAATATGACGCCATCCCCCCGCTCCTTTCCCAGATGATAAAAATAGGGGAGGCAACCGGTAAGCTGGATTATATTTTGGGCAGCATTTCCAATTTTTACACGAGAGAGGTTACGAATCTTGTGGATAACTTAGTGAACCTTATCGAGCCGATCCTTATCATATTCCTCGGTTTGGGGGTTGCTTTCCTGGCTGTTGCCATTTTGTTGCCTATATACAGTATTTCGGCCGGTTTCTAACCTGCCTACCGGCAGGCAGGTTATCCACAGGTTTGCTTCTTTAAGCTTATTTAGCTTGATATAATATATAAATAAGGGAAATTAAAGGCCTGCTTATGGCGGGGTCGATAGGTTCAATTAAAAGATAATAATTAATAAAAAAACATGTTTAAAACAAATAAAAAAGGTTTTACTTTGATCGAGTTGCTCGTTGTTATCGCGATTATCGGTATCTTGGCATCAATTGTCTTGGCCTCCCTGAATAGCGCCCGCAGAAAGTCTCGCGATGCCCGCAGAGTGGCTGACTTGGGTCAGCTAAGATTGGCGAATGAGCTTTATTTCGATTCCAATAGGTCTTATCCAGGAGGAGCGACCATGGCCGCTTTAACGCAAAATCTGGTGACTGACACTGATTGTTCTGGTGCCACATGTATTGCTTCTGTTCCCGCAGATCCTTTAAATTCCGGCGCGAATGTGTACGGTTATCAAGGCATAACCGCTGCCGAAGCGGCTTGCGGCGCCGCAAGTCCGGCGGTTGGCTGTACAAGTTATGTCTTAAAAGCGGTTTTGGAAGAGAATAACGTGACAATCCTTGGCAATGATGTTGATGGTACGGTTGTAGGTGTAACTTGCACCGATTCTGCGACGGACTTTTTTTACTGCATACGCCCATAATTTCGTCTGAATTGATTTTTGCAAGGCCCTGTCCCGACTTAGGTCGCGGACGGGGTTTTGAGTTATAATTAGCATATGCTTATTATGGAGTCTATTTTTGTTTTTATGCTCGGTGCAATCTGCGGGAGTTTTTTTAACGTGCTCATTTTGCGGAAGAATACCGGAGAGTCCGTTGTGTGGGAGGGATCGCGGTGCCTTTCCTGCAGCCATAAGTTATCGTTTTTGGATCTCATTCCGATATTCGGTTACTTCATATTGCGCGGCAAATGCAGGTATTGCGGAAGCAAGTTTTCGGCGCAGTATCCTTTGGTAGAGGTTTTCATAGCGCTTCTCGCGCTCGCTATTTATCTGAAATTCAGAGTTTTTTCGCCATACGCCGTAAGCTTTACGCCATACGGCTTACGGCTTATGGCTTACGGCGGGAGGCTGCTCTTTTATTTTTCGGCATTTTCCGCGCTGTTTCTGGTAGCGGCTTATGATTTTAGGCGAAAAATCATTGATAGCCATTTTCTCTATGTATTTCTGGCATTTTCTGCGATTGAGGCGGTTTGGAGATGGCGGTTGCTCGCCGGCATGGAATATGTTGTGCAGGATATCGTATCCGCTTTCATCATTGCTCTATTTTTTTATTTGGTCTGGTTTTTTTCCGGCGGCCGTTGGATGGGCAGGGGCGACACGGACCTTGCGTTCGTCGCATCGCTTTTTTTGGGTTTTCCTTTGAATATCGGCATGCTTTTGCTCTCTTTTTGGATAGGCGGACTTACAGGAATTTTACTGTTACTGTTTCGCGGCAATAAATACGGCCTAAAATCCGAAATACCTTTCGGGCCGTTTCTGGCAGCGGCCTTGTTCATTGCCTGGTATTTCGGGGGTCTTTTCAGCTTTTTGTGGTAAAATAAATAAATGGCTGTATTACAGAGGCAGAAACAAGGTTTTTCTCTCGTTGAGATGGTCGTGGTTTTGGGTGCAATGGTCATGGTAATGACGCTGACGCTCGCGAATTTTCCAAAAATTAAGGAACAGATCGCGCTGACTCTGGCAACAAGGGAGCTTGCTTTAACCATAAGAAAAGCGCAATCATACGCGATCGCAGTGCGCGAATTTAACTCGTCCTTTCCTGTTAATTTGTGCAATTCCGGTTACGACGTCTCGCAGGGAAGCGTAATGTATCCTCCATACGGTATCTCAGTTTCAAAAAGCGGCCTACCTGACAGCTTAGGCAGAGATCAATGGCATTATGTTATTTTCGGTGATATTACATGCAGGGCTTCGCGAAGCCAGGATCCAGTTTTAAATGCGGCGACAATGATTATAGATGTAATTTCAATCCAAAATGGAGTGCAGATAGCGACAATCAAAGGTTTTGCCGGCGGACCGCCACCGACCGTTCTTGATGCTGTAGATATTGTGTATCAGCGCCCTAATCCTAGCGTTACGCTTATAGGTTATAAAAATGGCACCGGCAGCATATATTCAGGCAGGATAGAGATATCATTAACATCTGGCGATGGCTCTGCGACGCAAAAAATAATAGCACGCCCATCCGGGCAGATATCAATCGAATGAACAAAAAAGGATTTTCATTAATAGAAACAATGGTCGCGATAACCGTTTTGGTAATGATCATTACCGGTCCTGTCACTTTGGCTGCAAACAGCCTGAAAGCCGCGTCTACAGCAAGAAATAATTTTATCGCGGCAAATCTTGCCCAGGAGGGAATAGAGTTGATAAGGCTTTACCGCACGAATAATGTGATTCAATGTACCAGCAATTGTGATAACGTTTGGATGAAGGACATTAGAAATGGCGCGGATAATTGCAATGGCAGTTGTTATATTGACGCAAAAACATTCACTCTACAGCATTGTAGCGGTCAATGCCCATTTTTAAATATTGATTCGAACGGATTTTACGGTTATTCCGGGGGTACTGTAACGGCTTTTCGCAGGACAATTTCGGTGCAGAATGTTGGCGGCACTTCAGACGCGTTCAGGGTGGTTGTTACGATGAATTGGAACGAACGCTTCGGCAACCAGACAATTGTTTTAGAGGAAATTATTCATAATTGGATACAATGATGAAAAAAGGTTTTTCACTGATAGAAATGATCGTTGCTGTCGGGATTTTTTCCGTAGCCGCTCTTATCGGAGTTACCGCGCTTTTATCGCTGACGGTCTCCCAAAGAAAGGCGATCGCGATCCAGAGCGCGTATGATAATATGCGCTTCGGGGTCGAAGTAATTTCAAAAGACTTGAGGACCGGCGATATTATTCATTGCAGTTCGTCGGGCGTTCTAACTATGCCGCAGGATTGTCCTCCTGGAGTTAACGATGCCGATCCGTTGCATCAGTCAATAACTTTTTTAAATTCTTCCGGTCAGACCGTAAGATACAGGCTTAATACCTGCGGTTCCGTGGGTTGTATACAAAGATCTGTTGGCGGAGGACCTGACGAACAATTAACAGGGGACGACATAAATATCCAGGATCTGCGTTTTTTTGTAAAGGGGTCTCTCCCTTCCGAGGATGAAACGCCGCCTTTCCATTCGACAGTAACTATTATAGCCAGAGGCGAGGCCGGGTCCGGCAAATCAAAATCACAATTCTCATTAGAAACAACTGTTATCCAAAGGACGGTCAGAAAATAATATGATTAAGATGCGCAATAAAATAAAAAATAACGCCGGCATTGCTCTTTTGATGGCAATATATATTTCTTCCGCCGCGAGCCTCCTGGGATTGGGCATTCTCATGTTGCTTTACGGACAACTCGGCATAGCAGGCAGCGCGAAGGGCTCTGTGGTAGCTTTTTACGCGGCTGATACGGGACTCGAATGCGCGTTATACGGCGATCTTATTGATAATCGATTTTCTACTTCGAGTCCGGAAGCCATAAACAATACCGTGACAATTAATTGCAACGGCTCTTCGCAGCCAGTTAGCACAACTTTGAACGATATCGATAGCGATGGCGATAAAGACGAGGGCACATTCAAATTTAATTATCAGGTTTCATCCGATGCCTGCGCAAGCGTTACCGCGCAGAAGCTTTCTTCCGGACAGACGATTATCAGCTCTTTCGGCGAGAATGTTCCGAATTGTTCAATTTCTTCCGTGCGAACCGTACAAAGAGGCCTGGAGGTTACATATTAGTTAGATGGTGAAAGCAGAAGCCAAAGAAAGAATACTTAAGCTCCGGAAATTGATAGACAAATATCGGTACGATTATCATGTTTTAAATAAGCTCGAGATTTCGGAAGCGGCGTTTGATTCGCTGAAGCACGAATTAAAAAAATTGGAAGACGAATTTCCGGAGCTGATTACCTCGGATTCTCCAACCCAGCGTGTAGCCGGGAAGCCGCTGAAAGAATTTAAAAAGATCAGGCACTCTTTCCCGATGCTTTCCCTGGAAGACGTTTTTTCCGAAAAAGAATTCTCGGAGTGGGCAGTGCGCATAAAAAAACTCTCGCCAGGCGCGGATTTTGAATTCTATTCCGAATTAAAATTCGACGGATTGGCGTTATCTCTTGTTTATGAGAACGGCGGCCTGCAATACGCCGCGACCCGCGGGGACGGGAATATCGGGGAAGATGTTACTCAAAATGTAAGGACAATGGAGTCCGTGCCATTAAGTATCGCAGAAAAAAGGAGAGTGGAAGTGAGAGGGGAGGCTATCATCACAAATAAAAATTTTGAGGCGATAAATAAAGAGCAGAAGAAAAAAGGGCTTAAAGAATATGCAAATTCAAGGAATTTGGCGGCTGGTTCGCTTCGGCAATTGGATCCTAAAATTATAGCTTCCCGCAAATTGGATTTCTTTGCCTACGATATTTTAGGACCGGATTTTGAAAATCATTCAGAGGAGCACAAAACTTTGGCAAAATTGGGATTTAAAATCGGAGGGGCAAATGAGCTCATTTGTAAAAATTTGGAAGAAGTATTTAAACATCATAAAAAAATCGCGAATACGCGCGAGAAAATTCCATATACTATCGACGGTTTGGTCGTTTCTGTCAACTCAAACAAACTTTTCCAAAGGCTTGGTGTCGTCGGGAAAACTCCGAGAGGCGCAATCGCATATAAATTCGCAGCGCGGGAATCGAGTACTGTCGTTGAAAATATTATTGTGCAAGTAGGTAGAACGGGCGCTTTAACTCCCGTCGCGATCTTAAGGCCTGTTCAGATAGGCGGAGTGACCGTAAGCCGGGCGACGCTTCACAATGAAGACGAGATAAAAAGGCTCGGCTTAAAAATAGGCGATAGCGTGATAGTGGGCCGTGCCGGCGATGTCATTCCTGATATTATTAAAGTTTTACCGGAATTGCGCACTGGAGGCGAGAAAAATTTTCATATGCCGCGAATTTGTCCGGTTTGTGGGAAGCCCGTTAAAAAAATGCTGGAAGGCGGAGTTGGTGTGTATTGCTTAAATCAAAAATGCCCTGCCAGGCACCGCGAATGGATGTATCATTTTGTTTCGAGAAAGGCTTTCAATATAGACGGCCTGGGCCCGAAGATACTGAACGCGTTTTTGGATTTCGGTCTTATTCAGGATATTCCTGATATTTTTGAGCTAAAGGAAGGAGATATCGCGCCGCTTGAGCGCTTCGGAGAAAAGTCCGCTGAAAATTTAGTAAAATCCATCAATAACGCGAAAAAAATAACTCTTGCCCGTTTTATTTACGGATTAGGAATTTTGCATATCGGAGAAGAAACGGCTATCGATCTTGCCGAACATTACCGTTCTTTAGAAAAAATAGAAAGCGCGGATTTTGATGAATTAAATAATATTCCGAATATCGGAGAAGTTGTTGCCAAAAGCTTGTATGACTGGTTCCGCGATGAGCACAACAAAAATTTGATAAAAAAACTTTTACGGTATGTTGAGATAGAAAATCCGAAAAAGCGCGCGTCCGGAAAGTTCACGGGAAAAACTTTTGTTCTGACGGGAGAACTTGAATCAATGAGCCGCGACGAAGCAAAAGCTCGTATTCGCGAACTTGGCGGCGACTCGTCGGAGACCGTAAGCAAAAACACCGATTATGTCGTTGCGGGCGCCAACCCTGGCTCAAAATTTGCACGCGCCCAAAAACTCGGTGTTAAAATCATGGACGAAAAAGAATTTTTAAAAATGATAAAATAGTTGCGCGTTGTTGCAAATGTTTTTGCGGCGTGGTAAACTCAAGAAAGAAATTAGAAGGATGAATTATGTGCCAGGCGTACGAAGCAGAAAGGAATTTTATAGTTTCCGGAGAACATTATAATACTATTAAAGGTTTCGCCGCGGCGCGCAAAGGAGAGCCGAAAGCTTCCAATCCTCACGGCCAATTTATCAAATATGACCGCGAAGCTTGGGATCACGGCTGGGATTGCTGGCACGAGCGCATATTGCCATATGGGCTAGAGCTTAAGATTAAAGATTTAAATAAGCGAATCAATCTTCAGCAAATCAGCGAACAATTTAAAAAATCAGGAAAATTTCCAAATGAGCTTGAGCAATATTTATAACCTCCCCTGTTAGGTTTTTTATTTGCATATTTTATAACACTCTTGTAACGGTCGTGAACATTATGTTACATTGCGTTTATGCTAAAAAGGAGCAAAAAAAGAGGTTCGTGGCCTAAAAAACCATCTGCCCCGGCATTTATTCTTATGGCTTTGAAGAAAATGGTAAATGTGCCATTTGATGTACTTTTGGCATATGGAAAAATAAGAAATCAATATCAACCGTCATCTGCGCGGATGGCAATTCACAGATTAAAAAAGAAAAATCTTGTCTACGCGGTGCGCCGTGGATCAAAGCTTATTTTTGAGCTTACCGAAGAAGGCGAAAGAGAAGTTGAAAAAATACAGTCACGCTTTCAAAAAACTAAATCTAAAAGTTGGGACGGCAAATGGCGAATCATTATTTTTGATATTCCGGAGAAATTAAGAGGGAAGCGTGACTTATTGCGCAGGGAACTTGTTGGGTTTGGTTTTAGGCAGCTTCAGGAAAGCGTTTGGGCTTATCCTTACCCGTTACCTCAAGAATTTAGAGATATCTGGAAAGACACAGGCATATTTAAATATTGTGTTATTTTAGAAGCTGATAAAATTGAGAACGGAGAAGCACTTGAACGTTTTTTCTTCGGCAAATAATCGATATAACATATTTGTAACGGTCGTGAACATTTTGTTATATTTAACGGTTTCAGATTCTGGTTTATGTTTTTGTTCGTCAGTATGGTATTATTTAATTATGAAAATATCGAAGTATCTACATTCATGTTTGCTCGTGGAGGATGAGGGACGGGCGATATTGATTGACCCCGGGAATTATACTTTTAAGGAGAGAGCGCTTGACCTAGATAAGATATCAAAATTGGATTATCTCTTGGTCACGCATGAGCATCAGGACCATATGTACATGCCGTTGATCAAACAGATCTTGGAAAAATTTCCGAAAATAAAGATAATCAGCAATAACTCCGTCAAAAAAATTCTTGAGGGCGAGGGGCTGAAATTACAAACGGAAGGAGAAAATAATATTGCAATAGAAAACGCGCCTCACGAAATACTTTTCGGCGGAAGAGGAGCGGAGAATTTTTTATTTAACATTTCCGGAAAACTTACACATCCGGGAGATTCGCTTCAATTTTCCGAAAGCCATTATGTTTTAGCTTTGCCGGTCCAGGCTCCATGGGGTAGCTTTGTGGCATCAGTAGAAAAAGCGATAGCTTTAAAGCCTAAAATCGTTATTCCTATTCACGACTGGCACTGGAAAGATACTGCCCGCCGACGAATGTATGAGACGGCAAAGCAATATTTGGCTGGGAAAGGCATTGAATTTCACGGGCTAGAAACCGGCGAGATGCTGGAAATTTAGGTTTAAAAAAGGCTTTTTTATTGAAAATTAACCTATTTTAAGCTATCATGGCTTTATGATTTCCAAGGAAGATATTGAGCATTTGAAAGATTTGGCAAGAGTGGAATTTGTGGAAAAAGAAACAGAAAAGCTCGCAGGAGATTTGGGGGCTATTTTGGCGCACATCGATAGTTTGAAAGATGCCGATGTTTCCGGCGTGGCCGAAGCTGTGCGTGCCATTGATTTAAAAAATATTTTTAGAAAAGACGAATCGGCAGCGCGGAATGTTGAGGCCGATCAATATCAAACCACAATAGCATTGATCAGCGCTTTTCCAGAAAAGCACGATGCCGGGCATGGAACTTATTTGAAAGTAAAATCAATACTATGATGCAAATCGACAAATCTTATACCAATCTACAAATTGCGAATGAATTTATTAGCAATTCGCATTATTAGCATGAAATTAGCATATTGGCATCACGATATATGACAATAAAAGAATTCCACGAAGCGCTGAAAAATAAAAAAACTTCCGTGAAGGGAACGATTGTTTCTTATTTGGATAAAATAAAAAAGGAAAATAAAAATCTTAACGCTTATTTGGAGGTCTTCGCGGAAGAATCAATGGCCAGGGCGGAGGATATTGATAAAAGAATTGAAGAAGGAGAAGAACCTCTCGAACTTTTGGGCGTACCAATAGCAATGAAAGACAATATTTTGATACGCGGGCATATTGCCTCCGCGGCTTCAAAAATTTTGGGAAATTATGTTGCTTCTTACGATGCATTTGTCATAGAAAAATTGAAAAAGGCTGGCGTGATATTTTTAGGCCGCACGAATATGGATGAATTCGCGATGGGCTCTTCCACTGAAAATTCAGCTTACGGACCCGCGCGAAACCCGTTTGATTCGGAAAGAGTTCCTGGAGGTTCTTCAGGAGGCTCCGCGGCGGCAGTCGGAGGCGGACTTGCTATGGCGGCGTTGGGCTCCGATACCGGCGGCTCAATAAGGCAGCCCGCGGCTTTTTGCGGAGTTGTCGGATTAAAACCGACTTACGGAGCCGTATCGAGGAGCGGACTTATCGCCATGGCGTCTTCCCTTGATCAGATAGGACCGATTGCTCAAAGCGTGGAGGACGCGGAGACGATTTTTAATATTATTTCCGGAAAAGACGGGTTAGATTCGACTTCAACGGAACTTGGCGACCATGGCGCTAAACCGCAGAAGCGACCGGGTCGCCAGGCCGATAAGATCGGCGTACCTAAAGAATATTTCAGTGAAGGGCTTGACTTGAGAATAAAAAAATCAATTGATGATATTATCGGCAAACTTAGTAAAGACCATGAAATAATAGAGATCAGCCTGCCCCATACCAAATACGCGTTGGATTGCTATTATATAATTGTTCCCGCGGAAGTTTCTTCAAATATGGCGCGCTACGATGGCATTAGGTACGGTGCGCGCCAAAATGCGCCCGACCTTCTAGACGTATATAAAAAAAGCCGCGGGGAAGGCATTGGGCTTGAAGTAAGAAGGCGGATCTTGCTGGGTACTTATGTCTTGTCGCATGGCTATTACGATGCGTATTATTCGAGGGCGCAAAAAGTGAGGGCGCTTATCAAAAAAGATTTTGATGAGGTATTTAAAAAACCTGCCCGCGATGCTACGCCCGCCAGCAACGCTTCGCGTAGCGATACGGGCTGGCATAGCGTTGTAGGCGGGGTTGATGTTATAGTGGCGCCGACGACTCCGAGTCTTCCGTTCAAGATTGGCGAAAAATCAGACCCGTTATCCATGTATTTGTCGGATATTTATACTATTCCTGCAAATCTCGCCGGCATCCCAGCACTTTCATTGCCAATCGGAAAAATTGATAATTTGCCCGTCGGAATGCAACTTATTGCGCCGCATTTTGGCGAAAGGCGATTGTTCGGGTTAGGGCGCGAAATAGAAAAAATGATTAAATAATATATGGAAAAAATCTTAAAATTTATTACCGATATCGCAAATAAAGATTATTCAAACATAATTTTTATCTGGCAGGCGATAGTGTTCCCGATCTGTCTCGTATTGCTTTATGGAATATTTTATAGCGTATCCCAAACCATAAAGATATTCAAAAAAAAACACAGTGAACTTTTGAGGGGAAGCAAAGAATTCATGCCGCCGCCCTCCCGCGAGAAAAATGTAGAAGAATGGGCAGATATTCTTATAAAGTCGCGGTCGCCGGATGAGAACCAAAGAAAATTCGCGCTCATTGCGGCCGATTCCCTGATCGATAAGATTCTCGCCATGGCCGGTTATGATGGCGAGAATCTTGGCGAACGTTTAAAGAAGATCGAGTCGTCGGATCTAGATTCTCTAAATGATATTTGGGAGGCGCATAAGGTGCGTAATCGCATCGCGCATGAGGCGGATTACCGTATGTCTCCGGAAGATTCCGCGGCGGCTATCGGAAGATTCGAAAAAGCTTTAAGAGAGCTGGAATATATTTAATATATTATGTTTGAGATTATTCGATGGTCAACATTGCTTTCGACCGCTTTAATGGCGGGCGTCGGCTATTCTGATCAAATAAGGCTGATTTGGACCCAGCATAGCACCTCGGGCCTTTCTTTTTGGATGGTTTTGATCGCGTTCTGGTCATGGCTCTCTTACGCGCTCTACGGTTATTACAATAAGGACCGTAAAATGTTCTGGCCGAATTTAGCGGGCCTAATTACAATATCAGTCATCCTCGCGAGTTTTTTTATTTTTTAACTAAATCGGGAGCATCCAATTCCCGATTTTGTTTCTGAATCGATTGATTTTTTTACTTTGTAATGGTATTCTAATGTCATCTGAAATGAAGCTATTTTTTGAACAATACATAATTTATGCGGTTCTGGGGCTTTTGTTTTTTGACGCACTGCTCGCTTTTTGGATCTTTTACCTGCGAAAAAATATCAGGAAAATTTTCAGGTCAGGAAGCACGGACTTGGAAAAAGTGTTGCTTGAATTGCGGCAAAACGAGGTTGCTTTTGAAGAGGCTCTAAAGAGTGTCGTGGCTCGCGTAGGCAAACTTGAAAATGAATTACCGAGAGACCTTAGGAGGGTCGGCCTTGTGCGCTATAACCCTTTTTCTGATTCAGGCGGCGACCAGAGTTTTGCGTTGGCCATTTTGAATGACCAAAATGACGGCATTGTTTTGTCCTCTCTCTACGGCAGGGAGATGAACAGGGTTTACGCGAAGCTGATAAAGCATGGGCGTTCGCAATATCAGCTGACCGAGGAAGAAAAAAAAGCGATAGAAAGCGCGGTCTAAATTTATGAAAAATGGAAGAAATAAACAAAAATTTAATTTCGCGTCCGCCGATTATTGTTGTAATGGGGCATATTGACCATGGAAAAACCACACTCCTTGATCGCATTCGAAAATCCAATGTAGCGGCCGGCGAGGCGGGAGGCATAACCCAGCATATCGGCGCCTACGAGGTTTTGCATCACTCGGCAAGTTCTGGGCAAATCCAAAAAATAACATTTTTGGACACGCCAGGACATGAGGCATTTACCAAGATGCGCTCGCGCGGGGCAAAGATAGCAGATATCGCGATACTGGTCGTTGCCGCCGACGATGGAGTTAAGCCGCAGACCAAAGAAGCATTGGCGATCATCAAAGAAAACAAAATGCTTTTTTTGATCGTGGTAAATAAGATCGACAAGGCCGGGGTGGATATTGAAAAAGTAAAGAGCGAGTTTACAAAAGAAGAGGTTTATCTTGAAGGAAGAGGCGGTTCGGTGCCCGCGTGCGAAATATCCGCTAAGACCGGTACTGGTGTAAGCGAACTTTTAGAGACCATATTACTGATGGCCGAGTTGGAGGACTTCAAAGGCGATCCGACAAGATTTGCCGAAGGTGTTATTATCGAATCGCATCTGGATAAAAAACGCGGGAATACTTCCACTCTGCTGATAAGGGAGGGTACGCTAAAAAAGGGCGAGTATGTTGTTGCCGGCGGGTCTCTGACAAAAGTGCGGATATTGGAGAATTTTTTAGGGGAGGGAATAGACAGCGCTGGGCTTTCAACCCCGGCTGTGGTTGTCGGCTTCGATGAATTGCCGCAAGTCGGAACTGAATTTAGGGCATTTTTTTCACAAAAAGAAGCGGCTGAGGAGGTAAGAAAATTTAAAGAGGCATCCCGCTCCTCAGCGTCCAGCGTTGGAGGACCTCAAACACAGGGCGTTTTCCAGCGGGATGTCGAGGAGTGGACGAAAGTGGTGCTAGGCATAGTTATTAAAAGCGATGTTCAAGGGTCAGGAGAAGCGATACGGCACGAAATTGAAAAAGTAAAAAGCGAGAAGATAGAAATAAAATATTTAAGGACAGAGGCGGGGGATGTATCGCTCGATGACGTAAAGCTTGCGTCTTCCGCAAAAAACACAATGATAGTTGCTTTCAAGGCCGGAGTCAGCCAGGATGCTAGGGATCTTGCTGAGAGGATTGGCGTGCCTATCGCGTCTTTCCAAATAATCTATGAGATAGCGCAATTTGTAAAAGAAAAAATGCTGGCGATTTTGCCGGTAGAGATGCAAAAAACGATTCTTGGAAAAGCAAAGATACTTAAAATATTTAAAGGAGAAAAAAACAGCCAGGTAGTCGGCGGAAAGGTTATCGAGGGAGCGATTAAAAAGAACACGAAATACAACATTTTGCGGAGAGAAAATAAGATAGGTGGAGGAAAAATTGACAATCTCCAGAGCGGGAGGACGAATGTCGGCGAAGTCGAAGCTCCGAATGAATTTGGCGCCATGTGCGAATCGACATTGGCATTGGTTCTCGGAGACGTTATCGAATCATATTTAGAAGAGGAAGTTAAGGGGAAACTTTAGGCATGTCTCATAACACAGAACGGTTGGCATCTTTTTTGGAAAGGGAAGTTACGGGATTTTTGATGCGCCACGCGGTTTTACCGGAAGGATCCTTTTTTTCCGTAAGCAGGGTGATTTTGGACAATTCTCTTGATAAGACACAGGTTTTTATTTTGATATTTCCCGATAAATCGGCGAACGAGGCGTTCAAAGAGATCAGGCGTTTTGAAAGAGAGGCAAGAAAATATATTGCCTCGCGGCTCAAACGCCACAAGATGCCGCAGATAAAATTCGTCTTAGACACTACACAGACAAAACAGGTCCGCCTTGAAAAATTATTGGAAAACATAGAAAATGATTAGAAGGTCAAAAATTTTTGAAATATGGCCGGGTAGCCAAGTGGCAAGGCATGGGCCTGTCCCGACGCCTCATTATAAAATATAATCAGGAAGTCGCGGATCCTCGATAATCAAGCTTTGATGTGTGGCCGCGTAGCCAAGTGGTAAGGCAAGGGTCTGCAAAACCCTTATACGAGGGTTCAATTCCCTCCGCGGCCTCAAAGTTTGATTATCGGGACAAAACCCATATATAGGGGTTCGATTCCCCTTCCAGTCTTAAGGGCAAGTGGCGGAATTGGAATACGCGTACGGCTTAGAACCGTATCCCGAAAGGGTTGTGGGTTCGAGTCCCACCTTGCCCAAATGAAATAATGCGGCCATGGTTTAGTGGTAGAATGGGTCCTTGCCAAGGACTCGACGCGAGTTCGATTCTCGCTGGCCGCACAATAGTGGACTTTTGATGCTTTAGCCGCGCTCAAAGTATTTAGATTTCAGAAATCTTGCGGGTTCCAACATCGTCCAATTGCCCGTATAGAGAAGTGGAATTTTTTATTGCTGAATAACTGTGAATTACGAAACTCCTCTTTTCTCTCATTTTCATATACAATAACAACAGGCTCTAAAAGAGCCTGTTGTTATGAAAACCTTCATCAAACTAT
>MFIK01000010.1:4935-48633 GCA_001778875.1 Candidatus Giovannonibacteria bacterium RIFCSPLOWO2_02_FULL_43_54 | reverse complement strand
ATAATTTAATGACGAATATCCCGTTTTTTTCGGCATCCGTTTCTTCGACCGGTTTCCCGTTTTCTTTGGAGATCTTGGACGATGCGTTGTTATCCGTGTCGAGTACCGGAATATTTATGACCGCGCGTTCGATCTCGAAAGTCCTGCTGTCGTCTTCGCCGTTCCTGATAATTACAAGTTTTACTTTTGTTCCCTTCTCTCCGCGTATCGTCCTTACCGCTTCTTCCAGCGTAAGGTCTGCAGAAGATTTATCATCTATCTTTAATATCTTATCTCCAGCGCGGATTCCGGCGCGCTCCGCCGGCGATCCTTTCAGCGGCGCGATAACTGTTAGAATTTCTTTTCTTATGCCGACTTCCATCCCAACTCCCTGAAATTCTCCTTTGATCTCTTCCTGGAATGCCTTGTTATCTTCTGGCGTGAAAAATACTGTGTATGGATCGTCCATGGACTTTAGCAATCCTGAAATGGCACCATAGACCATATCCTGCCTTTCTATCTTATCGATATCTACGAATTTTTGCTCGGCGATTGACCACGCCTGCCAGAAGGCGGCAAAGTCAACTTCGTCCGGAAGCGGTGCCGGAGGATTTTGCGAGAGCACCTTGGATATTTTATTTTCCGCAGGAAGCCGCAGACCTGTGTATAATCCGACGAAAAAAACCGCACCGAGCAACGCGGTGGCTCCGATAAACAATCCGAGCTTTTTCCAATTCCACATGTACTCTATTATCCCAAATTACTTTTTATATTACAATACATATATATGATAAAAGAATTAAAATGGCATGATAAGCGCTGGATATACGCGGATAAGCCTACTTGGGAAGAATTAGACCGCTTGGTGGAAAATTACGACATTCACCCGGTAGTCGCCGAGGAGCTGACACACCCGTCGTTGCGGCCCAAAGTCGATAAATTTCAGAATTTCCTGTATCTAATTCTCCACTTCCCCGTTTTTAACCATGAAAAAAGAACGAGCCTCGGTTCCGAGATTGATTTCATTATCGGCGAGGATTTTTTGATAACCGTTAGGTACGATGAGAAGGGGGCACTCACGGAATTTTTTAACGAATTGGAATCGGACAAGGATGAATTGGCCCGTCTGTTTTCGGGCGGTGTCAGCATGGTGTTTTATCAGATGCTTACTCGTCTTTATGATTTTGCTTTGCGGGAGCTTGATCATATTAAATTAAAGATAGACTCGGTAGACGACAGGCTCGCGGCGAGAGAAGATGAGGCGACGATCCAAGAAATATTTTTCTTGAGACGGGACATTCTGAATTTCAGAAGGGCGATAAAACCACACGAAACGGTAGTGACATCGCTTGCCTCCCACGGACTTAATTTTTTCGGCAAGGACATGGAACCTTACTTAAAAGACATCGTCGGCGAATATTCAAAGGTTTGGAATATGCTGGAAAATCACAAAGAGACCATAGAAACGCTTTATGACACGAACATTTCTTTCCTATCAATGCGTTCCAATGAAATTATGAAACGCCTTACGCTGATGGCTTTTGTCACGTTTCCATTAACTCTCACGGCCTCGATCTTTTCAATGGCCATAGCACCCGATGAATTCTACGGCCGGCCATATGATTTTATCGCCATTCTCGCCGTCATCATCGCCGCCATCTTAGGCATGCTTCTCTTTTTCAAGCACCGAAAGTGGTTTTAAGCCCGAAATTGTGGCATAATTAGCAAAATGGCTACGATTAAGCTCTACAATTTTTTAACGCGCAAAAAGGAGATTTTTAAGCCGACTAAAAAAGGGCAAGTCGGTTTATATACTTGCGGACCGACGGTTTATAATTACGCGCATATCGGAAATTTGCGGACTTATATTTTTGAAGATGTATTGCGCCGCACGCTGGAATCCGCAGGATATAAAGTAAAGCACGTGATAAATATAACCGATGTCGAAGATAAGATAATCAAAAATGCGCGAGAGGCCCAAAAAAGTATTTTTGAATTTACGAAACCTTATGAGGCGGCGTTTTATAACGATATTAAAAAATTAAATATCGAACCCGCGTGGAAATATCCGAAAGCGACGGACCATATTAAGGAAATGATAGGCGTGATAAAAACACTGATAAAAAATAAGCTTGCTTATCGCTCCGACGGGTCGGTTTATTTTGATGTTTCTAAATTCAAAAAGTATGGCCGGCTTTCACGGCTTCGGAAGTCGGATCTCGCCAAAGGCGGATCGGACTTCCGCAGAACCGATTCCGACGAATACGAAAAAGGAAGTGCGGAAGATTTTGTTTTGTGGAAAGCAAAAAAACCTGCCCGCAATGCTACGCCCGCCAGCAACGCTTCGCGTAGCGATGCGGGCTGGCATAGCGTTGCAGGCGGGGACAGCGAACCGTCATGGCCATCTCCGTGGGGCGAAGGGCGCCCTGGGTGGCATATTGAGTGCTCCGCGATGAGTATGAAATATTTGGGAGAGGGCTTTGATATCCATGCCGGAGGCATCGATCTGCTTTTTCCGCATCATGAAAATGAAATAGCGCAGTCGGAGGGTGCCACAAAAAAAAGATTCGTAAAATATTTTATTGAGGGCGAGCATTTATTGGTGGACGGGAAAAAGATGTCGAAATCTCTAGGAAATGTTTTTACGTTGCGCGACCTTGAAAATAAAAATTTCGACCCACTTGCCTTTCGATATCTAGTGCTTGGCGCGCATTACCGCACACAACTCAACTTTACCTTGGAGTCGTTAAAATTCGCACAGAATTCTTTGGAACGCCTTAAAGATTTCGTTTTGAATTTAAAAAAGCTTAATGAGCCAAGGACACAAGTTTTGCAAGATAAAAAAAATATGTGTGTCCTTGCAAAATTTGCAAGCGAGGCGAAAGAAGCTTTTTTAAATGACCTTGATACGCCGAAAGCTCTGGCGCGAGTCTGGGTGATCATAAACGAATACAATAAAAATAGTCAAAAATACGCCGCAAGTGAGGTTTTGGGGCTTATTTTGGAGTTCGATCGCATGTTTGGGTTTGGACTTGCCGATGTCCGCCGCGAGCCGAAAAAACCCGGCGAGGATATTTTACGGCTTCTAAAAGAGCGGGAGACCGCCAGAAAATTACATGATTTTGCCGTTGCCGACTTTCTGCGCCAAAAAATCTATGATCTTGGCTGGGAGATCCAGGACGCGCATGGAGGTCCGTTGTTAAAACACCACGCCTAGCCTCTCATCGCCATCAACTCTGCTAAAACGAACATCAGCCAAAAGAAAAAAAGAAAATACGCTTCTTTTTTTGAGATTGTCCTGCCGGAGCGCATAACGTGAAATAGAATGAATGAAGCCGCAACCATAAACGCGCCAGTTATATAGATTATTTTCTGCGGGAACGCGAACGGGCTGATCAAAGCCAGAACGCCAACCACGACGGTAGCGTCCGCAAGTACCGTACCGAGAATATCCCCTATCGCTAGCGAGTCGTCATCTTTTTTTACGGATCTCAAAGAAAAGAAAAGTTCCGGCATTGTGGTGCCCAGTCCGACAACAAGCATTCCGATGAGAATCGGGCTTATTCCCAGATAACCGGCAATTGCGGTTGCCGAAGTTACTGTAAAGTGCGCGCCGACGAGCAGTATCGCCATACTCAAAAGCAGCATTAAAAAATTTTTAATACGTCCTTCCCCATTGTGCAAATAAGGCGATCCATCAGTACCGTCCTTCAGGGTTATATAATAAAATATCGCTCCGGCAATAATAAGCACCATTCCTTCCGGACGGGAAAAATGCCCGTCCAAACCCAAGACAAGCGGCAAAAGAAGAAGGAATGAATAAGCACGGTTTTTCAACACATTACTCTCAACTTTAAGGCTCCGGCCGGCCGTCAAAATGATTACCGCAAAAACCAAAGTTAGGTCGGCGATGTTTGAGCCGAAAAGCATCCCAAGCCCAAACGCCGGTATTCCTTCGATTGCCGCGTTAATGGATATAAATGTCTCCGGAAGTATAGATATAATGGCAACAATAATAAAACCAACGGTATATTTCGATAAATGAAAATTTTCCGCGAGTCTTTCCGCATATTTTGTGGCCAGCAACGCCCCTTTAATAACCAACAGAAACGCCGCGACAAAAATCAAAACATTATTTATCATATTTGTATTATAACATTGTGCGACACGGCTATGCACTGCTTTTACACTTTTTCCGGTTGTTGCTTTTTTGATTTATGGACTCTAAGATTAAATTAATGGCACAAATCCTTTCGCCATTTTCAGTCTCAAGAATGCCGCCACAGCAAGTTGAAGCGGAAATTTCTCTGTTGGGTTCGATTTTGTTGGATGGGAGCGCAATGGACAAGATAGTGGATATTTTGGGAGGTGAAGATTTTTATAAACCGGAGCACCGGATGGTCTTTGACGCGATGTTGGCGCTTTTTGAAAAGCAAAAACCCATAGATATCCTCTCCGTTTCAAATTCGCTCAAAGAATCCAAAAAACTTGAAGACATCGGTGGCCAGTCTTACCTTACCAATCTGGTAAACAGCGTGCCAACCGCCTCAAACGCAACCTATTATGCCGAAATAATCAAGAAAAAGAAAATTTTACGCGATCTGATTTCGGTTTCTCACGATATTTCACAATTGGGATACCAGGAAGATGGCGACATAGACACTCTTTTAGACGACGCCGAGCAAAAAGTTTTTCAAATCGCCCATAAATCCCTTATCAAAGGATTCATGCCGGTTTCCGCGGCGCTGGAGGAAGCATGGGAAAGGATAGACAAGCTTCATAACAACGCAGGAGACGGCGCTTTGCGAGGCGTTCCCACCGGTTTCCGCGAACTCGATAATCTTTTATCCGGCTTGCAAAAATCCGACCTGATAATTCTCGCGGCCCGCCCGTCTCTCGGTAAAACAACGCTCGCAATGGATATCGCGCGGCACGCCGCCATGCGCGAAAAGATCCCGACGGGAATTTTTTCTCTGGAAATGTCCGTTGACCAGATAACCGACCGGTTAATTTCCGCCGAAGCCAATGTTGATCTTTGGAAGTTGCGCACCGGAAGACTTTCTTCGCAGAGCGAAGATTTTCAAAGGATACGCGATAGTCTTGATAATTTGAAAAACGCGCCTTTGTACATTGATGATGAGGCATCCATAAATATTATGCAGATGCGGGCCAAAGCAAGGAGGCTGAAGGCGGAAAAGGGCCTCGGATTGATAGTTGTGGACTACCTTCAGCTTATGGTGCCAAGAACCCAATCAGAAAGCATGGTTCAGCAGATTACGGAAATTTCGCGGTCGCTAAAAGGATTGGCGCGCGAACTTAATGTTCCGGTTTTGGCACTTTCGCAATTAAACCGGCAAATTGAAAACCGTCCAAATAAAAAACCACAGCTCTCCGACCTCCGCGATTCCGGAGCAATCGAGCAGGACGCGGACGTCGTCATGTTCATTCACCGCGAGGATAGAGTTAAAGAAAACTCGGACCGGCCGAACCAGGCGGATATTCTGGTCGAGAAGCACAGGAACGGCCCGTTGGGCAAAGTGACGCTGTACTTCAACCAAGAAAAAGTCAGCTTCTCCCCTCTCGAACGCAATTTTGAATAACCATCTTCGAAGCAAGGTTCTTGGCTTCTCGATAATATGCTAAAATAGTTTGGTGGGATCGGATTTTTTTAATCATTTAAGGAAACTTCTGGAAAAACTTCCGGGAATAGGTCCGCGGCAGGCAAATAGATTTTTGTGGGCGCTTTTGGATTTTACGGACGATGAGCAAAATGAGCTCTCCAACGCAATCGCGGAAATCCCCAAACATTTAAAAAGATGTAACATTTGCTTCCGCGCGTTTTCGGTTAAAAACGGCGAAAAAATATGCTCGTTCTGTGGCCTAAATTCCAAGCGCGACAAGAATAAAATAATGGTCTTGGAAAAAGATAGCGATCTTTTAAATATGGAGCGAGCGGGAGTTTACGATGGGCTTTACCACATTTTGGGCGGCATGATCGATCCTTTGGAAGAAAAAGGCTTGGTTCGCGAGAGGATCAAAAAATTATTTGAGCGCGTAAATACTGAACATTCCGGAAAAAACGGGCGCTTAAACACGATGCCGAAGGCACAGGTTTTGCAAGACCTTGCGCAGCGCGACGGCGCGAGCAGAGCAATCTCGCAGCAGCGAGATATGCGTGTCCTTGCAAAATCTGGCGCCGAGGCAAGTGACATTGCGAGCCTTGAAATAATCCTCGCCCTCTCCCCCACTAAATTAGGCGAATTCACGTCAAACTACATAACCCGCGTATTAGAGCCCTTAAAAGTGAAAATTACGCGTCTGGCACGCGGTCTTTCAACAGGTATTGAGTTGGAATACGCGGACGAGATGACCCTCCGCAACGCCCTTGACAATAGGAGGTAGGAATGCTTGAATCTTATGAGAAGGGGGGTTAAAAATGACCTTTGAAATCAGATTTAACGGCGCAAGGTTAGCTGATTGGTTCCCGGTTGTACATGTTCAATACAATGACGCATATAAAAGTTCGTACATAACTTTTGATATTCGTGATAAGCAGGTACGGGACAGGTTGCATATAGTTTTAGGCGTTGGTAATGCTATAGGTGCATTGAGGTGCGAAAACAAAAGATGGTTGATTGAAACCAAAAACACCCATCGGCATATCGATAAGCAATTTTTATACGGAGAAGTTCTAGATTCAAACGGCCAATTTTCTCCGTTTTTACTGCATCCTTAAACAGAAAGTATCTTTACCAAGGTCACAGATTGTCTGTGGCCTTTTTTATTTCTGTAGCGGTTCTTTGAATGATATTTGTAGGTAATGACTTTGGGAAGGCGCTTTTGTTCAGTAAGTTCCGCAATCACATTTTTGCCGGCCAAATACGGCTTGCCTACTTCAACTTTATCGCCGTCAGCCAACATCAGAACTTTATCAAAAGTTAATTTTTCGCCGGTCTTACCGTCGAGCTTTTCCACCATTATTTTTTGGCCCGCGGAAACCAGGTACTGCTTCCCGCCGGTCTCAATTACAGCTAATTTCATAAGGTTACGAAATTACGAATAAATACTAATATACGAATGCTAGCACAGACTAATAAAAAAGAAAAGCCGCTATATCAATAGCGGCGGGTTAGAATGTCCGGCGGAAATTCGTGGGCCTTGCGCCACATTTCTCTTGATGCCTCGATGCGTTCACGCGCAGCTTTTAAGAATTTTATTGTTGATTCTTTGCTGTCCGGATCTTTGAGATATTCAGCTAAATTTTGGGCGATTTTTTCTATTTCTTCATCCGTTAAAAATGGTCGCTGATATTTCAACTGTACTTCCTTTTTCTAAATGAAGATTAACATTGAATTTACCAAATGACAACCCTGTCTTTTTCGGGGCGCCACATTTTGTCGCCTTTTTTAACGCCGAAAGCATCATAAAATTCTGTCATATTCGCAAGCGGTAAATTTACTCTTGCTTCAGACGGCGAATGTGGGTCTGTATTGATTTGTTGCCTTAGTGCGGCTTCCCTCGCCTGCCCGCACTCCGCGTATGCCGCTCCCAGGAAAAATCTCTGCTCCGGGGTAAATCCGCCAATAATTTTCCGTTCTTTTTCCCGGATCGTTTTTTGATAAGCACGGAACGCGATTACAAGCCCTCCCAAATCGGCAATGTTTTCTCCCAGCGTCAGCTTGCCGTTGACATATACTCCCGGAAGCGCCTCATATTTGTTGAATTGACTAATCAAGCCTTGAGCTTTTTTCAGAAAAAGTTTTCTATCCTTTTTCTCCCACCAATTTTTCATTTCGCCGTTCTTATCGAACATGCTTCCTTTGTCGTCGAACCCGTGTGTCAACTCATGTCCGATTACGGCGCCTATCGCGCCGTAGTTCACGGAATCGTCCGCGTTAGGATCAAAGAACGGCGGCTGCATTATGCCTGCGGGAAAAACTATTTCGTTGAAAAGGAAATTATTATAAGCGTTCACTGTGGGCGGCGTCATCCCCCATTCTTTTTTGTCAGGACGTTTACCTATTTTTTTCATACTGCGCTTAAATTCAAATGTGTACGACGCGATATGGTTTTCCAGATAAGAGTGGGGCGAAATATTCAGCTTGCCATAATTTCTCCACTTATCCGGATATCCGAGTTTTCTGGTAAATGCCGCGAGTTTTTCGAGAGCTTTTTTCTTGGTTGTTTTTTCCATCCAATCGAGCGCTTTTAGCCGCTCGCGGTATGAGGAAATCAGATTATCCACAAGTTTATTGATACTTTTCTTCGCTTTTTCCGGAAAATGCTCCGCGACATAGAGCTCTCCGAGCGCTTCTCCCAAAGCCGAATCTATTTCGTTTGTGGCCCGTCTCCATCGCGGTTTCATCTTTTTTTGGCCGGAAAGAACTTTCCCGAAAAAATTGAAACGCTCATCGGCCAGTTTGTCGCTCAAATAGCCCGCGAACGCACTTATAACTTTCCACTTGAAATAATGCTTCCAATTTTCCGGCGGAATATCTGAAAGCATTTTTCCCGCCGTTTTGATAAATAACGGCTGCATCACTATAAGCTGTCCTTTTGCGTGCGCGCCGATGACGGAAAAATATTTTACCCAGTCAATATTCGGGGCAAGGCGTCGGAGCCCGGCTAAGCGCATTTTATTGTACTGCTTTTCGTAGTCTCTTCGCTCAACCATTGTCATTGAAGCTTCGGCGAGCCGTGTTTCTATGTTCATTATCGTAAAAGAGGCTTTTTCAGGATTCCGGTTCCGGCCAAAGACAATCTTGTGCATTTTATCAATATGCGCGACGTACTTTTGTCTAATCTCTTTCGATTTCGTATCTGTTTTAAGATAATAGTCCCTGTCGGGGAGCCCCAGTCCGCTTTGTTCCAAATACAGCGCCACGATGCTCTTATCTTTCATGTCCTGGTCGGCATCAACCCGCCACAGCGAGGAAATGCCTATCCGCCGGAAATATGCAGACAGTGCAACAACATCATCCGAGTTTTTAAGGTTGTCTATCATGTCAAAGAATTTGTGAAGAGGCTCCGCACCCTCTTTGTTGAGCTTTTTCTCATTCATCGCGCTCAGATAATAATCGCGCACCTTCCGGAGATTTGATCCGTGAGCTGCGTTCTTGCGTTTGGAGCCCTCCAGAATATTGCTGAGCGCTTCATCGCTCGCCTTCCGCAAAAGATAAAAAGACCCCCAATTGCTCTCGTCGTGTGGGATAGGATTTTTCTTCAGCCATCCGCCGTTGGCGAACCGGAAAAAATCATTCTGCGGACGGACGCTCTTATCCAGATTCTTCACATCAAATCCCCAATTTTTAGATTCCGCTGATCTAGGCATATTTGTAATATAGCATCTAAACAAAAGTTAAAACAAAACGCCCTACATGTCCATTGGGCGTTTTAGTGATGATGGCTTTACTTTTCTTGTTTTGTTTAGCTCATTAATAATCTTACTCACTCGTTTTAATATTTTTTCGATTTCTCGCGGGCTTGCGTACTTTATCATTTGGGCAAAATTCCTATGCTTTTTCTTTAACGTTTTTTTATTTTTAAACCGCCTTGCGGCCATTTCCCCTCCCTGAATGCGATATCTGCATTTAGTTTACTCCGTTTCCTCCGGTTTTTCAAGCAGACCGAGGTCAGATTCAATCCCTTTTCCGGTTATCCGCATGACATCTTTATCTATTTTTTTGAATTCCTTTGACGCGCTGTTGTAGGCGGAAACAGTCGTTCCTAAATTTTTACCGATCTTATTCATAAAATCTTCGTAGCTCATAAGATGCCTGCCCAATTCTTCCACGCGCTGTCTTATTTCTTTGGCAGATTCCTCGATTTGCAGCGCCTTTAATCCTTGCAAAACAGTCTGCAAATAAGCCAAAAATGAGGTAGGTGAGACGATAATAACGTGCCTTTCTTTGAAAGCGTATTCAATAAGGTCGCGCGTATTCACTTTCACCGCACCGACCTGTGCCACGAGCAAATCGTAGTAAATCGCTTCGTGCGGGATAAACATAAAAGCAAAATCGAGTGTCCCTTCTTCGGGTTTAACGTATTTTGCGGTCTCATCTATCCTGTTTTTTAAATCCTGTTTGAATAATTTTTCCAGCCTTTCTTTTTCATTAGAGTCCCGTTCTTCAACGAGACGGTTATAGTTTTCTATGGAAAATTTTGAATCTATTGGGATTATTTTTTCTTTAACGAATACAACCGCGTCCACTATTGTCCCGTCCTTGAAAGGATACTGCATCTGATAGCTCCCCGGAGGTAGAACATTTTTTAAAAGGGTTTCCAGATAATATTCACCCAAAATACCCCTTTGTTTCGGGTTTTTCAAAATATCCTGCAGGTTTTGCAGCTGGTCGGTAAACCCTATAACTTGGCGGTTGGTTTCGTCCAATTTCGTTAAACGTTCCGTCACGTCGCGGACAAGTTTTGATGATTCGCCGAACTGATGCTGCATTATTTTCGTCGACTCCCCCATTTTCTGATCCACCGCGCGGTGCAGTTCATTTATCTGGTTTTGTAGCATCAAAAACGCCTGCGATTCTTTTTCGCCGCCTTCATCTTGTCCGCCTCTTTTTCCCAAAAAATAAAATATTATGGCACCAACCGCTATTCCTCCCGCCAAAGCTAAGATAATGTAGAGCATCATTATGTTAAGTTTAACATTTTTATTTAAATAAAAAAGCCCCACTGCAGATGGGCTTTTTAGCTGTATGAAGTAATTCCGGAATTTGTGGCAATGTCGAAAATATCGGGTCGCTCAATCGTCCACGGCAGAAAGATTATCCGCCATTTCAGTTCGGGGTGCCGCAGGAGCTCCATCTTTAGACAATATTTTTGATTCGCCTTGCTGTCCAAAAAAGCGCTGACGGCAAATTTAAAGCCCAAAGCCCTCAGTCGCTCGCGGTACACATCATCCTGTTGATAGAAATTCCATGCTGTATAAAACTTTGCTCGCCGCCATGGACCGGTAAAAAATAAGTAAAGTTTGATCAAATCCGTAGCCACATCAAAGAAAACTTTTCGCAACATTCAAATACCTGTATCTGACCTATCCTTAGCTCCCGCGCCTGGATTTATCAAATGCATTCTATAAATATGGCCTCATCGGGATTTGAACCCGAGTTCCACGGATGAGAACCGTGTGTCCTAGACCAGACTAGACGATGAGGCCGTGGATTAAAATTTCAAGAAAATCGTGACTAACCAGACTACTTGCCCGCAATGCTACGCCCGCCAGCAACGCTTCGCGTAGCGATACGGGTTGGCATAGCGTTGCAGGCGGGGACGACAGGAGCATCAGAAAAATATAGCAGTATTTGCTAAAAATTCCAAATTAAGTTAATATTTATAATATGGAAGCGGCCCAGAGAGTAAGCCTAGCTTACCTGATCCGGAAAGGTTCCCGTTCATGGAAAATCAGCCAAAATCTTTGTTCAGTTTTGTTAATGAAATCGAAGGGTTCAATGGATATAGAGGAACAGTTTTCCCTAAAGCGATTGCTTTGGAAAATGAGCGCAAAGGCAACGCCGCGTTTGTTGTTGATTTGTCGGAGCCGATCGAAGTGGATGAAAAAGTTTTTGAAAAACCGCCTTCGTCACGATTTACAAAAGCGGAAAGCGAGGTAATTTTAAATAAATATTGGAAGCCCATCGCGGAAAAAGCAAAAACAAAAAAAGAACTTATGGCTTTGGGCGCCGAAAGGATAATCCATTCTCAAAATACATGGAAAGAAAAGCTCCAAGCCGCTATCGATAAACGGGCTTAGAAAGTCTTTTTTAGTATATTTTTATTTAATTTCCTCCGGTACTCCCGTCAAAATTTTCATAAAGTACCATGATATATCATAGTAGATAATTTTATAAAAACTTTGATGGAAGGGGGATAAGATTTTTTTATCCTATCCTCCGCAAATCTTTTCCCCTTAATTTATCACCAGCCCTGTTTTTAGGCAGGGCGCCAGTTGCAACGGGATAGCTTTCAGCCTCTAACTTTTATAGCTTGGTGTGTTGCAAACTCCCGACGCTAGTCGGAGCTCTCCGTCTCAAACGGAGCAAGGCAACTTTCCGCGCAGTCAGGCGGGGGATTCTGCGCGTTGCTTCTCCGGTTCACTTCGTACTCCCTAAACCTCAAAAAGAAAAAATTACAGAGAGCGTTTAAACTCTTCATAACTTGTTCCTTCCGGAAGTTCCACGATGTGCTTCATGAGCGAGAGCGGATTATTGCTTTCAACTTTCCAGTGTCGGCAATAACCGTCCGCCATGAGCGACGCAGACCAGAACACATAGAAGTACCGCTCAAGAAGCCGTGTGGTTAACGAAAACCACGCTTTTTCTTTTGCGAGCTTCTCGCGCCCCGATTGCGGAAGTGAAGCATCCGACAATGTCTTGAGTAGCAGATGAAATGAGTCGTAGTCACATAGAAGGTGGTTGCCCTCGCTCGCGACATCATACAACTTATCGCAATCATCATACCGCTCAAGTCCGTTTCGCCGGATCTTCTTAACGAAGCCCAGTACGGCTTTGAATAATTCTTTTGCAAGAATATCTTCAAGCGCCGATTCGGCAAGACTTAGATCTGAGGAAAGAAGCTCTAAAGCAACTTTCACGCCAACTTCGTCTCCGCCGAATCTGCGTTGCCGCGCAAGGTTGGTGCAAATGGTATCCGCGAGGAACTCCAGCGAATATCCATGTGCACCGCTTCGCCAGAGCGAGCAAAGTTCGCTGAGAGTTTCAAGCTCCCAGCCGCACTTTTCGCTCATTAGCTTGCCTCCCTTTTCTTCAGAAATGGTTTCTGTTCAAAATTGCCGCGGAGTTCGGGACTCCCTCAGCAATCCGCCTCAATCCTTTCACGCCTTTCGTCCACACGAATTCGCTCCCGCACTCTTCACACGAATAAATGCAGTTTGGTGCACCCTTAATGCTCGCACCGTCTTCTCTATCCATTTCTTCATCGCAATCCGGACATTTCATTTTAGTTTTCTCCTTTTCTGTTTTTGACTATATATTTTAAACAAAGAGCTATCCATTACTCCCATCAAAATCTCTATTCTCCTATTCGCGCGAATTAGAGAAGAGAAGCTTTGATGGAAGCCGGAAGCGCTATGACTTCCGTTGCTAGATCCTCGGCACTTTTGACCTAAACCGAGTTTAGGTCAGGGCAGCTTAAGGCTCTATATGAGCCGGACGCCCTTTAACGTGGGTTATCTTTGCCTTAACCCCACGGCACATTACGTTTGTGTAAACGGTTAGGACTACCAGCGATTCAGTCTCCTGGGTGTCCGATCTTCGTTCCGCTTGGCATCAGGATAGCGCTTAGTGGTTTTCGACCACCCGTGCAAATCCTTGCCATCGGAACTTAAGAATCGGTTGACCAGATCCACTGCTTCGACAGTTAGAAACCCTTTTGGGGTACAACTGCCGTCGCATGGCCCGGTTACTTCCCAGTTTTCTGAATCAAAGGCGTCGTACTCGCAACCGGTCTGGTCGTACCAGCTTCCGCTGTGTGTAACGTGGACCTTCCGATCCACGCACAGGAGCCTGGTAAAACCGCCGCCGTTGCTTGCGCCTTCTTCATCGTCCGAACGGTAAAGAAATACTTCCATGGTACCTCCTCTTGGTTTCGGATATGGCGAAAGGCGCCATGCATTGTTACTCCCTTTGTCTAAACCACTGGCCCGTTTTTCATTTTTTCCGGCCGAAGAGTATTATTCTAATGCCGGCGACAACAATTCCGATTTGCAGAAGAGGCCCGATAAGCGGGTTCATCTCTCCAAGAAAACGGTTTACTGCCAACGCAAGTAGGCCGGGGTTTAAAATCACGACAATCAGACCAACTACCACGAACGTCCGCAAAAATCTTTGCGGAGTTCCAAGAAAATAACGAAACCATTGGTTCATCTCGTCCTCCAAATTTTTCTGAACTATTTTTTAAAAAGAACTATCCTTTTACTCCTTGGAGCGTGAATGTTCTCATTTTTACGCTCCCATCAAAATTTACTTTTTGCCACTTAGCAATCCGATTGCTAAATAAAATAAACTTTGATGGAAGCCGGTTAAATTTTTAACCGGAGTGAGATGGCAGTCTGCAGACCGCCTTCGGAGGGGTTAAGCGTACCTTTCTCCTGGGATAGTCATAGACTGGCTTACGGGGGCTTACGATCCCCTCCAAGCCCACCGCCCCGCTTTCGCAGGCACGGGACGCCGTCTCACCACGGAGCCTGTCATATTGTTTTTCAACTTTGGGAATTTTTACTCCCATCAAAATCCTCATTCCGTAACATTCTTATATTCTGCAGAATGTTGGAATGTTAGAACTTTGATGGAAGTCCGGGTTTGAACCGGAGAAGAAGGTACTTTGACTTTCCATCAAGTTTCCCCGTTCGCGGGGGGTTCTGTTGCCAAGCCGACTTACCGGCTCCGGGATTTTCCTGCCTGCCGGCAGGCAGGTCTCCCACTTGACCCTCATTTGTCAGTCCTTGAAGGACTCAAGGGCGGCGGTGCGGGTGCTATAGAGCAATCCGTCCTTGCCGACCCAGAGGATCCGGTTACCGACTCGAATCATAGGCCTCCTATTTTTTTAAATTTTGAGGAGACCGGAAGTCAGACACCCATGTCTAATCTGACTTCTGGTCTCCTCAGGAGACCCTACCCATGTATCAATAACCTTGTGATTAGCCTAAAACCTCTAAAGTGGTTCAGGGGCGATCAAATTGTTTTTTATTAAAGATCGATGCCCTGCCTAGAAAAGTTCCGCCAACCGTTTGGCTACTGACAAATTGTTAAGACTTAACTTTTGTCAGTATACTCCCGTTTTGAATTCTTGTCAAGTACCTATGACATAAATATGTCATTTTAGCAAAAAAGCTCTTATTTAAAGCCATTATTTTGCATTTTGAAATGTTTTGTAATCAGATGACACCTATTGACTTTTAAAATTAGATATGCTAGACTTACAACAGAATGTAAATTCAACAACTTGCCGTGAGGAGGGTAAATGGAAAATATCAACTTTCCCCTCTTAGCGGCTTGGTCGCTATGCTTGGGGGGTACACTCGAACGCAAAGCGGCATCACAAGGAGGAAAGGAAGTGATGCGAAATGCACGGACTATAAAAATTGCGGATTGAGACTTGTTTGTTGTCTTGTTTTTTTTGGTCGCTATTGGCAACCGATCTAACAAAAGGATGTGTAAAGATGTGTTTTGCAAAAAAGCATAAATTACTGTTTTGCGTTTGATCGGGCAGAATACCTGATCAAAAAAAGCCGTACTGGTACCCCAGTACGGCTGAATTTTTATTTAATTTATTTATCCGCACCTTTCCAGGCAAGATAAAACATTGATCGCATGGAATTCGCAATCTGCTCACTTTCTATAATTATCCCGAACGGTTCTCCTCGTAACGAGGAAATTGCGACAATATTCCCGTAAATAGCAATATCGCAGGAAAAATGAAATTTATCCGGCGGGAAATAACGTGTTTCGCGCAGCATTTCTTTATTTTCTTTTTCAAGAAATGGTCCTCGTGAAGATGTATAGATAAGTTTGGAGGCAATATGCCTTTTTATGCGTCTAGGCGTATTTTTTTCCGGATGTTGAGGAAAAATTCTTAAAACGTCGTCTAATGAAGAAATAGTCTCTACCAAATTATCTTTAGTTTTCAAAAATTCATCCTGCATAGCATTAAGTCCTTCCACACCCTCAAAGAATCTTACGCGCGGACGCTCACCCGAAGAAAGGAAAAGCCTTTCCAGATCAGGGAGAGTTTTTTTGAGAGAGTCTTCCTTTTCCTGTGTGGTTGATTTTTCTTTTTCGACAACGCGTTTAAGATTTTCCGGATCCTCCGCCCTGAAATACGTTTTCGGGACTTTCCCCTTACTCATCTCTTTTTCAAAAGACGAAACGAGCCCAATTTTCAGGAGGGCTTCAATTTGCACATAGATGGTTGTCCGCTTTATGCCGGACTTTGCGGCAATCTCCTGCGCCGTGGCAGAACCCAATTCAAGAAGCGCAATATATACTTCCGCCTCGTTCTCCGACAACCCGATCTTTTTGAGTTCGTCTAACATATATTGTCTATTATACACCTATTTTTTATCTCTCCAATATTCATCCTGCCTCACCAACAGTTTCTCCGCGTCTTCCGGATGCGCCATAATTTCCAAAACCACTTTTTCCATGCGCATGCCCTGCGAACCCTTTACTAAGATCAAGTCGCTTTTTTTTATTAATTCCTTAATGTATGGCGCTGCTTCATCCGATGTCGAAAAACTTTTTACGTTTTCTTTTGGCGTGCCGGAAGAGATTGCGCCTTCCGCCGTAAATTTTGAGCGCGGGCCAACGGTAACGATATGATCGGCGTATTTTGCAGAGAGCTGACCGAGCGTTTTATGGGCTTCTATTGTATATTTGCCAATTTCCAGCATATCGCCGAAAACTACTATCTTTCTTCCATTTGTTTGGAGATCGCCGAGCACGTCGAGCGCCGCATGAGCTGCTAAAGGCGAGGCATTGTATGAATCGTCCAATACCCAGCTGTTTTTTATTCCCTCGATCAATTTCAGCCTTCCAGGAGGAGCAGAATATTTTTGGAGAGCTTCGGAAATTTCTATTAGATTCATGCCAAATGCCAATCCGACCGAGGCCCCGGCCATTGCTGCGTAAACATGCTGTTTTCCATATACTTTATTTAAACGTACAGGAACCGACGCACCGTCTTTTTTCAATTTAAAATTAATCCCGGTGAGATCTATTTTATAATTTGATGCCCGCATGTCCCCGCCACTCCCAAATCCGAAAGAAAAGACTTTAGCCTTGGTTCTTTCGTGCATTTCCCAAACTACTTCGTCGTCGAAATTCAATATCGCGGTGCCATCCGACGAGAGACTTTTTATCAGTTTCGATTTTTCTTTAGCCACCGCTTCCGACCCCGAGAAAAATTCAACGTGGACGGGAATTTGTCCGATGGCCGTCACAACTCCGATGTCTGGTTTTACTATTTTCAGTAATTTATCAAAATCATTAGGCCTATCTACTCCCATTTCAAGTATTAAGATTTTTGAAAATGTTTTGCCCGTTTTGAGCCAACAAAGCGGGCCGTATGCGACTTGAAATCCAAGTATAATATTTTTGAGCCAGCCGACGGAGCTCCTCCATGCCGTACTCAAACCCAAAACCGCCATCGCAAGGCCTATCTCGCTATTATAGCTTTTCTGGCTTTTTCGCACGTCATATCTGCTTCCCAACACAACCGCAATCGCTTCTTTGGCGGACGATTTGCCAACGGAGCCTGTGATGCCGATTATTTTAGGCCTGAATCGCCCGATTGCCCTTTTTGCCAGCATCACCAATGTTGAAGTGACTATTTTTTTAAAAAAATTCATAAATTTTATCTGTCCGGTGGAATTGTGTAATAACTTATCATAAATTCTACCAATTCGCTAAAAGTATCCGTAAGCGAATGTGACGCGTATTTTACTCCTTGCGGCTTTTCCAGGAACATCAATATCAAATATTGCGGGTTATACGCCGGAAAATAACCGAAAAAAGTGTGCAGATATTGGTCGCTATATCCTTTTCCGTCTTTTTTCGGGATTTGCGCCGTGCCGGTTTTCGCGGCAATACTGTATCCCGCGATCTTTGCGTTGCCTCCCGCTAAAGCGAGATCCACAACATCCACGAGCATTTTGCTGATCGTCGTTGATGTTTCCGGCTTTATTGCCTGGCGTATCATCTGCGGAGAATTTGCCGCGTTCAAATAAGGCCTCATCAGCTTGCCTCCGTTGCCGAGAGAAGACAAAGCCATTGCAAGTTCGATCGGAGTTACTGCTATCCCCTGGCCGAAAGATGCCGTTGCAAATTCCACTTCCCGGCCGGAATCCAAATTTGAAAGGTCACCTTTTAATTCGCCTGGCAGATCGATGCCCAATTTTTCTCCCAGACCATAATTATGAAAATATTCCCGCAGCCTTTCTCCGCCGACTTTTTGCATGGCAAAAACCGCACCTGTATTCAATGATTCTTCCAGTATGTGCGTCATATTAACAGTTCCACGTGCCTTATAATCGTAATTATGTATGACGGCGGTTCCTATCTTTACTTCGCCTTTGTCGACATATGTTGTTTCGGGCGTAATAACACCCCGGTCGAGCGCCGCGGCTATCGTGAGAGGCTTAAAAACCGAACCCATCTCGAATATTTTTTCAGTAAAAGGGTTTAAAAATACCCCGAGATTTTTTTCTTTTTGGTATTCATTCGGATCAAAAGCCGGAGCCGCTACAATAGCCCTGATCCTCCCTGTTTTTGGTTCGATAATTATCGTTCCCGCGCTTATGGCACTCCATTTTTCCATAACTTTCACAGTTTCCGCTTCAACAAAACGCTGCAGATCGGGATCAATGGTCAGTGTTATATTTTCCCCTTCTTCCGCGTCCGTCACCAATTGTTTTCCAAGCGCAATAAGCAGGCCATTGGCGTCTCTGTCGGCAACTATCGCTCCTTCCTCGCCGTTTAATTTAAGATTATAATATTTTTCAATTCCGTATTTGCCTTCCAATTCTCCTTTATCAGATTCCGCGATAAATCCGAGCGCGTGGGCGGCAAACATCCCCAAAGGATAATACCTCCAGCTTTCCGGTTCCAAACCGACCCCCCGCAGCTTGAGCGCGGTAATTGCGTCGGCTTCATTTTGACTAACGCGCCTTTTTAAAATTTCATACGGATCGTTTTCTTTCAACACTGCTTTTGTAAAAAGCGCTTTATCGATCGGCGTTACGCCGTTTAATTTATCATAAAGCCAGTCTTTTTCCTGTACCTGTAAAAGTTTATTATTTAAGAATAAAATATAACCGTTCCTGGTCGCCGCTAAAAAAACTTCCTCGCCGGTTTTTGTTTTCGCCAAAATATTCCCCCGTTTGGCTTCCAGTATTTTTTTGAAGCTTTGCTGGCCCTCCGCCCGCGCTTCATAATAGCTGTAGTTCACCACCTGCAGAAAAAAAAGCCTGATGCCTATCAGGACTCCTATCAGAACTACGATCAAAATTATCGTGTTTATTCTATTGGTAGGATTTTGTGTTGTTGTCCGCAACATTATTCGTTCGTTTTAAAATATTTAGGTTTTTTGTTTCTTTATAGCCTAACCCTCCGAGATAATCGATCGTAAGCATTGCGTCTCCGGCGACGAGTTCCGAACGCACTCCTTCCAGCACGCGAGATTCGGCGTTCAATTCGCGAACCAACTCCGTTTTTTTTAAATTATTGGTGACGATCGCTCCCGAAAACAAGATATAGCAAATTACCGATATGATCAGCATAAAAAGGCCGGTTTTCAATATAGCCTTTCTTTTTGCCGCATACAATACCGGGCTTTCGTATGTATATAATGATAATTCCAAAAAACTCATTTTATTTATTTAAATTTTCTCTATTACTCTTAATTTAGCGCTCCTTGCTGAGGGATTTTGTAAAATTTCTTCCCTTCGCGCGATAACCGGTTTTTTTGTCAAAATGACCGCTTTGCCGTTTTTCGATAATTCCCGAAAATAATTTTTTACTATTCTGTCTTCCAGCGAATGGAAGGATATTATTGCAAGGTGTCCTCCGGTGGCGAGAATATCGAAAGCTTTTTTTTGCGCTATATCTAAATTTTCAAGTTCTTCGTTCACTTTAATTCTTAGCGCCTGGAATATCTTGGTTGCTTCGTGCAATTTGCCTCTTTTGAGTACCGCTTTACTGACAACGGCGAGCAAATCTCCGACTTTGACGAATTTTCTTTTCTTTCTTGTCTCTGCTATTTCTCTTGCCAGCTTCCTTGCGATATCCGGCCGTATCTCGCCAAGCTCCGCGAACATTCCTGCGAGACCCCTTTCGTCCATACTGTTTAGGATCGATGCGGCGCTTACATCGGAATTTTTATCGAGATTCATTATTAGCGGTTCATTAGGATTCCCGAAAGTAAATCCCCTGCCGCTTTCAATGAAATGCCAGCGCGATATTCCAAGGTCAAACAATATCGCGTCCGCCGTGGCAAAGCCGTTTCTTTCCGCAAGATCGTCTATCTGCCTGAAATTCGCGTTCTCGACGGTCAGATTTTGCGGCACATCGCCGAACATTTTTATCATCTCCACGTCCTGCTCTATCGCGAGCACTCTTCCCGATCCACCGACCGAGAAAAGAATGCCTCTTGTGTGGCCGCCCGCGCCCATCGTCGCATCGATCGCCTTATCTCCATCTTTCAGATTTAAAAGTACTTTTACCTCGCCCGCCAAAACCGGTACATGAATGCTCATCAGTATAGTCCGGCCTCTCCCAATTTCTCCGCGACCTTCTCCACGCTGTTTGATGCGTTCTCGCTGTATGTCTGCCACAATTCCGGAGACCAGATCTCAACGCGTTTGTAGAGTCCCACAACCATCGCAGCTTCTTTAAGGTTCCCATAAACTTTCAGATAGTCCGGAAGCAAAATTCTTCCAAGCGCGTCTATCTCAATGTCGGTCGCACCAGCGATCATTGTGCGGACAAAGCTTCTGGTGTCGGATTTTCCAAGCGGCAGTTTGGCAAGTTTGTCGGCGAGCACTTTCCATTCGGCTACCGGATAAAGAAAAAGGCATTTGTCCAAACCGCGCGTCAAAATAACCGTTTTTCCCAACTCCTTTCGAAATTTTGAAGGAACAGAGAGGCGGTTCTTATTATCTATCGTATGCAGATACTCCCCTATTAACATTTTTATTTAAGCTTTAAGCCGGTTTATTAAAGTTATCCACATTATCCACAGATTTATCCACTTTATCCCACCTCGCTTTTAGTATATCCCATCAATGAAACATATTCAAGTGAAACTAAAAGAGCCGCGACTCACGTCGAGCCCTTATTTAAAGCCGGATTTTGTGGCTTTAAGCTAAGTTATTCACAGATTCAATCAAATGGATTGTAATCGCATATCCGGACATCTCCCTGCCAGCAGCCGCCGAAATATTCGAGCGAATTGATTTTCCATTCACCAAATATACTCGCAACCGGCCAAATCGGAACAAGACTCAAAATAAGAAGTAATAATAAAACTATGAATATTTTTATCATATAGTCGCTCATAATTTTATTATAGCATGAATTAAGATTTAGGCTTCATTGTCGGAAATAAGATAATTTCTTTGACGTTGTCAGTGTTGGTTAAGAGCATGACGAGGCGATCGATGCCGATGCCGAAGCCGGCGGCCGGAGGCATGCCGTATTCAAGGGCCTCGATAAATTCTTCATCCATTGGCTGTGCTTCGTAATCTCCCTTTTCTTTATTTTCCAGTTCTTTTTTAAAACGTTCGCGCTGGTCAATCGGGTCATTTAATTCGTTAAATGCCTTAACCAGTTCAATGCCTCCGGCTATCAGCTGAAACGCAATAACCGTCCCGGGATCTTTTTCAGAGCGTTTTGCCAAAGGAAGGATATCGGCCGGATAGTTCATTACGAACGTAGGATTGATCAATTTCGGCCGACAGACCTTGGCAAATATCTTATCAGCGATCTTTCCTTTTGAATCGTGCGGTTCCGGATTTAAACCGAAGCGGAGCGCTATCGTAACAAGTTCATCTCTAGTTTTTTTTCCGTAATCCATTATCATCGCGTAGCGTTCAAGCGCGTCGAAAAAGTTTATCCGCTTGAACGGCGGCTTGAATGAAATTTTATTTTCGCCGAAAACAACAGCTTTGTTTCCTGATACTGTTTTTGCAAGCTCTCCGGTTAGTTTTTCGATGAATTTCATCAACTGCTCTTCGTCCCAGTACGCGGCGTAAGCTTCAAGCATCGTAAATTCCGGGTTGTGTGTGGCGTCTATCCCTTCGTTTCGGAATATCCGGCCCATCTCATATACTTTCGGCAAACCACCGACAAGAAGCTGTTTTAAATGTATTTCAAGCGCTATCCGAAGGTTAAGATCGATATCAAGCGTGTTGTGATGGGTTTTGAAAGGCCTTGCTGAAGTCCCTCCCGCGAGGGTTTGTAAAACCGGCGTTTCTACTTCAAGAAAACCTTCGTTGTCCAAGAAGCTCCGCAACGCAGAAATGATCTTACTGCGAACAATTGCTTTTCCTTTTACTTCACCATTCATCAAAATATCCAAATATCTTTTTCTGAAACGCTCTTCAACGTCCACGAGGCCGTGCCATTTTTCGGGAAGCGGGCGTAATGATTTCGAAAGCATCTGCCACTTTTCCACCACAATTGTCGGCTCTTTGCGCTTTGTATAAAAAGGCTTCCCCCAGACCGCGATGAAATCCCCCACATCTATTGTTTCCTGAAGCAAAGAATATGTTTCTTTTTCCAATTTGTCTTCGGCGGCCAAAACTTGCAGTTTTTCCGTCCCATCATAGACGTCCAAAAACATTATTCCGCCGTGTCCCCTTTTCGCCAAAACGCGCCCTACGATGCCGATAGGTTTCGGTTTTTTAGAGGCGAGTTTTTTAAAATTCGCTTTTACCTCCGCGATTTCCGTCCGCGCAAAATCAACCTTAGCCGGATAAGGATTTATTTTATTTTCGGCCAGTTTTTCAAGTTTTTTTATCCTCTCCTTTCGGATTTCTTCTCCGGCGGACATTAAACTAAATTATTTGGATAATTTTATATACTCTTTCGCCTAACGGCGTAAAGGCTTTCACGCTTTCATTTTTTTTGTGTCCCAAAACGGCTTTTCCCAGCGGGGATTCGTTTGAAATTTTGTTTTCCGCCGGAGATGATTCCTGCGAACCCACAATTATTAATTTCATCTGCTTGCCTTTGTCATCTTCAATAACAACTTCTGAACCTATGTCAACTTTGTCCTGCTTTGAATCGTGAGCCACGATGACCGCGCGCCTTAAAATATCCTCAAATTCGGCGATCTTTGATTCGTTGAGCATTTGCGCTTCTTTTGCTTCCGAATATTCAGCGTTCTCCGAAAGGTCCCCCAAGCTTTTTGCAAATTCTAAACGATCGGCAATTTCTTTACGTTTTTTGGTCTTTAAAAATTCAAGCTCGGTTTTTAATTTTTCCAGGCCCTCTTTGCTAAAATATTGTGAATCATCCTGCATATATTTGTTTTTTGTTTATTTAATAATTATACCATTATCCAGCTTGGATAAGAAATTGTTTTGTGCAATCCATTGTATCATTTGTAACGCAACATGAGTCCCTCCTACCAGATTTGCCGCGGAGCCATTTTCCATAAGTATGGTAAACGCAAGCCGTGGCTTGTCATATGGGAAAAATCCGATGGACCATGAATGCACCCTCCCCGTATCCCCAATCTCGGCCGTACCTGTTTTCGCGGCAACCGCTATTGGAAGTCCTCCCAAGCCCGAAGCTGTTCCATACGTGGCGCTTCCCCTCATTGCCTCATGAATTACAGTAAAAAAATCTTCCGGTATGGTGTCGCGCAAGTCCGTTCTTTTCGGCGCATAATCAAACCACTCATCCGCTTCTTTGTTGTTGCCCATGGTTGCCTTTACTAAATGAGGATACTCGAGAATCCCCTTTGACGCAAGTGCCGCCGTATAGACCGCAACTTGCATCGGGGTCGCCAAAAAATCGCCCTGCCCTATCGTCAAACGATAAGTATCGCCTATGTTCCATGCCCTTTTGTTCTTGTTGTTTTGGGCATCCGGAACGTACCCTTCTTTCTCTCCCGGCATATCTATTTCCGTGCGTTCTCCGAATCCGAAAAGTGAAAAATATTTTTTAAGATTATTCACCCCCAAACCTTTCTGGTCGCCGTACCCTCCGCCAACTTCATAAAAATACACATCCGAGGAAACCGCTATTGCTCTTCGCATATCAACCCATCCATGAGCTTTCCAATCATTAAACACCGTAGGTTTGTCCGGAAAATAAGGATTTGGAATAGATATTGAGCCAGTACTCAATATTTGCGTCTCCGGCTTTATTACGCGCTCCGCCAAAGCTCCCAGCGCAACCGCAGGTTTTACGACCGAGCCAGGCGGATACAAACCGCCGACCGCGCGGTTCAAAAAAGGTTTTTTCCGGTCGTTTACCAGGGCCGCTACTGCTTCCGGAGAATTTTTATCGCCGCTTACCAAAATGTTCGGGTCGAATTCAGGCACACTGGTCATCGCGACAATTTCGCCGTTCGTCACATCCATTACTATTCCCACCCCGCCTGTAAATCCATAGTCAGCGGCCGTTTGCATGATTATTTCTGTCAATTTGAGCTGAAGGTTTTTATCGATCGATGTAAGAAGATTCTTGCCTGCACTGCTCGGTTCTCCGATGCCAGAGCTGACTATTTTCCCTTTCGCGTCGACTTCTTCGATCGCCCGGCCCGCGGTCCCGCGAAGCAATTCATCGTATGAGGCTTCGAGTCCGGCTACCCCCTCAATTTGCTTCGGGTCGCCAGGCGTTTTATTCGCCCTGCTTGTAAAGCCGATCAAGTGTAAAAAACCTGATTCCGGATAAATCCTTTCCCAATCATCATCACCACCACCACCACCTTGCGCATTACTAAGAAGCGGTGCACCGTTCCGGTCATAAATTATCCCACGCGCGGCCTCGGTCTTTGAGATCTTTATATAATTATTCTCGGATCTTTCCCGCAAAGCATCGCCTTTTACAATCTGGAGATATCCGAGCCTCGTCAAAAATAATCCGCCCAATAGAAAAAAAACCGCGCCGAGCGCCAAAAATATTTTATTTTTTATCGGGTTTTCGATCGATCCCTCGAGATTTTCCTTATGATATCCGGGCATATTCGCGGCATCGAGGAAAATTTCTTCGAATTCGATCCCCCGCCTATTTTTTTTGTAAGACATTTATTAAATATAGAGTCACCCCGATGATTAGTAAATATAACGCGATATGGCTTATGAACCGCGAGGAAGAAAAATTCATGCCAGCAAGAAAATAAGACCAGATAATCATGGCCACGAAAGCCGCGAGATACGCGATGGCGATATTTAGCCAGACAAAAATAAAAGGCAAAAAATAAAATACCACGCTCATTATCAGCGCCGGAACGAAATAAAAACCGAATTTTATTCCGGCCAAGATATCGAACACAAAACCGATAAGCAGAGGAAAAATAATAGAGATCACCGGCTTTTTAAGATAACGATATTTAACAGCGAGCCGAAAGGAAGCTGGCTTTTGATAATGATATTTTGGATCTCTCCGCCATCAACTTTGCCGGCCTCCGAAATGAGGCCGGCGGCATACTCGGGTTTTTCTCCAAGCCATACTGTTTCGCCGGGCATTATTTGCGTATCTTTCGGAAGCTCCGCACTCAATTCCCCGCGGCCTAATCCTGTTGCAAAAACGGCAATTTCCTTATTCGGACCGAACCGCAAGACAATTTTTTCGCCCAAAGCGCCGAATGGCTTGATTTTGCTCCAATCTCTTCCAACCTCCGATATTTTTCCGACAAAAATTTTCTCCGGCGATAAAACAATGTCGCCGGCGTGAATTTCAGAACCCGAACCTTCGTTTATATAAAGAGCTTCAGAAAAAATATATCCGCCTCCCAATACGACTTTCGCAGGGATTTCGCCCTGTGTACCGCCCAAACCGACGCTCTCTCTCAATAGCTGATTTTCTTTTTCTAAGTCCGAGATCTTGGCAAGTAGAAGCACCGATTCCTGATTATTTTGTCCGATCGCGAGCGGCCTCAAAAAATTCGCTTTTGAAAATAATTTAAAAACAAGAGTTTCCGCCCCCTTTACTTTTAAAAAAATGACCGCGAGCATTATCACGGCGGCGGAAAAGACCGCCAAAACCGAATATCTGAAGTAATTTTGTTTTTTATGTTGGAGGAATGTCATAGTCGTCTTCGATCAGAACATCTCTTAAGCTGTCCAGCTCTTCTAGAATTATTCCTGTTCCGCGCACTACGGCGGTCAGCGGATCTTCGGCCATGTAGACCGGCATTTTTGTCTCGCGTTCGATCAGCTTATCCAGCCCCCTTATCATGCTTCCTCCGCCAACCATTAAAATGCCCCTATGCATTATGTCGCTTACGAGCTCCGGCGGAGTTTCTTCTATCGCCGCCTTAACGGCTTCGGTTATTGTTTTGACTGATTTTGCGAGCGCGGCTCTCACGTCCGTGTCTGTGACAATAACTTCTCTCGGAAGTCCGGTGACGAGATCGCGTCCGCGTAGCGTCCCTTCGAGCGTTTCGTTCGTTTTCCATACAGAACCGATGGCAATTTTAACATCTTCCGCGGTCCGTTCTCCAATCACAAGTTTAAATTCATCTCTGGCATACGCGGCTATATCTTCGTTAAATTTGTCTCCGGCCACCCGGAGGTTTTTTGCAACGACAACTCCTCCCAATGAGATCACCGCAATATCCGTCGTGCCTCCGCCAAGATCTATGACCATGCTTCCGACAGCTTCCTGGATCGGCAATCTTACTCCTATCGCCGCGGCCATTGGCTCTTCAACCAGATAAACTTCGCGGGCTCCGGCGCTCTTGGCCGCGTCTCGCACTGCGCGCCTTTCAACTTCCGTAATCCCTGAAGGTATTCCGATCACTATCCGCGGTCTTGCGAAAAGCTGGGCTCCGGCGCTGTGGACTTTTTTTATAAAATAAGTGAGCATTTCCGCCGTAACTTCGAAGTCGGAAATTACGCCGTCTACCAAAGGGCGCACGGCAATGATATGGCCGGGAGTGCGCCCGACCATTTTTTTTGCTTCAGTTCCGATAGCCACAACCTGCTCTGTTTTTTTATTTAACGCGACGACGGAAGGCTCGTTGATAACGATCCCTTCGCCCCTGATATAGACAAGCGTATTCGCGGTCCCCAAGTCTATGCCAAGATCTTTGGAGAATGCGCCGAAAATTTTATTAAACATAAACTACGAATTACGAATCTTTACTAATATACGAATCCAAATCGTCGAGCTTCACTAAACCGGCGTTTTTTTCGTTTCGTTTTTTTATTTCAGCGGACTCTTTTTCCAGCGTCCGATCGCTTATGACCACCCGCAACGGAATCCCGATAAGATCGCTTTCGGCAAATTTCGACCCGGCGGAAACATCGTCGCGATCATCAAACAAGATTCCAGCGTCGGCCTCAAGGCATTTACGGTAGAACTTTTCAGCTTCCGCCATTACATTCCTATCATTGCTTTTCAAATAGACCAAGTGGATATCGTAAGGGGCGACGCTTTTAGGCCAAATTAGGCCAAAATCATCATTTTTTACCTCGGCTATAGCGCCCATTACGCGCGAGGTTCCCAAACCGTAGCACCCGGCTGAAACAAGCTTTTCTTTGCCAGTATTATCTTTAAAAACAAGGTTGAAATTTTTCGCGAATGTTTCCTTAAGCGGAAAAATATTGCCGACCTCTATCGATTTTTTTTCATTCGTAAGATCTTTGCATTTTGGGCATTTTGCCGCTAAATCGCCTGACAATTCTTTATTTACCGCGACATTACAGTTTTCGCATAAGTAAATCACATCCTCTCCTGCGGCACAAAGCACCTGGAACTCCATTGATAGTTCGGAAAAAGTTCCTCCACCGGCGTTCGTGGGAACGGCATTAAGTTCAAGGCGCTTGAAAATATTCATGTAAGAATTTTTCATCACGTCATAATATTTGTCGCGTTCTTCATCGCTCGCATGGTAGCTGTAGCAGTCTTTCATCCGGAATTCCCTGCCCCGCAATAATCCCGACTTCGCGCGTTTTTCGTCGCGAAATTTTGTCTGTATCTGATAAACGGCAACCGGAAAGTCTCTGTAAGAAGCCAGATGTTTTTTTAGAAGCGGGTAAACAACTTCTTCGTGTGTCGGTCCCATGGCATACTCTCCGCCGAACTTACTCTTTGTTTTTAAAAGCGCATCGAAAGTGTCCCATCTTTTCGTCGCCTCCCAATTTTCTTTCGGCTGAAGTCCGGGCATCAGCATTTCAATGGCGCCGGCGTTATTCATTTCCTCGCGGACGATATTTTCTATTTTATTTAAAACGCGGAGACCCAACGGCAAAAAAGTATAAACTCCCGCCATAAGCTTTTGCACAAATCCGGCCTGCACCAAAAGCTTTGCGTTCAGGCTCTCCTCGTCGCGCGGAGGAGTTTTTTCCATTTTTGTGAATAGTTTAGATTGCAACATATTCAAATCTTAGCGGGAGAAAGCATTTAAGGCAAATTTCGTTAAAAACTTGACAGATTGCTAAAAGTGGAAGCTTATAATAAGCGTACTTTGGTCAACCTGCCAGGTTGATCATTTAACTTTAGTCAAATTCCAATGCCAATTCGAATTCTTTTAATTTTGCACTACTGGATCTGGTAAATTCTAAATATTCTTTTTTGTTGGAGAATTGATCTAAAATTATTTCCGGATTCAACAGGCTGCCCCATCTGTTTTCGCCAATATAATCTTGATAACTGGACCAAGGATAATCACTCTCCTTATTGTTCCATTTCTTTATTTCGCGGGGGTTGCGATGAATATATGCCGATAGATGCAAAAGGTATTCATTTGTATCAATCAATTTTTTATGAAAACTGCTACCAAACAAATAACCTTTACGGTCATTTTTGATATTGAAATACTTTGTATAACTATTAGACAGCCGGCTCATAAATTTAGTAACACCTCCTTCTTTCAATTCCTGAACAATCAAATGAAAATGATTTGGCATAAGAACAAAACCTACAAGCTCAACAACTTTAGCGTCTATAATATCTCCGATAATTTCCTCTATGGCTAACCTGCCACGTTGACCAAACTCCTTAGCCAGTCTCGACGAGTGGTTGAAAAAAATATCGCCTTGAAGGACGCAAAGTAAAAATAAAAATCTATTTCTGTCGTTGTCGTCTAAAAAAATCTCTCTTTTTTCAACACCCCTGTTAAATATGTGAAATAATGGCTGCTCTCCTTCGAAAAAAGTTTGTTTGTTCATAGACTCTATTATATATGTCGGCGCAAAATGGTCAACCTGCCACGTTGACCAAAGAGATGGTGGAATGGAAGGGGATTTAAAAAATCTTTGAGAGATCGTGGAAGGTGATGGCGAGCATGAGGATGATTAGGATGGCGAGGCCGACGCCGTGTATCCAGGAAGAGGCCTGCATTGATATCCGTTTGCCGCGGATTGCCTCAATAATGACAAAAAACAGCCTCCCTCCGTCGAGGCCCGGAATAGGCAAAATATTTATTATTGCGAGATTAATTGAAAGCAATGCTAAAAAAGTAAGCAAGGTTGTAATACCCATGCTCCGGGCGGAAGCAGTAAGGTTGAAAATTCCTACAGGCCCGGCGATTTGAAGATCTTTTCTATCCTCTTTTTCAAAAGCAGATTTGATGAGGCCCCAAAAACCCTCCGCTGTGGCGGCAGTTGCCGACCAGGTGAGTTTCGCGCCCTCAATAGGCGTTAAATACCACTGGGCTTTTTTAATATGAAGCAATGCCAAAGCAACGCCCATGGGACCCTCCCCTTCAGGAGGGTTTTTGCGTGGTGTTATGATTTTTGTAAATTCGTTTCCATTTCTTTTTATCATAAGCAAAAGCTCCTTGCCTTTATGATTAGCAATGAATTTTTGGACCTCCTCAATATTTTTCGGCGTAAGCGAATTTGCTTCGCTTACCACATTCAATATCTGGTCACCTTCCATCAAAGCTGCCTCGCTTGCGGGAGAATTTTGCAAAACTTGTATTATTGTAACTTTTGCATCGGGATATGTTGCGGCGTCTTTATCGTCTATTGCTTCGTAGGTTCCGAGGCCTGTTATTATTGAAAAAACAATATATGCAAGCAGCAGATTCATGGCAATACCGCTCGCAAGCACTGTGGCGCGAATCCATGCGGGCTTCGCGCTGAAATTTGTCGGATCAGACGTTTCGCCGCCTTCTTCTCCGGTTATCTTTACGAATCCCCCGAAAGGCAGCCAATTAAAAGAATAGAGAATCCCCTTTTTGCTTTTTATGCCGAACATTCGCGGAGGCAACCCAAAGCCGAATTCCTCGACATTTATTCCGAAAGCGCGCGCCGAAAAAAAATGCCCCGCTTCGTGCGAAAGCACAAGAACCAAAAGTATTACGAAAAATATCAGTAAGGTTATTAGCATCCTCGTATTTTAAAACTAATTGGCTTAAAATGAAATAGTGCATAGATTCTCAAAAATTTTGGCTGGATTGATGTTGGGGGGCATGCTGGCGCTTATGATAGGGTCTTCATGGAATGATTCGGCGACGTTCGATGAGGTGGCGCATATTCCCGCAGGATACACTTATTTGAAATATCAGGATTCACGAATAAACCCCGAGCACCCTCCGCTTCTTAAAGATTTGGCCGCCTTCCCGCTTTTATTTCAAAATTTAAACTTTGACCTGCGTCCGGATTTCTGGAATATCGAAAATGTTAATGACCGCCAATGGATGGCCGGGCACGCGCTTTTATATGAATTCGATAACGACCCCGATAAAATACTTTTTGCTTCGCGCCTCACAATCATGCTTTTGGCGATCCTTTTCGGATGGCTCTTATTTTTGTGGGCTGAAAAGCAATATGGTACGCGCGTAGGCCTTTTAACTTTATTTCTTTTCGTTACCTCACCAACCGTACTCGCTCATGCGCGTTTTGTGACAACAGACCTCGGGGCGGCTTTCGGATTCTTTTTGGGTATAATATTTTTTCTTAAATTTTTAGAGCGTCCAGATTGGCGGAGAACAATTTTGCTCGGAATCGTTTTGGGGATAGTTTTGATGTTCAAATTCTCGCTTGTTCTTCTTTTGCCAGTTTACGGAATTTTGTTTTTGCTCTGGTGCTGGATTAAGAAAAGGCCGAAGGCAGAGATTCTTCAAGAACAATCTGCTGCAGAGGCCTTGTTTCGGCTTTTAATCGCCGGTTTTATCGCAATTGCCGTCATCTGGGTCGTATACGCGTTCCATATTTGGAACTATCCGCAGGAGCAGAATGTCGCGGATGTTAAATATATTTTAAGCGGGTATAAAGTTGAAGCGTTGCCCAAAATAGACCTTTGGCTTGTTGAACATAAAATTACGCGTCCCTTGGGCCAATATTTCTTCGGATTTTTGATGGTCGCGCGGCGCGCTGCCGGAGGCAACGCCGCATATTTTATGGGCGAATTATCATCCGACGGCTGGTGGTATTATTTCCCCACATTGTATTTACTAAAAGAGCAGCTGCTTTTCCATTTGATGCTGCTTGCGGCGCTGATATTGGCGGTTTTTCGGATAAAACAAGGCGAGCGCTCGAAAGAAGCTGTTCAGGAATGGATCGCGGATAATTTTTCGCTTTTTGCCGGCATTGTTTTTATCGCGGTCTATTGGATCTCCTCAATACTAAATCCTCTCAATATCGGCGTAAGACACATCCTTCCTGTTTTTCCGTTCACTTATCTTTTAGTATCCCGCGAAATAATAATTTGGCTCCGCCGGCTTTCTTTCGACGAACCGGCATCATTTTGGGAATGGGTAAGATTTTTTTACGAAAATTATATAAAGCCGGCTCCGAAATATTTTATTTTTTCCATGATAATTCTATTTATGGCGCTAAATATTATAATAGCGTATCCATATTTTCTGTCATATTACAATATTTTAGGTAAGGGAACGAATGACGGCTATATGGCGGCTACGGATTCAAATTATGACTGGGGGCAGGATTTAAAAAGGTTGGTAACGCGGATAGAAGAATTAAATATAGATAAGATCTATCTGGATTATTTTGGAGGAGGAGACCCTAAATATTATCTGGGAGATAAATATGAGTCATGGTGGTCAGCAAAAGGTCCGCCTCCAATTGGGTCCTATTTTGCGGTTTCGGTAAATTCTCTGATGGGAAATCAGGCGCGACCCGTCGGCAACATTGCCATAAAGCCGGAAGACACTTATTCATGGCTCAAAGGAAAAGCCCCTGTTGTCCGTGGCGGAATGTCGATTTTAATTTTTAAGATTAAGTAAATTGCGGCTATATATCAAAAGAATGTTGGAATGTTATTCAGATTACCTAAACCCGAATTTTTCTTGGAGGGATTTGAAGAAGTATCCGCGCTCAAGCTCTGCGAATTTAACGAGCAATGGCGTGCGCTTTATTTTTATCACGTCGCCTTTTTCCAAGGCCATAAGACTTTCTCCGATATCCGCGGTTATCAGAACATCCGCCGGCACGCCGGTTTTTGCGATCTTTATCAGTCCTCTTTTCCTGAAATCCAATACTTTTATTTCCACTTCCCTGTCGCGCTTTATTACAATTGAAGGCGTCGGAATATTGTGATCCATTATTTCGGTAAGTACCATGCACTTAATATCGGGCATAATGATTGGCCCGTGCGCGGAAAGATTGTACGCAGTAGAGCCCGTGGCTGTTGCCACCATCACTCCGGTTCCATGAATATATTGAAATGGATGTCCGTCAATTGCAACCTCGAGCTCAACCATTCCGAGCGGGTTTTGAATCGAGATTTCGTTTAGCGCGTTCGTATCCAAAATCTTTCTGCCCCGCCTCCACACTTCCGCTTTTATCATCATCTTTTTTGAAACCCGGTATTCGCCTTTAAATAATTTGCGCAGTGCCTTAAAAAAATCTTTTTCGTCCCTTACCGACGCCAAAAATCCAACATGTCCGGTATTTAGCCCGAATATGGCCGGGTTTGGATTCTTGAATTTCTGCGCGGCTTCAAGCAAAGTTCCGTCACCTCCAGCCGCTATGACCACTTGCGGTTTTTTCGCGGAGAGCAAAACTTTGGGATAATTTGCATTTATCCATTTTGTTATCTTTCCGCCCCAGAGTACCGACCGCGGATTGTCGTTACGAAAATATATTGACACGCGTTTTAACATATGATAGTGTTAGTGTATAATAAACACTATTAAAAAGTCAAGCCCCAAAATGGAAAACTTCGGATACATAAAAATAGCGGCCGTATCCCCTCCTCTCAAAGTGGCCGACATGGAATACAACGCCGAAAAGATCATCGAATTTGCAAAAAAGGCGGAAACAAACGGCGCTAAAATAATTGTCTTCCCAGAACTTTCGACCACAGGCTACACCTCGGCCGATCTTTTTTTTCAGCGGAAACTGCTGGAAAAATCGACCGAAAGCCTTAATAAAATTAAGACTTTCTCTGAGGAAATTAAATCTCTCATCATCGTCGGAGCGCCGATCGAAACATCAGGAAAATTATTTAACGCGGCCATAGTAATCTGCAAAGGAAAAATTTTAGGAATCGTCCCCAAAACCTATATTCCCGGATATAAAGAATTTTACGAAGAACGCTGGTTCGCATCGGCCAGAGACCTGACCGCAACGTTTTTTTCATCGGAACTGCTTGGAAATGATATTCCGATCAGCACAGATATTTTATTCAGATTTTCCGGCTTTCCTGAAGCGGTATTGGGCATTGAGATCTGTGAAGACCTTTGGACGCCAAATCCTCCCAGCTCTTATCAGGCGCCCCACGGCGCGAATATCATCGCGAACCTTTCTGCCTCGAATGAATTGGTCGGAAAAGCAGATTATAGAAAAGACCTGGTTATTCAGCAATCGGCGCGCATCATCTCGGCTTATATACATTCAAGCTGCGGAGTAAATGAATCGACCACCGATCTTGTTTTCGGCGGGCACGCGATAATAGCAGAAAACGGGACGATCATAAAAGAATCAAAAAGATTCGAGCGCGACGGAGAAATAATTTACGGCGATATTGATATTGAACACCTTCTCCACGACCGCGCTAAAACAACGAGCTTCGGAGAATCTATCCGCGAATCTCCAAAAAAGGACTTTAGATTTATTGAAATACCAAACTTTGATGTCGGACGTCCAAGTGGACGTGTGACATCCTTATCCCGACATATCGACCCATATCCTTTCGTCCCTCAAAACACCCTGGAGCTCGATAAAAGAAGCGAGGAAATCTTTTCGATCCAGACCGCCGGACTTGCTAAACGGCTTGAGTCCGCGCGCATGAATAAAATCATCCTCGGGCTCTCCGGAGGACTGGACTCGACCCTTGCTCTGCTTGTCGCCGTAAAAACCTGCGAATTGCTGAAATTATCGAAAAAAAATATTTATGCCTTCACGATGCCAGGGTTCGGGACCTCGAAGCGGACGAAATCAAACGCAAAAAAACTCGCTGAAGCGCTTGGAATAACCTTAGAAGAAATAAACATCTTAAAAGGAGTAACGGTTCATCTTGCAGAATTGAAACACAAAGGCGCGGAAGATGTAACCTATCAAAATACCCAAGCCAGATACCGCACAATGATCCTGATGAATAAATCGAACCAGCTTCATGGGATAGTATTGGGCACCGGCGACCTCTCGGAGATTGCGCTCGGCTGGTGCACTTTTAACGGCGACCATATTTCACACTACAATGTTAACGCCAGTATCCCTAAAACCCTTGTTAAATACCTTGTAAATTGGGTTTCCGAGCAAAAAGAATTTTTGGGCGCCCAAAAAGTTCTTAAAGATATTTTGGCGACCCCCATTTCACCTGAGCTTGTGACCGTTCGACAAGCTCGCGATAAAAAGACAAAGATACAAGAAACCGAAAAGCTGGTCGGGCCCTATGCCCTGCACGACTTTTTTCTTTATCATTTCGTCAGGTGGGGCTCTTCTACTTCGAAAATCCTTTTTCTGGCAAAATTAGCATTTCAGGAAGCTAAGCTTCCGCTTGGAAGCTTAGCTTCCAAGTCGAAATTTACCGAAGCCGAAATCAAAAAATGGCTGAAAGTTTTTATTACAAGATTTTTCAAAAATCAGTGGAAGAGATCCGTAATGCCGGACGGGCCGAAGGTCGGGTCCGTCTCCCTCTCACCACGAGGCGACTGGCGCATGCCATCGGACGCGGAGGTAAAAATTTGGTTAAAAGATTTGAAATGAAAAAAATAATTTACGAATCGCCATATGTCACAGCCGACACTGTTATCTTTACTATACAAGACGGAGTGCTTAAGGTGCTTTTGATCAAGCGCGCCGATGTCCCATTCAAAGGCTCGCCTGCACTTCCAGGCGTCTTTTTATTGAAAAATGAAAGCGGGCTTGAGGCCGCTAAAAGAGCGCTCCGATCTAAAACCGGAGTCCAGGCCGGAGGATATCTGGAACAGCTCTATACTTTTGATTCGCGTTTCCGCGACCCGCGGGGGCACACAATTTCAATAACCTATTTTGCTCTTGTCGAAGAAAAAAATCTTAAAATAAGGCTAGGGAAGAACCTGCCTAACCGGCAAGCAGGCATTCAGTCTCCAAAACTCTATCCGGTAAATAAATTGCCGCGCCTCGCGTTCGACCATAAAGAGATTATTGAGCTAGCGCTCTTGCGTCTTCGCGCGAAACTTGAATACACAAACGTGGTCTATTCCATTCTGCAAAAATTCTTCGCCTTCTCCGAATTGCAAAAAGCCTATGAAATAATTTTCGGCAGAAAACTCGATAAAAGAAACTTCAGGAAAAAATTCCTGTCGCTTGACCTCATCCGTCCGACCAAGCAGATCTTAAGAGGCACGCGCTCAAGGCCGGCGAAGCTCTACGAATTCAAGTCGCGGAAACCCTCCTCGCTTAAAAAATTCTTTTGATGCAAAATCGTCTCATTTTAAAACCCCTCAAAAAGGAAGATATAGAAAATATAATGAAATGGGTCAATGATCCGGACGTCGTTAAAAACTTCCAGAACTTCAAGGGTTTTACTAAAAAAGAAGAGCTTAAATTTATCAAGAAGGTCATTGCCGGCAAAAACGATTTTGCTTTTTCAATATTCTGCAGAGCCGATAACGCCTATATCGGCCAGTGTTCCATAAATCAGATCAGCTGGCCGAACAAATTCGGCAGGTTCTCTGTATTCATAACCAAAGAAAACTGGGGCAACGGCTTCGCAGAGGAAGCTATCGGGCATCTTTTGCATATCGCCTTCTCTAGGTTAAAACTCCACAAAGTCTGGGGTGTCTGCTGGGTAACGAATAAAAAAGCATGGCACATCTACCAAAAGCTTGGTTTCAAAAAAGAAGGAATTCTCAAAGACGAATACTATTGGCGCGGCCAATACCACGACCTCATCCGAATGGCCATGGTTAAAAAATAAAAAATAAAACTATTGTGCAAAGCTTTAGTTAGATATAGTGTTTTTCAGTTGACAAAAATATGGGAAAATGCTAGGAATGCAAGCAGGAAACCTTGCGAACATTGACATTGTTCTAGATATAGATATATAGTGTATTTAGAACACTAAATCAAGGAGGGAGCTAGATATGCTAAAACGAATGAAAAAAGAGGTAAAGAGGTCCGCGTTGATTATCGTGGACGCACAGAACGATTTTTGCCACGGTGGAAGCCTCGCTGTCCCCCGCGGGGATGAGGTTGTAGCACCTTTAAATTCTAGAGCGGAGTTATTTTACGCGAAGGGATTCCCAGTTTTTGCGACGCGGGATTGGCATCCGGAGAAAACCAAGCATTTCAAAGACTTCGGCGGCGTCTGGCCTCCGCACTGCGTCCAGCACACCTTTGGAGCCTGTTTTCATGATGACCTGCGCTTCATCGGCGCCGAGATCATTTCTAAAGGAATGACTGAAGACGAGGATGAAACATCTTATTCCGGTTTTGGCGGTGTCAATTACGCCGGGCAAAACCTGGAAGAACTGCTCACAAGTGAACATGTTACAGATCTCTACATCGGCGGACTTGCCACGGATTACTGCGTGAAAGCAACCGTGCTCGACGCGCTGAAACTCGGTTTTAAGGTTTACCTTTTGGAGGACGCTGTACGCGCGGTTAATTTGAAGCCTACCGATGGCGCGAAAGCAATAAAAGAAATGAAAAAAGCCGGCGCGAAAGTCATCACGACGAAGAAGGTGCTGGGATGAATGCAATAGAACTTCCGAAATTCATTATTGAATCCATGCTGGACATTGATTTTTATAAGTTCACGATGGGCCAGCTTATTTTTCACAGATATCCGGATGTCCATGTTAAATATGCTCTTAAGGTGCGCACGAAAGATGTGCATTTAGCAGCTTGCGTTAAGGAAGACTATCTCCGCTATGAACTCGATCACGTTCGAACTTTAAAATTCAGGTCGAGCGAACTTCATTACTTGCGCGGAACAAACGAATACAGTGAGCGGATGTTCAAAGAAGATTATCTTGAGTTTTTGAAAAATCTGAAACTTCCTCCATACGAACTTAAACGCGTCGGCGACGACTACGAACTGACATTTGAAGGACTTTGGTCCGAGGCAATTTATTGGGAAACTTTAGTTCTCTCCATTATCAATGAGCTTTATTACAGAGCCTTGATGGCGGAGAAAACTTCTTTTGAACAGGACATCGTATACGCAACCGGCAAGCTTCGGCTCGCAGAGAAGATCAAAAAACTCCGCGCAAATCCGAAAATCACATTCAGCGATTTCGGAACACGCAGGCGCTTCAGCCGTGATTGGCAGAAATATGTCGTACATACATTGGCGGCGGAAATCCCAAATCAGCTTCTTGGAACTTCCAATGTGCTCCTTGCCAATAACTGCAACCTTCTCTCTATGGGAACCAACGCTCATGAGACAGATATGGGTGTGTCTGGAGTTATGCACGGCGACGATGATGAAATTCGCGCTTCCCACAACAAAGTTTTAGAGGATTGGTGGGATGAATATGGATTTGGTCTTTCTATTGCCCTTACAGATACTTACGGTTCCGATTTTTTCTTCAGCGATATGACCAAAGAACAGGCTGAAAAGTGGAAGGGGCTTCGCCAAGATTCTGGAGACCCGATTGAATTCGGCGAAAAGGCTCTTAGGTTCTATAAAAAACACGGCATCGACCCAAAGACCAAATTTATCGTTTTCAGCGATGGCTTGGATATAGATACAATGGTCAAGATCACGAACCATTTCCGCAATAAGATAAAGATCGCGTCCTTCAGAACAACTTATGGCTGGGGGACGAACCTGACCAATGATCTTGGATTTAGCCCTTTATCGATGGTCATCAAACTCGTTGAATCCAACGGACACGGCACAGTAAAGCTTTCCGACAATCTTGCCAAGGCAATGGGAAAGCCCGAAGACATCGAAAGATTCAAAAAAATTTTCGGACACACCGTAACTCTCAATGAGTCGTGCACATATTAAAAAACACCCCGCCTCGGCTATGCTGGAGCGGGGTTTAATTTTCTAGCTGGCTAAAATTTTGGCGATAGTCGGAGCGAGAGAAAGAACTTCGAATAGCGACGAGTTTATTCTGAATGGATCAAAAACTGTATTAGTGGTAAATGGGCACGAATCGGTCACCCAGAATTTAGTAAAGATACCGCAATTTATAATTTTTTGCCAGCTATCGTCGTGAAAAACGGGATGGGTCACGTATCCGGATATGCTCAATGGCCCGAATATACGAACGGCTTTGGCGCACTCAACCATTGTACCGGCTGTCAGCGAGAGATCATCTACGATCAAGACATTTTTTCCTGCAGGATCACCTTCAACGATCGTGACCTTTCGGTCTGCACCCCGGCGCTTTTTATAGCAAAGTATCATGGGATATTCTTCAAATTCCTGCCCAAAGCGCTTATAAGAACCCTCGTCAGGGAATGTAATTGCTACACCATCCATGGACCGTATTCTCTCTTTTAAGATAGGCAAGGCACTCTGCGGATCAGGCAAAATATTATCGGAGAAATAAAATCTTTCGACGGAAGCATGTAGATCAAACATCATGAGCTCAACCGGCCCTGTGCATGTAAGCGGAACTTGAGATAATTCACGCGCCAAGGTCTTTGCGGTGGCAATTCCACCCGATTTTTGAATGCGTTCCATTGTACCGGTTGGAAACAGAGGCAGAACTATCTTAAGACTCTTTGCCAAATATCTCGGAAACGCGCACGCAACAGCTAGCTGCTTGAAAACATCTTCCGGAGCAGGCATGTGCATGATAAAAACAACATCTTTACCTCGCACCGTACCTTCAGGATTTTCAATTGAATAATTCGGCCAGCTTTTTTCAAATTCGTCCCAGTTTATTTTTCCAAGTCTGGGCCGTGGCTCAATATTCAATCGTCTGGCAGATAACGCACACAATTCAGCGTAAATCTTATCGGCAAGCTGCTTCATTGTTTTGCAAGAGAATATGATCATAATGCATCCCCTTTCAAATATTCTGAAATTAGTTTATCATAATGATATTAAAATGTCAACTGAAAAACGCAAGAAAATAGTAATCTACGGAGGGTCGTTCAATCCACCTCACATCGGGCACGCGATAGCTATCGAGGCCGTTTTGCGGAATTTTGAATGCGATGAAATTTGGATAATGCCGTCTTCTGAAAGAAAGGATAAGCACATCGGTACGCCCGGCAAACATCGCGTCAAAATGCTGAATATACTTATACGCGAGTTCTCTGGACGCTCGGCGGTGCCTGTTAAAATTTCAATGCTGGAACTCGACCGCCCCGGACTGACGACGACTTATGATACAAAAATTGAACTGGAAAAAAAATATCCCGGCAATAAATTCTATTTTCTAATAGGATCCGAACTTTTGTGGAATATCCGCTATGACTGGATAAAAGGCAACGAGCTCTGGAACAATGCGAATTTTCTGGCAATAAGAAAACCGGAAACAAAAGTTCCCGATAAACTTCCGCCGAATATAAAGTTGGTGGACAAAGATATTGTCTGGGTGAACATTTCAAGCACCATCATCCGCAATTTCATCAAAAAAGGATATTCCGGTATCCCCTATCTCCTTCCGAAAATATCCGCGTACATAAAGAAAAACGGCCTATATAAATAGGCCGCGCGCAGCCAAATGCGCTAAAACAGCGGGAATTTTTATGTCATGTTTTAAACGGCTTGTTGCCAAAAAATTCAGCAGATTTTTCAGAGGCACCTTTATGACCGTCAAATCCTCAGAGCTCTCGAGTTCGGGTTCTTTGATTTTTCGCGCATTCAAGCCAAGATATATTGCAAGCTCATCTTTGAGAAGTCCGGTATTAAATGGGCCTGCGTCCAGAAACAACATTTCATCAATCGCATAGCCGGTCTCTTCCAGGAGTTCCCTCTTCGCGGCAGATTCTTCGGATTCCCCTTCTATATCCATGAGGCCAGCAGGCAACTCGATAATATAATCCTTGAATGGCACGCGAAAGATCTTTTCCAAAATAATTTCCTTCTCCGGCGTGATTGCGGCAATGACAACTATCCTTTTGCAATTTTTCCGTTCAACCATCTCCCAAATCTGCTCGCGGCCTTTTTATCCTTAAAATGCCTTTTGATCGTTCTTATAAAAGCGCCGTCAAAAACAACCTCATCCCGTAAAACCTTTAATTTTGGCAATTTGAATACTTTTTCTGATAAATAGAACTTCCCTGCTTCATATATAGTTACGGTTTCCGGGTGTTTTTGTATTTGCAAAAAATTATGTATTATTAGATGATGAGAGAAGGCAAAGAAGACATATATGAAGATGTGGGCTATATGAAGTATACCGAAAAGAACGCTGATACTTACGACAAATATCGCGAGCTTGGCGGTATTATAAACAGAGCAGATTATGAAGACGCTCTGCATAAAGAAATGGCGGCTAGCAAGGAAAGTGGAGAATTCGTAATAGAGGCCGGAGCGATAGCTAGACACGCCGGAATAGAGCTAGAAAATGAGAAAGGCACAGTAGATCCGAGAGCTAAGCTCTTTGCGGTGTTGCGAAGCTACCAAAAACCGGGCGGCAACAACCATCACGGACAAATGGGTGACCAGCATTTGTTTGCCGAAGCACTGCGTATGCTGGGCGATAGTGATGCATTAGAAAAGCTGATCAAAGCGTATCCGAATATGGATTTCAATTAGTAAAAACCACCAGCTTTAGCCGGTGGTTTTTCATGTACCAAAAAGCCCCAGTAGGTGCTTTTTGGTTGTGTATGAACTTGAGACCAAAGGGTTTATGGGTTTGTCTGGATTCCTGTCACATTTTCTTCTGCGTCAACCAATCCATATCCGTAGAAGTTGTCGTGTCCTGCGGTTCCCAGATCATCCGCGGCCGCCTGAAGCGCTGCGCGTACTTCTGCAGGGTCCCATGCGCCGTCTACATCAACGTCATATGCTGACTGCACTGCAGTTGCAAGCACTAAAGCAACGGCTCCAGCAACATGCGGAGATGCCATTGAAGTTCCGCTAATGGTGTTGTAGAGACCGTCATTCCAAGTTGAGCGAATACTCACGCCGGGAGCTGCCAATTCAACCTCTGCTCCATCTGAACTGAAATACGCTATCAAGTCGTTGTTGTCCGTAGCGGCAACGGCAATCACCGAAGAATACTTGGCGGGGTAAATCACCTCGTTCGTAGAACCATCGCCATCGCCAGAGTTTCCGGCCGCGGCAACGATCACAACGCCGGCAGCATACGCGGCATCAACCGCGTCATGCATTGCTTGAATGTCGCTTGCTGTGCCCAAACTCATATTTATAACCTGCATGCCGTTATTCATCGCCCAAGTAATTCCGTCAATCACATCACTCGTATATCCCGAGCCGTTGCGGTCAAGAACTTTCACTGCCCAAAGATGCGCTTCGGGCGCAACGCCGATGACGCCGATTTCGTTATCTGCCGCGGCAACAATACCGGCTACATGCGTTCCGTGTCCGTTGTCATCGTCCCACTTTTCAGGATCGACAACGCGCGTCCACGGCGGTCCGCTATTCGGAGCAACGAAATTCACACCCCCTTTTATATTGCCCGTCAAATCGGCGTGGTCTTTATCTATTCCGGTATCAATAACTGCCACCTTTACAGAAGTGCCCCTGCTTGCCGTTGAGCTCGCACTCCAGGCAAGATCGGCATCAATACGATCAACGCCCCACTCAAGCACTTCTGCCGGTTGGGTAGAACCGCCATCACCTCCACCGTTCTTGCAATCAGGCCATGGAGTACAACCTTCCGGTGGCTTCAAAGCAAAAACCAACGCGTCCTTTTCAATGGAACGAACGCCCGCCAAAGTACCGATATCAGATGCGGCCGCCTCATTCGGCAAAAGCACAACTGCGCCGTTTACGAGCGGAAGTTCTTTAAGCACTCGGCCGCCTGCATTTTCAAGAGCGGCTCTCGCATCCTCGTTGATTGCGTGGTTAAAGATTACAATTACCCGTTCCGGGATACTGGCTGTCTGCGGTGAGCCCGCCGAAACCGCCTGTGTCGCAAGTCCGCCGAACACTGCCAGTCCAAAGACAAGAGCCAGAATAAGCAGAGAATCTGTGATAACTCGTAATTTTATTGTCATGGTTATAATTTAAGAACTTAAATTCGCGACTTACGACTATTGTCACGCATTTTATAAAGTATCATCTGATTTTATTTTAAACAAGACCGGTAAAGCTTAAGATGATCCAAAACCAGACGAGGAAATAAAAAATTCTCTAAAACAGTTTTTCTCGCTGAATTCCCCAGTCTCTTTCTTTTCGCAGGACGGGATAAAAGAAAAATTATTTTTTGAGCCATTTCCTCGGGGGATTTCACGATAAAGCCGTTTTTACCGTTTCGAATCTGTTTCCTAATTCCCGAAGCCGGGCCGCCGATTACCGCTTGTCGTTTCCACATTGCTTCTGTTGCCACCAAGCCAAATCCCTCTTTGGTTGAATTTTGAACAATGACGTCAGCCGCATTTTGCGCCATAACGGTAAATTCTAAAACATCTTTTCCTTTCGGATCAAAAAACAAAAAAATATCGCGGGATTTTCCGGCAACTGCCGCGATATCTTTATAAATCACATGCGCCGCAGGATTATCCTTGGCAATGTTGAAACCAACCAAAGCCAGCTGCGCACTAGGGTATGTGTTTTGAACTATTCGGAAAGATTGGACAACTCCCATTGGATTTTTCCAAATGTCAAAACGCGATACTTGAATGATGAGCGGGCAATTTTGGGGAACGCCGCCTTGTTTTTCAAGATACAGGCGGGCTTCTTTTTGGGGGACAATTTTTTGTTTGGCGGCCAACGGGTCAATTGCCGGCGTGAAAATTTTTACTTTGCGGCCTGGCAGGTTTCCATTCACGAAATCGCGGTTACTGAAAACAATTCGATGATAAGACACGACGGCGGGAAGAATTTTTTCCCAAACCGGTTTAAAAACCGAAGAGGTGTCAATGTGGCTAAAATATATTTTATGTTTATTAAGATGCGCGTAATGTCCCGCGAGAAGTAGCTGGGGATCGTTTATAACTAGAACATCACAGTCAATCTTATCTAATTCAGATGCGATTAATCTGCCCACCCGTTCATATTCAGCCCACTCCCGGCCGCTAATTTTTACCGGCGCGCCCTGCAGGGCATTATGGATTTTATTGGTTATCTCAAAAAACTTTTTACCGACATCGGGATTGATAAAATACCAGTCGCTTTCCACTCCCAAAGAACGCAAATATGGAATGAGGCTTGCAAGTATTTCAGCGACGCCTCCGCCGTCCGCTACGGCATTGATATGCACGACCCTCTTGCCCCGTAAATAAAAAGCGCGCTTTAATAATTCTTTTTTTTGGCGCGCCGACATGAATCGTAAAAAGTCCGCCCGGCGCACTTGTTGTGAAAGAATAACTTTTTCAAGATATGTTCGGGGCACATTTCTCATGATTTAATGGATTTTATAGTTTTCGTAGATTTATTTTAATCTTATAATAATTTTTTACTCGTTATCCGAACACTAACACCTTATCCGACTCCTCGACCATTTTTACCAAATCTTTCATAGTGGTAACCGGACAAACCTTACTCTCGGATTTAGAACGAACCTTAAGACAGGTTTCGC
>MFIK01000010.1:0-4915 GCA_001778875.1 Candidatus Giovannonibacteria bacterium RIFCSPLOWO2_02_FULL_43_54 | reverse complement strand
AAGCAAGAATTACTCCCTTAAGATCTTTGAATTCTTGAATTTTCTTGGAAATATCAAAATCTTCCGAATCGGGGATATCTTCCGCTTCCACGCCCTCGTTCATAAGATTTATCTGCACCGAGTGTTTTTCCTTGAGCGCGGCAATTCCCAAACGGAGTGTGTTCCAAATATGCTCCGGTTTATTTGATTGTAAAATAATGCCAAGTTTCATGATTATTTCCTAACCCACAACCAAAATCTCTCGTGTAGATAATAAGCGAAGGTTAATATTAGACCAGCGACTACGGAAATTTCTCCTGACTTTTTGATTTCGCCGGTATACGCATAAACAACCGCACCGGTAATAATCATGGCGATTATTCTCCAGCTTACCGCTTTTATTATGGGGCGGATATGACCGTCTTGAACCGCCATCTTGATAGCGTTTGTTTCCATAAGCGGCTAACTTAAATCCTTCTTTTTATCTTCAAATTCTTTTTTATCAATCTCGCCTTTGGCATAGCGCTCTTTCAAAATTTCAAGCGCCGATTTTTCGCCTTCGCGCGTGCCGCGAGATTGGCTCGTGAGCCATTTGATAAGCGCGACAATGCCGGCGATGATCAAAACCCACCAGAGAATCATAAATATCCAGCCGAAAGAGCCAAATGTCCCGAATCCGAAATTCATCATATTATTGTTTGTTGAATTATTGCCAAAGGGAGACGACCACCCTCCCCACATCATGTTCATCATGGGCATCCAACCTCCGCTCGTCCCGAGGACGGTTGCGGATGTGTCACACCCCGAAAGCCTCTTGCCCATAACAACATGAATCTGCTCTTCGCCTTCTTCCCCATGCATTTGTATCATCATCTCATTCATTGCCTCATGCGAATCTCCTAGCATTTGTCCCATATAATACTCCCCAAGCGCGCCGAAATCCTCGTTAGATAAATCTTCGCACACAATCTCCTTTGATTGAAGCCCCTGCCATACGATCTTGCCTTCAGCTTCTTCGAGAGCGGTATGATTATCCGTTTGAGCACCAACAGGAGAAACGGCAACAAAACCGCCAAAAACAATCACCCCGGCGATTATAAATAAATTGAGTACTTTCATAATTTAATTTTACCACTTGTTACCCCTTGTAGCGAATCCACCGCACCCCAGTAGCAGAGCAAAGCTCGCTACGTGGCAGGCAAAACGGATGGCGGACTTATTACACAATCCTGTTATCAGCCTTCCCCGATAAATACCGATTCTCACTATTCCGGTATCACTATATCAATTTTTGATAAGTTTCAAAAGCGGCTCTTCCCAGCCAAAACAAGTTTCTTTGCCGTTTAGTGCTTCAAATGCTTTTGTGCAGGTCGGGTCAAGTTTTGCGTACTCTTGAAGCACGGAAACAACTTCTTCAATAAATCCGCCAACGGCGCCATCAGAATCATCAACGCCGCCGCGGCATAATCTATCATCAAGCCGTAAAAGCGTATCAACTAATAACTTTGTTGTCTGCTGGTTTACCGGCAACTCGGAAACAACTTTTGATAAACGATTGCACCCTTCGGAAAGAGAACTTTGATACGTAAACCAAGTGCGCGACGGGCCTTCGTATGATTTGATAAATCGCATGCCGGCGGTGATTGTCTTTTTCGTTGTCGCTAACTCGCTCTTGCTTAATTCTCCCAACCTACCACTGCAAGCAACTTGGTATACGAGCCGCTTATCTTCGTCGCTCAATTTTTTATCGCCCGTCGCCGCATAAATTGCCACAGCCACCATGTGCTTGCAAAGCGTGTCATTTTGCCCAAGATAACATTCGCAATGTCCATAATCATACCGCCGCGCCTCAACCGAGACACGATACGGTTTTGTACCAATCACAATCGCAGAATAGCCGCCGATCCCTTCTTCAAATTTCGTTACCTTTCCTTTCTCATATAAATCAACCGCCTTCTCAAAAGTCGGCCCATCAGTCGCAAATTTAATTTTGTCTAAATCGTATTTCGGTTGCATATATTTATTACGAAGACATACCAACATTCTCAAGTTTATAAGGATGTTATTTATTGGGCATCAATTTTACCTGCCCCGTTGCAAGCTTGCTTTGCTAATGTATTTCTTTTTTTGGCTGTTTCTGTTGGCATATTTTTATATTTTCTTATATCTCACGCCTCTGCCCCGGCCAACTCGTTCAACCAAACGCAAAGCCACCAAGCGCGCGAGAGCTTGTTTTATAGTCACCTGCGGTACCAAACCAGTGAGACGCTTATCGATTTCGGCTACGCCCAGAGTTTCTCCGCCTTTCAAGACAGCAAAAACCCGCTCCTGTCTTTCCGACAAAAGTTTCTCAGGCTGTTCGGTGTTCATTAATTGTCTTGCCTGTTCAGTTTGCTCAAGAAGCGCGTCTAACAAGAAATTTAGCCACGCGGCAATATCCTCGTGATCGGTTTTATGATTTTTCTGTGTTGCTCGTAGTGCTAAGTAGTACCTATCTTTTTTATTTTCAATAATTTCGTCAAGCGAGACATAGGGAATATACGGATAATCATTGCGAAGTAAAAGTAGATTTGTAAGCGCGCGACTCAAGCGGCCGTTGCCGTCCTGAAACGGGTGGATTGCCAAAAATTCAAAGACGAAATTGGCAATAATTAAAAGCGGGTGAAGTTCTTTCTTCTCCAATTGTTCGTTTGTCCAATCAATTGCTATTTCCATTTCCGGCTTTACCAAATACGGTTTAGTTGGCTGAAAAAGAATAATTTCCTCGCCGTGCTGATTTTTCATTATGACCGCATTGTCTCCGCTTTTGTATTTACCACGATGCGTCTGATCTTTCTCCGAGAACTGCAATAAAATACTATGGAATTGTAAAATATTATTTTCCGAAAGTTTTAGCGTCCGGTAGTTATCGAAGATTCTCCCCACGAGGTCAGCGTAGCCGGCCACTTCCTGTTCATCGCGATTTTTGGGAGGGTGGGATTTCAGCCCACGCAAAAGACGAGCTACCTCAACGTCCGTCATTTTTGATCCCTCGATACGCGTAGAGGCGCCAGTTGAGGTGATGATTACAGATGCCTTAAGCCGGCCAAGAATTTGCGGACTCAAACGGAGGCTTCCTTGCCAGAGGCCTTTGAACTCATCAATCTTGGCGATTTTACCAAGTATCTCTGAGTTAACCTTTATTCGTTGTATAAAGCTGTTTTCATTCATATAGCTTGATCTTAATTCGCTATAGTTAACTATATACGATTATATACAAAAGTATCAAGCAAGTCAATAAACCAGATTTACTATATCAGTAGATTGATATAGAGCACCGGCAACTCTTTTTTATGCCTTAAATAAAGGGTTTTTTGGCCTATTTACTATTCACGATTTCTGCTATTTCGAATATAGTAGATTATAGCAGATTAGCAAAGAAGTCGAAGTAGGTGTTTTGTGAACTGGAAGCAAAATAAATCTTATGCCAATTAGAAATTTAGAGTTCGTATCTAGTTTCTTGGCTCCCCGGGCAGGGATCGGACCTGCGACCGTCTCGTTAACAGCGAGCCGCTCTACCGCTGAGCTACCGGGGAATATTTATTGCATTACCGTCGGAACTATCGGGAAATGAATATTCCTGATGGGGAATACTTATTATATTACATTGCTTTTATTATAATTTCAACGGTTTGCGCATATATGGTATATTGGAAATATGTCTTTTGTGCCGGCGAATATCTTTTTATATTTTTTTCTCCTGATTTTAGGAATAAGCGGATTCTTTTTCGCGGCCATTTGGCCGCAGGCTGTCGGGTTTTACGCTTTTATTGTTTTTGCCTCGGCCGGAGGATTTGGCACGGCTTTTTATATTTTTTATACCAAGAGGTACCGCAAGCAGCTTGTCTGCCCGGTCGGTTCCGATTGCAATGCCGTTATCAACAGCCGTTATTCAATTTTTTTGGGCATCGCACTGGAATATTGGGGAATGTTTTACTATGCAGTTATCGCCGTTTCCTACGGCGCTTTGATTTTTGCGCCGTTCTTTTTTAACGGAATATTTTTAGCCGGGTTATTACTGGCAAGCGCCGGCGCGTTTTTGTTTTCGCTGTATCTTCTTTTCGCGCAAGCTTTTCTTTTGCGCCAATGGTGTATTTGGTGCATTCTCTCTGCCATGCTTTCCATTGTAATCTTTATTGTCTCGCTCACAGGCGTCGGCTTTGCAGTCGCGTTTTTAACAGAGATAGCGACAGTTATCGAATTGGTACGCGTCCTTGGATTCGTGTTTGGGATTGGCGGAGCCACGGCGGTTCTATTTCTTTTTCATAAATTTTTAAATAACCGGGATATCGATGAATCGGAAGCCAGGTCCGTCAAAGGTATTTCCGAGCTTATTTGGTTCGGGCTTTTTCTTACCCTTTTGGGCCAGTTTGCTCTTTTTGCCGCCGACGCCGGGGCTCCGGAATTCCCCGCCATCTTTTTTATCCAAACCACAGCGCTCTTTATTGCAACGATAAGCGGGGCGGTTTTGATGATTATTTTCGCCCCGTTTTTGTCTGCGATACCGTTCAATGAGGAAGAAAGAAGCCGGACCCATCCGTCTCTGAATTCTTTGAGGAAGCCGATGTTTATTGTGGGCTCTGTCGCGCTCTCGTCATGGTATTTTGCTTTTATTATTGGCTACGCCACGGGCTATGGGCCGGCTGTCTTGTTTGTGGTGTACGCATTAACTCTCGCGATGGCTGTCGCTGCGGCAGTGCTTTGGGAGAAGAAAATAGACGCGTAAAATATTAAATAGTAGCACAGTTTTTAAAAAATCAAATAACCCAAAATACAGATTTTGGGTTATTTGGGAAAACTTCGAGCACTTTTTCTTTTGTCCCACCCCGAAGAATGTCGGGATCGCATAGTCTCAAATTAAAGCTCCGAGACCAACACTTTATCTCTAAAAAACGAA
>MFIK01000009.1:1569-24284 GCA_001778875.1 Candidatus Giovannonibacteria bacterium RIFCSPLOWO2_02_FULL_43_54 | reverse complement strand
AACTTCAGGAATTACGTATTAAAGGTCACATTAGCTTTGCTGCCGTTTGTTTTTCTGCCGCAGATTTGGCACACTAATGTTTAAAGAGCCGTATTATTTAAAATGTCGGACTGCCGGGAATCGGACCCGGGCCACACCCACCCCAAGGGTGCGAACTACCATTATTCTACAGTCCGTCTTAATTTGCATTATTATGAGTTCATGATATTATACTCCTTAGAATAAATAAACAGGAGGATCGAATGAAAAAATTGGCCGTTTTAGGTACAATGTTCGCTTTTGTGTTTGTTTTAGGAGCTTGTGCTGGAGGACCGCTCACGACCCGTGAAAAGGGTTTGGGAATCGGCGCTCTTGGCGGAGCGGCCGTCGGCGGGATCATCGGAAGTACTGTCGGGCATCCTGGCGCGGGAGCCGTGATCGGCGGAGTTTTGGGAGCCGGAGCCGGCGGATTGATCGGCGACCAGCTGCAAGGACAGGAAAATCGGCAAGACGATCTCGATCGCCGAATTCAAGAACAGCAAAGAATTATCCACGAACAAAGACGAGAGCTTGAGCGCCTTGAATGTCTAAAAACACAAAAATTCAACCGAGAACTTTGTGGCTACTAAATAGGAGAAAATATGTTCATTAAAAAAATCGCAAGTTATTTAACGGCTCTTTCTCTTCTTTTAATTTTATCCGGCTGTTTTGCCGCCGTGATATCAGAACCATATCCGGTCGCAAGGCCACATCCTGTTTATAGACGCCATCCGCCGCCCAAACCCCCGCGCTGCGTCGGTTGGCGCTACGACAGATGGGGAAGGCTTTACTGTCGCTACTGGCGATAATAAATTCAACGCGTGCCCGGGAAAAATTCCCGGGTTTTGTTTTTATTTTACCTATTATTTCCCTCGACTAATGCTTTGTGTTGTATTCTTGAATTAGTCCGAACGCGATCGCGCCGCTGATAATTTTCCCAATTCATTATAAAATTTTCTTTAAGAGCAGCGGAGATAAAAGTGGTTTTAATTTTAATTTCTCTGCGTGTGATAAATATTTAAAACCCCTAATATGACCAAAACAATTTTTCGAACAGCAAATACAGCCGATGTTTTTAGTATAACATATTTTATGACGAGTAAAGTTCGGGATGTGTACCTAGAGTGATGAAAAACGCCGTATCCGAAGATATCGGCTCATAAATAGCGCGCAAGTCGCCTCCGATGTTGATGCTTCTATAACCAAGATATTGTCCGCTTAACGCGTGGTTATTCAGCAAAGGATGAAACGGGTTTTGCATAAACAATTCCATTCTCCGATCGCACCGGCCACGCTCTTCTTTTCGCAATTTTTTGTAGCGTTTTTTGAAGTTTTGATGAAGAGAAATTCTCATTGGTCGCGGAGATATTTTTTGGCCTCTGTCCATGTTTCAAAGATACCGGAAGTATTTTTTTTGCGCTTGTAATCAGAGCTTGCTTTTAGCAATAGTCTTGCTACTTCCGGCCTTAACTGCGGTTCAACGGAAAAACGCACCGCCTGATCGCGTATAAACTCTTTAAGATACGCATTTATGATGGAACTTAAAGGGAGCCCCAATGCTTCCGCTATTTTCTGGGCGTTTTCTTTGACCTCTTTATCGGCTTTAACATTGATAAGTGTCTTCATATAACCATTGTATACACAATAGATATTCCGGTCAAGCAGCCGATGTTTTTGTTTTACCTATTATTGTCCTAGACTAACGCTTTATGTCCCCACGAGGAATTCCTGCCCGCAATGCCAAAGCACCAGCCCGCAGAAGCTACGCATCAAGCGTTGCTGGCGGGTAGCTTTTGCAGGCGGGAAACCTCGATCCCAACCTTCACCGCGTAAAACGCCCACTTTTCTGTGCCCCCATCCCGAGTTGAACGGGAATTTCAAGCTTCGGAGGCCTGCGCTCTATCCATTGAGCTATGGGGGCGTATTTCTATGTGTGCCTGTCAGCCACCACGCTGGCCCCAAAAGAAAAAGGTTTGATGACTGCGTCGAAGCCATAGCCGCGGACCATGCCGACGACCGTGTCTATAAATTCCCGCGTCGGGCCGTTCTCGCCGACATCAATATGTATCTGATCGTCCCAGAAAAATTCATCTCCCAAGGTTTCTTTAAGACGTCCGCGGAGTTCCTGCGCCAGCGTTATCGAATGGATAGTTTCTTTATATATGCGGTCCCGCAAGTCGTGGCACTTTGTCATCTTTGACCTCGTCCAAAAATGAATTCCTCCGTTCCCCACGCGCCAAACAGTGACGGCGGTCACAAAGTTTGTTTCATCACGCGCCGCCGAATCTGTCCCTACGATTATTTTATACTTTCTTTTGGGTTTAGAATTTATAAATTCGTGAACGGAGCCAACGACCTCTTTTAGAGTCATCGCACTACCAACTATATTAAAAAATGTCGAGTTTTCCATTTAATCAAAATAAACTTGTCTGCGAATAAGCGTCCAAATTTGATTCCATCTTACCCCAGCTTACGGGAATAGCAACCCTCCCCGATGAATTTCTGGAATAAAAAAGCACATGCCCATTTTTTTTACCGTACTCCCAAAGAGCCTTGGTAAGTTCAACGTCTTTTAAACAATATTGTTTAATGTCATCTATCTTTCCTTCTTTATACCAGCGCAAAGCCTGCATACCATCGCCGGACTTACGAGTACCGAGCGATGTCTCGGAAAGATTATCCAAAGATATGCGAAAGCCAGCTCCTTTTTCCACGTCTTCCATCAAATCCAAAGTTTTCAAGTTTTTCAGACTCCATCCAATATAGGGCTGGAGCACCGGAATATCAAAATGATGAATGTTGAAGCCGACCACGCGGCGCGCGCCTTGTAACATTTTTTCGAATTGGGGAATCTCGTGTTCTTCAAAAGCATAATATTTGCCTGTCCCAAGAGGAGTCGAGGGATCTTCCGAAACATGCGCGCCGACTACGGAAATGCCAAGTTTGTCGAAATTGCTTTTCCCTCCTACCTCGTCGAAGGATTTTTTTGTTTCAATATCGAAAACAACATCGTATGAAGCCATAGATATATTTGTACCCTATTTATAAAGGGTAATCAACGGCCCAGGCACCAGGACCCAGGACGAGAAGAGCCAAAAGCGCCGCCAATATCAGAAAATCGAATTCCCTACTCATGCTTGGCGCCTCGGATTTCGCTACAAGCGGCTGGCCGTGCCGCACCCAAAAAATAATTACCAAAAATTCTATTGCTAATACTAATACGGTAAGTTGCGTAAAAAGCCCGATCAATATCAATATCCCGCCGAGAAATTCCGTGAGCGCCACAACCCATGCCCAAAATTTTCCTGGACGAAACTTCAGCAATTCCAGCCGCCCGGCAAATTGTGCCTTGTCATTTTTAAACTTCGACCATCCGTGCGCAAAAAGAATAACTCCAAGCGCCAAGCGCAAAATTAACGGCCCGTAAAATTGAAAATCAAATAATTGCGGAAATGTACTTAACATATTATTTTTTTGCTATAATACTATCCTTAATTTCTTTTAATTTTTTTTCTTTTTCTTTAGCGTGCCTTGCTTCGGTTGATATTTCCAGCTGTCTTCTTAATTTTCTGAAATATTTCGGCACTCTTCGTCCATCAACTATATTACCGTCTTTTTCGAACATTTCCTCTTGTTGTGGCGCTTCTTTCATGCTTATTATATTACAACATTAGAGCCAAACGCACTCTATTGACTTTTATTATTGATTGATATATAATATACACAATGAAAAACATACTAAAAATAAGCATAATTTTTGGCATATTAGCCATTTTGGCGCCTTTTAGCGTTAGCTATGCCGCCACGTCTTATTCATACACAGGCGGCAATTGCACTGCCGGATTATGTTACGACTGGATAGCGGATGACCAAATACCGCGCCCGACTCCATATCCGACACCCACATATTATCCCCCAAACTATTATTACGGAGTTCCTGTTGTAAATTTATCAGCCAGCAAAACTTCGATTAATTATGGCGAGATGGTCGGATTGTCCTGGACTACTTCAAATGCCAGCTCTTGTTATGGGTCAAATTCCTGGTCCGGAAACAAAAATCTTTCCGGTTCAGAATATGTATATCCGATAAACTCAAGTACCTATACCCTCACCTGCATTAATTCCTACGGTTCAAATTCAGCGAGCCGGACAATTTATATAAATCAGCCGGCCGCACCAGTACAAACTGGCCTTGGATCGGCTTGTTCAATTTCTCCATCTTCGCCGCGAATCGGAAATGCCGTCATATTCAGTGCCGTTGAAAGCGGCGGAACGGCTCCTTACTATTATTCATGGTCTGGAGATGTTTCCGGAACTTCAAAGTCCGTTTCAAAAACCTTTTCGGCTGTAGGCGAAAAAACAGTGACAGTAAAAATAACAGACGCGCTTGGCAAGACGGCAAACGGAACATGCAACATAAACGTTTTAGCAGCGGCTCCTCCGCCAACTGGCGGACCAACTCCAAAACCAACGCCTGCTGCCGGGCAAGTCCAGGGCGCGACAACCGTTTGCAAAACAGTAACCTTGTGCATTGATACAGAGGGAAAAATAACTCAACCTTCTCCGACGCCGACCCCGACAGCAGAACCGACCGGTGTTTCAAAAACAGAAAACGGCGGCAAATCATTTTTGGCATCAATTTTCAGCATAAACGGAGACACATGGACAAGAATAAAATCGCTTCTTAAGTGGTACTTGGCGATACTCGCGATAATTCTCTTCGTCGCGATCGCCTACTTCGTCATCAAGCGCCTTACCGGAAAGGAAGTTAAATAAACATATTAAAAAGCCATCGCAATTTATAAGACACGGATATTTTTCTGCTGAAAAATTCCTCGTGCTCGCGCCAGTCGCGCTCGCAAGGTCTTATAAATCGCGTGACTTTTTAATTTGACTTAGCGCATAAAGCGCGATCCCTGCGGCGACGGAGACATTTAATGATTCTTTTTTGCCGAACATCGGGATCTCCAAAACTGCATCCGACTTTCTAAGAATGTTTTTTGGTATGCCGTGAACCTCGTTGCCTAAAACTAAAGCTATCCACGATTTAGCAATCTGATTGCTAAGTGGTACGCTGTTTTTGGATTGTTCAAGCGACGCTATAAAAACTTTTTCTGACTTTAATTTTTTTATCAGCGCGCCGGCATTTTTTGTTTTTTCCCATGGAACAAATTTCTCCGCGCCAAGCGCCGTTTTTGCGAAATCTTTTCTCAATTTGCCGAACAGGTCATATGGCCCCGGCGTGTAACCAGCCAAATATATCTTCTTAACACCCATCGCGTCAGCGGTTCGGAAGATCGCGCCAACATTATGCAGACTCCTAATATCCAGCAATATTAAAATAAGGGAAGATCGCATTGAAAAGGCTTGCAAAATTGGCGTAAAAAACCGAGGCGGTTCTTGATTCTTTAATTTCAAATTCAACTTCGTTCGTAGTGCAAATGGTATTGGGAAGTGTTGAATATAACGCATAAGCGCTATGCTTCTGGTCTATAACAACATCGGCATAACGCCTTACCTTCAGAGACTTATGATTATAATATTCGAGTTTTGAAACATTGTTCGCCGCTTCACTACTCGTGGTACCACCATAAATTTTCGTTTCAACACCATCAATCGTTTCGTGCCAATAAAAATGCCAATCTTTTGTCGGGGAAGATGATACTTGCCACCTTACCGTCGGCGGCCCATCTTCAAGATAGAAAACATTCCCCGGCCATAAGCTAGTCGCGCAATCTATGCGCCCATAAGGTCCTTCATAGGGCACGCCTGCCTTCAACGGTAAAGCCGCGATTGCCGGCGTGGGAATTAGCCCGCCGGCTTGCGGAGGTGTAGCAACAACCTCAACGCTTACTTCGTCTTCAAAAGCCGTGTTATCAACATAGCAATTGAGTTTAAAAACCTTATTATAATTTATCCCGCGGATAACTTCCGATCCGGATGCCGGCGAAGTCATAGAACCAGACCAATCCCTCAGTTTTCCACAGTACCACCATTTATGATTGCTTAATATCCATGAAAGAGTTATGTCGGAGCCAACGGTAACTTTAACCGGCCCATCGGAGTCATTTATTTTTAGATCCATTTGCGGGGTAACACCCGATACCGGAACTTCGTTGGGATCAAAATATGGCGCTGTCGGAGCATAAAAACCCGGTTTTGGCGCGGCGGGCGGCTGTGACGCTGGCTGTGGAGTAACCTGTGATACAGGAGTCGGTTTGACTTCAACAACACCCTCCACTTGATCTTCTGAACACACTGTATTTATCATCGCTCGGGTTCTAGGGCCCAACAGTCCAAAACCGTTAGAAGCCGGGGAGCCGAAAGAAACTATGTTGTATTTTTCCTGAAAACGCTGAAGCGCTTTCTCGGTCAAAGGCCCGAAAAATCCGGTTATCAGCGCCTCCGAATATATCCCCTGCAACCCCGCCAAAAAACCCTGCAAATCGGCGACTTCAGTTCCGACAGCGCCCCTCCCCAGGGTGCGGGTCAAGTTCGGGCAAACCGTTGAGGCTTCGGATTGGCCGTAAAAAGCAATAAAAAATAACATTATTAAAAATAACGCTGTAATCTTTTTCATTTTTTTATTATAACACACATTCACCATAAATTATCAGACCGCTTCGCCAATTTCGATCTTTATTCCGCTCTTTTTAAGGCGCTCCGCGATCGCCTCCGCGGTTTCCTTATCCAACGCTTCGGGCGAGTAGACTCCTTTTTCTTTGAGCTTCAGGGTCTCGAGCGCAAAGATCGCGGCAGATGCGCCGGCTGCGTAAGAAATATAGTTGGAGCCCGAGTGGAGTTTGTTTACTTCCGCCTGCGGAGGGAAAAGAATATCTCCGCGAAGAATTTTTTTCTTCTTATCAGCGGCGCCCGCTACAATAACACTCGCCCAAAAATGCGCGTCGCGAAATTTAGGGGAAGCAGCTAATTTTTTCATTTCCTGCGGGGACGGAACATCCGGCCAAACTTTTGTAATAAGCTCGTATGGAGAAATCAACGCATTCCCGATCCGCACGAGTTTGTTTTTTAAAAGCCCGATCTTAAAAAGAGTATAGACGAATTCTATCTCCGTTCCGCCGATCTTTAAATCAACATATTTGGCTTTTATATATATAGGAAGGGTGCCGACTTCCTCTTGGGATACCAGATAACATTTCCTGTTGGTGAATGGCTCGGGAAAACTAAAAAGTTCTTCTTCTCCAAAATTATCTTTTGCAACAAAACGGTTTTTGTCCCATACATACGGCGTTTGAGTTACTTCATCAAAGGCTATCTCTTTCGACCATGCCGTAAAAGGCATGTCGGAAGAAACATTTTCCAACAGCCTTATTTTAATAGAATCTACGCGGTCAAATTTCAAAGATAATAACTTAGCCACCAAATTGGTCATGCCCGGAGAAGCAGAAGCATTTATCAGGCCAACCAAATTTTTTGCTTTGAATTTTTCATGGAAATCAAGCTGTTCAACTTTGGCGTTGTCCCATTTGGAAGCCAGGTCCTGATAGTTGACCCCTGCTTCCAGGGCGGCGTCCAGCAAAATTTTGTTGAACTGTGACAACGACGCGTTGATCAGAAGATCAAAGCCTTTGGCAAGAAGCGTAACCTTGTCTTTTTGGGTCGCGTCTACCTGCTGTAAAGAAACCTTTGGATTGTTCGGTAAAAATCTCTTGGCTTTGCGCGTATTGATATCGCCGACCAAAACAGCCTCAACATCCTTAGATTCGGCCAAAAAATGGGCAATCACAGACCCCGTCGCCCCCCCTCCTATGATAAAAATCTTCACCATACCTCCATCTTACCCCCACACTCAACCCCAAAGCCACTTGACAAAAATGTGCCCTTGCGATAGGCTTATTTTTAGAAAGGAGCAAAGTTTTGCTTCAAAAAAAGCCGAAGAATTAATTGGCACATACCCAGATGCCGCGCCGGAAGTTATGGCGCGTTGAAAAAGCGTATTGGATGGTACATTTTTTGAACAGAAATAACCGCTCACCCGAGCGGTTTTAATTTACTATAATAGTTGGACGGCCGTCGAGTTATTATAGTAACTATTTTTCAAGATTTTTTAATTCTTCGCGGACGACCTCCCTGTCGTCCCAGGGAATTTTCGTTCCGTTCGGGCCCATGAGCCAGGGTTCGGCGCCCTTACCGGTGATGATTACCGTGTCGCCGGGTTGCGCTAATTTCAGCGCTTCACGGATGGCTTCGCGGCGATCGAGAATCAGTTTATGGTTTATAGTTTTTAGTTTATTTAGAATTTCTGATTTGAGATTTAGGATTTGCGAAAATCCGTTTTCAATGTCTTTTAAAATGGCCTGCGGATTTTCGTCATATGGATCTTCATTGGTCAAAATTATCTCATCGCAAAATCTTGCGGCTATCTTTCCCATTTCCGGCCGCTTCCATTTGTCGCGCCCGCCACCCGCTGAACCGAAGACACAGATTAATTTCGGATTTTGCCTGCCTGCCGGCGAGGCAGGGATTTCGGATTTCGTATTTTCACTTTTCAAAGTGCCATACACTTTGAAAAGTGCGTCGGGCGTATGCGCGTAATCCACGACAACCGAAAATGGCTCGCGCCGGATAAATTCCATTCTGCCGGAAACATTTTCAAAACTTTCCAAAACCTTTTTTATTATTTGCCGTTCAATTCCTAAAAACTTTGCCGCATGATATGCGGCGGCCGCATTTTCCGTATTAAAATCTCCTGGCAATTTCAAATGAAAATCCTGCGAAAGGTCTTTTTTTAAGTATACGATCCGGGTCTCGGCGGGGATTTTCGCAAAATATTCTATCGAAGGATCTTCGCCGTTTAAAATATGTATCTTTGCTTTTTTAAAAAGTTCCGCCTTCGCCGCGCGGTAATTCTCAAATGTTCCGTGCGATTCGATGTGCTCGGGCGTGATATTCGTAAGAATCGCCATATAGAAATCTATCCCACGGTGGCGGAATTGTTTTATGCCCTCCGACGTCACTTCCAAAACCGCGTATTTGCAGCCCGCTCTCACTGCGCGCGTTAAAAATTTTTGTATCGTAAAACGGCCCGGCATGGTCATCTTCATCATATTTTTCCATTCATCTCCTTTAATCTTAAACCTTAAGGATGAAACAGAAGCAACCGGTTCCCCCGCGCCTTCCAAAATAGCCGTTAAAAGATGGACCAATGTAGTTTTCCCGTTGGTTCCGGTCACGCCAATCACTTTGAGCTTTGCCGAATGGTTTCCGTATACGGCAGAGGCGGCAACCGACAGCGTGCGATGATAAAAAGGTTGTAGGGCGCTAAACAGAAATTTGGGGATGAGCTTCTTTATTATTCGCAATAGCTTATTCATGGTTTTTACGGCCTATGCACCGCGCTTCCTATGTAAATTATTCCTATGGAAAGCGACAGCGTGATTATCAGCTCAAGCGTGCGCGTGAAAGTATAGAACGGAAAAATGACAGTTAGTATTGAACAAAGCGCCAAAAGTCCAAGCCACGCGAGAACGAAAAATTCGCCCCAATGGCGCGAAGATAGCGCGTACCGCCTTTTTCTTGTTTCTTTTAAGATCGTATAAATACCGACGGCACCGAGATATGGCTCGGCGAGCGCCTTAATAATCTTTGAAGCAACAGAATCGAACGAAGACACTCCACTAAGGTATAAAAAAGCCACGGCAAACAAATATATGTAGGTAAAAACGCCCAGAAAAAAAAACAGCGCGTCAACGGTTTCCTGGAAAAATATATCGTTAACGCGCTCCCAGAAAGATTTTGCGGAATTTTTCGCTGGATCCTCTATTCCCGTTTCATATATATATTCTGTTGTATCTCTCCACCAAACCATATAAATAGTTTATAGTTATTAGTTTTTAGTTAATTTCAAAGCTGTCTTTAATCTGTTTTCGCGACCTTTTGTGTCTTTCGGAATTTTTTGGATCATCTCCCTTGCGTCCCGTTGGGAATATCCCAAAGCGACGAGTGCCTCCACGAGATCCGCGTCATCCTTGAATTCTTCTGGGCTTGTGCCATTTTTTCCGAAACCCATTTTGTCTTTTAATTCAAGAACGACTTTCTCCGCCGTCTTCCTGCCGACACCGGATACTTTTGTAAGGTATGTAGTATCTCCCGACCCAACCGCCCGCTTAATCGTATCAACCGGAGCAACGGATAAAATTCCCAGCGCGGAACGCGGGCCTATCCCGGAAATAGAAATTAGCAATTCAAAAAACTCCAGTTCGCTTTGATTTGAAAATCCGTAAAGATCAAGCGCATCCTCTTTAACATGCAAATGCGTCCACAGCGAAACTTTCTCCGTACCCATTTTTTTCAAAGTATCGGCACCGGCAAAAATTTTATATCCCACCCCGCCGACATCCAAAATAGCGTATTTCTCTCCTTTAAATATCGTCTTTCCATCAAGATGCCCTATCATAATTTTATTATAGCATGGCTGATTTTATATCCATTACAATGCTTTAGAATACCCAAATAAGATTGCAAATTTTTGTCGTTTATCTTTGTGAAAATTCGATTTTTAGTTCTAGTACGTAAAACCTTGTAACTTGGCATAGTAATATAGCCTAAAAAATCTATTCCCGATCTCCACTTCCTTGTTACTATTTTATTGGGATGTAGTTGCAATACCAACCTATTCTCGAGAAAACCTCTGATTTCTTTAATATAATAATTTAATATTTCTGTATCCTGCTCCAAAATAATAAAGTCGTCGCAATAACGAACATAATATTTAATCTTTAAATTATGTTTAACAAATTGGTCTAATTCGTTTAGATAAATATTAGAAAATAATTGGCTGGTCACATTACCCAATGGCAAGCCTTTACCGTTGCTCTTTTGAAAACTCGTTATAATTTTCTGAATCAACCACACGGCATTTTCATCTTCAATCTTATCTTTTATAATTCTTAAAAGAATATTTTGATCGATGGAATCGAAGAATTTACGCACATCGCATTTCAATGTAAATATATTGAGCTGGTTATTTTGGCTTAACTTTCTGCAATATTTTTCTAAATTATCTACAGCCTTATGGGTTCCTTTATCCAGCCTGCAAGAATAAGAATCGTGGATAAAATGCTTATCGAATATCGAATATAAAACCCTGAAAACAGCATGACGTAGGACGCGGTCACGAATCGTGGCTTTGTGGATATGCCTTAATTTTGGGTCTTTGACATAAAATGAAGTATAATCAGCGCATTGGTAAGTTTTAGTTTTTAGTTTGTGCCGTAACCGGAATATATTGTCCTACACACTCAATTCAAATTCTTGCACTTCTAGCTTTTTAGTTTTTCCGCGCTTAAATTCCCGCCACGCCAAAAATAGATTATCCAAGCTAATAATTTGATCAAAAACGTCATTATGAATTTCATTCCCGTTAATACCCCACATTGGTTTTAATGCGCCTTTGGCTCATAAGATTTGCAAATTTTATAAAAAAATATATTTACTATCCAAGAAAATACCGAAACGGGACCGTTTTGGTATTTTTTTAAAAATTGAAAGCATCTCGATTGAAATCATGTTTTTAATCCTTGAGGCTACTTTCGAGACAAGATCGAATAAAATTACTTTCCTTAATAAAGCCAGGATCAACATTGAGATTTTAAAGAGATTTTTTACAATCTCCAGCAAGCTCAAAATTGTTTCCGATAAGGCCTATTTTAATGTGGAAATCGATCTCCAGGAAATTTCTAAAATGATCAATGGCTGGATAAAATATCTGAAAATGGGAAACACCGCTTAGGCGGTGTTTCCCTATTGAAACTTCTGGCGGGACCGCAGATTGTCATTCGAGTTCGTCGGGTTCGTATTGTTGACGTTCATCTCAGAATAGTTACTGTTCCAGTTGACGTTCGGGACATTGCCATCGGAATAGCGCGAGCCGCTTATTGCCTGGTTTCATCCGTTGCACCGATAATCTTTTACAAAATTATCTGAGTTAGCCAGCTCTTTTGCTGGAAATTTTCCGGAAGCAGTCGCCTTAGGCGGCTCTTCTCCAAAATCAGGCAAGCAGTTTCTTTAAATTATCCGGCAAACCGTTACTCACGATTTTAATCTGAGCCGATTGTATTAGCCATGATTATATTAGCATAGATTTATATATTTTTAAAAAATGGGGCGGTCCGACAAAGCCGGACCGCCCAAGGTTAAAAGAAAAAAGTTAAAAGATTAAGAAACTGTCTGGCGGGACCGCAGACTGCCGCGAGCGTCCGAGGGATGCGCCCAGTCCACGAGCATCCCGGAGTAGCGGCCGTCCCAGTAGACGCGCGGGACATCGCCACCGGAATAGCGCGAGCCGGAACAAAGATTCCAATTAGCGAGGTTGAGATGCTGTCCTGTTTCATCATTAAACTTGAGTTTGTAAACCAATGCTTCGGTCAAGGTATTACCGAAAACTTTCATCCCGACAAGATCATTGGCAGATTTTCCTTTAAGCTCTTCATCTGGCTCGACTCTTTCGCGAACCCAAACCGCATAGGCACCGTCTTTAGCTGTGCGGTCTTCGTGGACGACTATCTTGTCCAAACTTTCGTTGCTGTATTTCCAACACTTGAACTTGGATGCACAAAGCTCGTAAGCTTTCTGTGGAGTCAGCGGATTCACAAGCAGTCGATCAAAGCCTTTTGGTTTCTTTGGGATCTTAACTTTTCGAAGATCCGCATCGATCCCCATCCGCTTCCAAAAATTTTGCCAATCGATAAGCAAATCTGACGGCAGAGCAAATGGATTTTTCTTTTTGAGAAAAAGCTCCAACTCATCGGGCGAAAGCACGCCCTTCCTAAGCTTTAAAAACAAATCTTCTAACATGCCGAGGACATTCCCCGGCACATCACCGATCATTTCTTTTGACATGATCAGTTTCTCCTTTCTTTTTCAAGTTATTTCGCGGTAAATGCCACGAGCAATTGAGGCTTATTCCTCAATAAATCCGTTTTTAATTATACTTTTCCTATTGAAAAAGTCAAGAGTTTGAAGTAGGATTATTGGATGTCTTCTTTCAACCTAAAATCTAAATATAAGCCCGCGGGAGATCAGCCGAAAGCTATCAGAGAGCTTACGGAGTTTTTGAAGTCCGGCAATCGGCACCAGACACTTTTGGGTGTTACCGGGTCTGGGAAAACTTTCACGATGGCAAATGTGATAAAAAATTTGGGGCGGCCTGCTTTGGTCATTTCGCACAACAAAACTTTGGCCGCGCAACTTTATCAGGAATTCAAGAATTTTTTTCCGGAAAACGCCGTGCATTACTTTGTTTCTTATTATGATTACTATCAGCCGGAGGCATACATTCCACAAAGCGACACATATATAGAAAAGGATGCCAAGATAAACGACTTCATCGACGCTATGCGGCACGCGGCAACCGCGACGACGCTCACGCGCCGAGATTTTGTAATTATTGCGTCGGTTTCCTGCATTTATGGGATCGGCGACCCGGAGGAATACGGCAAAGCAGCTTTGGAGATTAAAAATGGAATGCGTATCGCGCAAAAAGATTTTTTGAAAAAATTGGCGGAACTGCGCTATGAAAGAAATGATTATGATGTCCGTGCCGGAATTTTTAAAGTCAGGGGTGAATCTGTTGAGGTAGTTTCTCCGGCGGCAGATTCGATTATAAAAATAGAATGGGGCGGAAATGTTATTGAGAGAATAAAAGCGCTGCCCTCCTCCTCAACACTCGGTGTTGGCGGGCTTCAAACACCGAGTGTTTTCCCGGCGGACGGCGCTTCCGTCAAAATCTTCCCCGCCAAGCACTTTGTGACACCACAGGAAAAGCTTGAAATAGCGCTAAAAAACATTGAATTAGAGCTAAAAGAGCAGCTGATTAGGTTTAAAAAAGAAAACAAACCTCTGGAAGCAGAACGGCTTTCACAAAGGACAAATTTTGACCTAAAAATGCTCCGGGAAACCGGCTTTACAAACGGCATCGAGAACTACTCGAGACAGCTTTCGTTCAGAAAACCTGGTGAGCCGCCGTCCACTCTTCTTGATTATTTGCCGAAAGATTATATTACATTTATAGACGAATCGCACATGACCATGCCCCAGCTCCGCGGAATGTATTTTGGAGACCGCTCGAGAAAAGAAACATTAGTAAATTACGGCTTTCGTCTCCCCTCCGCGATAGACAACAGGCCGCTGAAATTTGAGGAATTTAATAAAAAAATCGGCCAAGTGGTCTATGTTTCGGCGACTCCCGTTGATTATGAATTGGCAATTTCCGGAAAAGACCACATCGCCGAGCAAATAATCCGCCCCACAGGATTGTTGGACCCGCGCCTCGAAATTAGAAATACAAAAGACCAGATAAAAAACGTTATCTCCGAAATAAAAAAACGCGTTGATAAAAAAGAACGAGTAATCGTGACTACGCTCACAAAGAGAATGGCCGAGGACCTCGCGGATTATTTAAAAGAAGAAGATATAAAAGCTGAATATCTGCATTCGGATATCAAAACAATAGAGCGTCATAAAATTTTGACCGACCTTCGAAAAGGAACTTATGACGTGATAGTCGGAATAAATTTATTGAGAGAGGGCATTGATTTGCCGGAAGTTTCTCTCGTAATAATTTTGGACGCGGATAAAGAAGGCTTTTTACGTAACACCCAAACCTTAATCCAAACTATTGGACGCGCCGCGCGGAACACTGAAGGAACGGTGATAATGTACGCTGACACAATCACGGGCTCAATGCGGACAGCCATGGAAGAAACCGAAAGGAGAAGAAAAATACAGAAAGAACATAATAAAAAACACCGCATAACCCCCACTCAAATTCAGCGCGAGATCACTGAAAATATTTTCGGCACGGATGATAAAAAAACAAAATTCGATATTACAAAAATGTCCAAAAGCATGTCCAAAGAAAAGTTAAAACAAGAACTCAAAGAAGAAATGCTGGAAGCCGCCAAAAACTTGGACTTCGAAAAAGCCGCAGAAATAAGGGATGCAATAAAAAACATAAAATAAACCCGACAGCTGCCGGGTTATTGTTTTGTTATGCAATCATTTTGTAAATAGAAACCAACAACATACCGATAACAAGACCGGCCGATAAGGACAGTACAAATAAAAACTCCGCACAGGCTCCTGATGTATCCGCAATCCTTTGTCTGGTAAACAGCCAAACGTTCAGCGATATAATCGTAACAGTAAGTACTACTGTCCCGAAAAATGTCAGAAGTATGCCCGACAACAAAAATCCCGCTACAGCCCCAACCGCCGCTAAAAGCCAAATATTACCCATATTCTTACCTCTTCTTTAATCATTTTAGCACTCTTTTCTTTTTTATTCGATATGCTATATTGCTCCTATGCCAATAACAAGTTCAGCAAAAAGGGCGTTGCGCCAATCCGAATCCAGGCGGAAACACAACCGCGAATGGAAAGATAAACTGAAAGGTGCGATAAAAGCAGCAACAACCGAAAAAACCGCGGCCTCTGTTTCATTTGCCTATAAAATCGCGGACAAATCAGCCAAAAAAGGGATAATCAAACCCAACAAGGCCTCACACATCAAATCGAACCTTTCTAAGTTTTTATCGAAGAAATAAATCTCTCCAAAATTTCTTCGGAGTTTTTGGGATCTCTGCGCATTTGAGACTCGGCTTTGATTCCCTCGAAATAGGCACTGTACATTCTCTTCTGCTTTAATTTCCAAAGCAATACATAAATAAACCGCTGGATGTCCTGGCCGGATAAGGAAAGCTCTTTTACCGCAAGCAGGGCTCGCGGCCCAAACATTTTTTCTACGAAAACAAATGGGCTTTGGGCATCAGCCTTAGCAGGGTACTTCGGCAAGACACGGATATTTTTCTGCTGAAAAATTCCTCGTGCTCGCGCCGTCGCGCTCGCAAGGTCTTGCGAAGTTCCCTGCTGCGGCTTTTCTAATACTAATTTTTCAAGCTCTCCCTCCAGTGCCCATTCTGCTCCTTCTCCGGCTTCTTCGATCATTAGAGCGCGCTCGTCTTTGTTAAGCCCTAAACCCATCTCTTTTGATCTTTTTTCGAGCCATTTATCAAGCGCCGGAAATTTTAACAACCCGACTTCCTGTACTTTTTCAGAATATTTTTCAAAAACAGCCGAAATCTCATTTTTGGGGGCGTTCTCCCAAAAAACGAAAATATCCCGGGATTTTTTTAAAGTGCCGGCGTTTTTTGTAAATAATTCCGCAAATGCTTCGTTTTTCGAAAATATGTTCTTAAAAATTACCAGCCGTTTTTCGGCAAAAAGGCTTTCTTGGCCGAGCATGGAAAAAAATTGCGCTTCCGATATTTCATCTGTTTCGCCGTCCAACTCTTCAATTAAAAAACTCTCGTTTTTTTTCTTGAACGCTTCTTTAAATTCATTTATTTTTTTGATTGCAGTGTAAGAATTTACTCCGCGCAAAAAATAGATCATGCAACCTTAAAAATATTTCTTTTGAAGAACGGTTTTGATTTTCGCGACAATTTCTCCCGGAGTGAAATTCGCTTTTACCATAAAATCCTCGGCGCCACCGGCAAGTGCCCTGTCCATATCCTCTTTTTGTCCAAGATTCGAGAGGACTATAACCGGTATTAATTTTGTTTTTTGGTCGTCTTTTATTTGCCTTAAAACCTCAAAGCCATCGAGTCCGGGAAGAATAAGGTCAAGCAGCACCAGGTCCGGAAAATTTTCCTTGACCAGCTTCAATCCAACTTCGCCGTCAATGGCTTCAATGGTGGAAAAGCCTTCTTTTTGAAGTTTTTGCACCATAAGATCCCTTAAGAATTTATCGTCTTCGACGATAAGTAATTTTACCTTGCTGTCTTTTTTTTGGACAGCCGGCAAAATCCCATTCTCGGTGCCATTGGACTGCCCTGAGATTCCTAAAAATTTTTCAACCTTGCCAACCACATCGGACGGATTAAATTCCGCTTTTACCAAAAAATCCCGCGCTCCCAGTTTCAGCGCCTTATCGATCTCAACCGGTTGTCCCGAATTCGAAACGATTATAACTGGAATCTTTTCGGTAAAGCCCTCCTTTTTTGCTTTTTCTAAAAATTCAAACCCGTTCATTTTTGGCAGAATAATGTCCAAAAGAACCAGGTCCGGCTGTGTTTCGGCCATTATTTCATACCCGGTCTGGCCGTCAGTTGCGTAGCTTACTTCATAACCCTCGTATGCCAACTTGGCCTTCATCACGTTTAAATGTACCGGCTCGTCCTCTATGATCAAAATTCTATTTTTTTTCATTTATCCTCTTAAATTTAGCTGTTAATAATCATACAAAGCCACATAATGAGTATACAATATATTTATTATTTATGCCACACCGTCAAATTTGTGGATCAAATTGTTTCTAAAAATTCTTTCAATGTCGGACTCTCTTCGCTCGGAATATTTTCTCTTCTTAAAGGTATGGTAAAAATGAAACTCGTTGCCCCGTCTTTCGAATCAAACGCGATGTCACCGCCGTGCCGTTTGATGATATTGTACGCGATAAAAAGACCGAGCCCGCTACCTTCTGTTTCCGTGCGTAAAACATTGGATGCCCTAAAAAATTTGGAAAAAACCATTCGTTTCTCATTTTCAGGTATCCCGGGCCCGTTATCAGATACTGTTATTTCCGCGAATTCGTTTTTTTTCGACAAGACCACGTTAATTTTTCCTCCTTTTGGCGTATACTTGATCGCGTTATCAAGAATATTGGTCAGTGCAAGCGATAATTTTTCTTTATCCGCAAAAATCGGCTGGAAATTATCTTTAATTTCTTCAAGCCGCAAATCGATTGCTTTGCTTTTTGCGGCTGAATCATAATTTGCCGCAGTTTCTTTTACAAAAGCTGCCAGATCCAGCTCTTTAAATTCATAGCCAAATCTGCCCTCTTCAATGCGCGCCGCGTTCAGAAGGTCGTTCACAAGATGTATCATCCTTTCATTGATCATATAGCCCTTTTCAAGATATTCCAGTTGGGAAGTGGAAAGCGTTCCGGCGTCGCCGTCAAGCATGAATTTCAGCGTCCATTTGATCGCCGAGAGCGGAGTTCTTAGTTGGTGCGCGGCGATCGATACGAATTCCGATTTTAGTTTGGAGATAAGCTGCTCCCGGGACGCGTCGTGGATAATTTTCAGAAATCCGCGCACGTTTCCGCGCTCGTCTAAAACCTGAGTGAGAGTAACAAATAATTTTAATTCCGGCCTTGAAGTATGTATTTCCATAGCCTTAGCGTTGGACCCGGGAAGCTGTTTTGCCGAGGATGCATAAGGAGCAAGTGAAGGATACATGAGTTCGGCGAGCGCCTTCAGTTCCGGGCGCGCTTGCGCAATATCAGGTGTAATCGGGGTTTTTTCAATGTTACTGAATTTTATCCCGAGAATTTCCTCGGCTTTTGGATTTAATAATCTTACGTTAAAATTTTCATCATATTCCAAAACGCCGTCGTAAAGGCTGTTTAAGATCGCTTCTCTCTGACTCTTTTCCTGAAAAAACAAAGAGGCCACCTTAATAAGATTTATATAGTTCCAGATAAGCAATATCACTAGCAAAATCTCAAGCGTAAAAGATATAATGGCCACAATAGATATCCTCGTAGATGCCGCAAGCGCAATATTGCTAGGGTCCTCCACAACTATGGCCCAGCCCATAAGATCAAAAGACAGGGCCACGCCAAATACGTCGTCTCCGTTTTTATATTTATACCCAAAACCTGCCGCGCGCGTGTCCGCCTCGCGCCCCGCAAGGGCTTCGGCAACAATTTTTCTATCAATAACATTCGCGCGCCCGAATACCAAAGACGAATCCGGATGCGCCACTATATATCCGTTCTCGTCAACTACGTAAGCCGCGCTTTCTTTGCTGACAGTAATAGTGCGCACCACGTCCAAAAAAAACTTGAGATTAATTTCCGCTACCATCGCAGAAAAACCGGTTTTCGTGTTAATTGGCACGGCGATCGTAATAATGGGCTCCGAAATACCGGATATTTCTACCGGTCCGCGATAAATACCGCCTTCTCTTGTGACAGCGAACACTCTTTCTTCGGCGCGGTTTTTTAAATCTGTTTCGGAAACCAAAAGAAATCTGTGCCGTTTGAATATTTCACTGCCATTATTATCCAGAAGAGTTAAGGACTCAAGCGGCTGGTTCTCTTTAAGCAACCGTGAAATAATATCTTCTTTTTTTTCTTTAAACTGGCCAATCACATCGGCGCCGTCTTCCAAAGATTTTTCGTAACGGCTCAAAAATAAAAACAGCTGGTTCCTTACGTTATCCGCCGCGCTCCTGTGCAATAAATATGCCTGGGCCTCCAGCTCACTGCGTGTTGGAAAAAGCCAAGCCATATTTGCCGAAACGATGGTCAAAACAGCCGCAACCCCTAAAAACAACAATTGATACAGTTTGGCTGAAGAAAACCCCGAAAAATTTTTCATTTGTTTCTGCTTCTAATATGTTTTGTTCGCCCGAGAAATAACTGATTGTGAAACGACGATTTCGAGCGCCTTGGCGATGCTAAGATTTATTTCCAGCAGCACATCTTTTGCGATCTCCACCGGTACTTTAGAAATTGGCGCACCTTTCAAAATTCGATCAACCAATACTGCGCCGCGTTCGCCCGCTTTTCTGCGGTCGTTGCTATAAGTCGCAAGCCACCCTATTCTCGCACCAATTTCAACTTCGTCGCTCATTGATGGTATTTTGTTTTCCAATAGATAATCGGCCAGTTCCTTCGGATGTTGAGTGTTGCTTGGACAAGAACAAGCAACGTAAGCAACAGTGCCTCCTTCGCCTTTGATCGAAGAAAGTTTGTTCACTAAATCATCCGGACCCTCCGCCGTAATAATTTCTATTTTCAGGCCAAGCGGAGCCGCGGCAGTTTCCATGGACTTTATAAAAGCAAGACCTGTGGCGTGATCGCGATCTACGATAGAAACAATTTTTTTGAGGGACGGGATAAGTTCTTTTAAAAATTCAAGCCGTTTGCCGGCAAACTCCGCGGTTGGTTCCCCCATCCCCGTGATAAGCCCCTCCGGCGCTACGAAATTTTCAACAAGCGACTTGGGCCTCCCGGCGGCTAAAAAGAAAACTTTGGTTTTTAGATCCGGTAATTTTTTCAATGCCTCGCCGGCCGACGTAGAACCCACAACTATAAGATCCCATCCGGCCATATTTGATTCGGCGGCGGCTTTATCCAGCGCGCCCGGCTCCCTTGTGGCAATTTTTGTGATATATTCGACATTCACTCCTTCTTTATAACCGAGCTTTTCCATTTGCGACATAAAACCCGCGAAATTTTCATTCTGAGCGTCTTTTTCAGTAAGCACCAAAAATCCTATTTTATAATTTTTTGGGGGAACAACCGGCTTGTTTTGTTCGGCAATAAACTGCCATGAAAAATATCCGCCAACAACAATAATTACCGCCAATGCCACGAAGATCGCCTGTTTGAGTGTGAGTTTCATAAATTAATAAATTAAACTAATAAATTAAAATTATTCATTATAAATTTTGTTCGCGCGAGAAATTATAGCTTGAGGTATCGTTGCGCCTATTTCTTTGGCTGTTTTTAGATTGAGCTCGAACAAAATATCGCTGGCAAATTGAACCGGAATTTGCGCAATTGGAGTTCCTTTTAAAATTCTATCCACGCTTTCAGCCGCCAGTTCGCCTGTTCTGGTCCTGTTATTGGAATAGGTAGCTAACCACCCAAGCTTGGCTCCTATGCCAACTTCAGCATTGATGGACGAAATTTTTTCTTTACGAAAATAATCGGCCAGTTCTTTTGCGTATTTCTCGTTGCTTAAGCACGTGCACGCAATATACCCGTCTATTCCATTTGCCCTTGTTATTGTCTTTAGCTTTTCAAAAATCTGCTCATATTTGCCGGCATCTATTTCAATGACCACGGTTTTTATCCCTAATTTTTTTGCTGCGGCATCGATCTTCGCCTGTGCGGCGGCGGCGGTCGTATGCCCTTTTTCAACAATAGACGCAACCTTTTTTATCGAAGGGTCGATCTCTTTCAAAAATTCCAAACGTTTGCCTGCCAGCGAAACAACTCCTTCGGACATGCCGGTTATCAGCCCTTCCGGCGATGTAAGGTTGCTAACCACCAATTCGGGTCTTGCGGCTGAAAGAAAATAAACCGGGGTTTTTAGATTTACTAATTCTTTCAACGGAACGGTGGATGTCGTTCCTCCGGTCAAGATCAGGTCCAGCCCTGCTTCATTAAGTTCTTTGGCGCCATTTTCAAGGTCGCCTTTTATATTTCTATCGCCCTGTTTTACAATATATTCCACATTCTTGCCTTCTATGTAGCCTAGTTTTTCCATGCGCGCTTTAAATGCTATAAAGTTTTCGCTTTGGACGTCTTTATCGCTTAAAGCTAAAAATCCTATTTTATAATTTTTTGGCGGAACAACCGGCTTGTTTTGTTCGGCAATAAACTGCCAAGAATAAAATCCGCCGACAATAATAATTGCCGCGAAAACCGCGAAAACCGCCTGTTTGAATGTGAATTTCATGAATTTGTAATTAAACTAATAATTATTCGTTATAAACTTTATTGGCTTGTAATAAAATATCTTGCGGAATGGTAATACCTATGCTTTTCGCGGTTTTGAGATTGATTTCCATGGTTAAATCTTTAATGAAAAGAACCGGCACATCTTTAACCTGCGCGCCTTTTAAAATTTTATCGGCCAGCAAAGCCGCTTTTTTGCCGACATCAAAACGATAATTTCCATAACTCGCCAGAATACCGGTGTTCGCTCCAAGCTCCATATTGTGGCCTATGGAAGGTAATTTTTCTTTTATCAGTTGAGCGACTATAAGCTTTCTGTCTTTGTCCTCCAATGGAAAATTATTTGGGCCCGGAAAATACATGAAAGCATCCCCGTTTTTTTTGTTTATGATCGTTGGCAATTTAGAAACAAAATCTTTGGCATCCTCCGTGGGAAATTCCGCTATTTCAATACCGAGCTTGGCGGCGCCTGCTTTTAAGGAACTCATGAAAGGGTTATAGTTTGGAAACTTCTTTTCCGCGGAAATTATTATTTTTTTAATCGTAGGAATAATTTCTTTAAGAATCTCCAGGCGTTTCCCGGTAAATTCAGATGTCCCGCCGATTACGCCCGTGATATTGGCTTCCGGCGCGTTAATATTCTTAACCAAATCTGAAACTGCCCCAACATCAATAAAAACAATTGGAATAGATGTATTCTTTTTTAGCGCGAGCGCTCCCGGCGTGGAAGGCACGGCTATTAAATCCGGCTTCTCGGCAAGAAGTTCGTCCGCCAATTTACCAATAAGATCGAGGTTGGCGCTGGCGTCTTTTAAAATATATTCTATGTTTTTTCCTTCTTCATAACCCAATTCGAGCATCCCGGCTTTCAATCCTTCAATATTGGCATTCTGCACCGGCGGATTGTGGATCAATAATCCTATCTTGTATTTTCTCGCCGGCTCTACGCCCGCCTGATTATAAACATATTGGGAAAATACAAACGCCCCAATCAATACTATTGCTATCAAGACTATTGTGGTCGCCTTTATTGAATTCATATCATTTTACCGGTAAACTTTATTGGCCTGCAAAAGAAGCGATTCCGGCACTTTAATGTTCATTTCTTCCGCCAATGCGGCGTTAATTTCAAATTTTAACGAAGAGGCGAATTCTACAGGAATATTTCCCGGTTTTTCTCCTTTTAAGACTTTATCGACTA
>MFIK01000009.1:0-1556 GCA_001778875.1 Candidatus Giovannonibacteria bacterium RIFCSPLOWO2_02_FULL_43_54 | reverse complement strand
CGGAGCTTACGTCTCGTTCCATGTTAAAATCGATTGATGGAGTTTTTGCCTTTCGCAAAACCGGCGCGATCAAAGGCGCGTTGCCGGAAATTGTCGCTTCAGAAGTGGTCATGAAAGCGTCCGGCTTATCGGCCGTAAATTTTACCATGGCCGGTGAAACTTCTTCTTTTTTGGTTACATTGTACCATGTGATCTTTAACCCGAGCTTTTTCGCGCCGTCTTCGTGCGTTTTTAAAATTTCGTCGTAACTTACGTGTTTATTATTTACCAAAATACCAATATGCTTCATCCCCGGCAAAAGAGTTTTTAAAATTTCCATCCGCTTCGGAGCCGCCGGCACGTTATCCACAACCACGCCGGTCATAAATCCACCGGGGCGCTGGATATTTTCTATGCCAAGCTCATGAAAATTGCCGACATCAGCGAATACGACCGGAAGCGCGGCGTCTTTATCGGCGTCTTTTATGGCGCTTGAGGCGCTCGTAGAAACAGAAATAATAAGATCGGGCTTTGAAGCAACGATTTCCGCGGCTATTTTTTTGGTAAGATCCCTGTCTCCTTTAGGATTTTTAACATCGATCACAATATCTTTCCCGTCAACATATCCAAGCTCTTTTAGGCCCTCTTTTAGGCCATCCACGGCCGCCAACTGCAAATCTGACGCCAAAAGCATGGACACACGCTTGGGAACCATAACCTTGGGTTCTGAAACGACCTTATTGTTTAAAATATAAAAAGATGCGCCCGCCACAATTACAAGGAGGATCAATATGCCGATTATAAGAGATTTTTGACTCATATATGCTTATTAAGCTGTTACTAATAAATAATACTTAAGCGAATAATATAATAACGACCTTGCGTTATTATAGCATACTTTAAAAGATACTTTGGGTAGCAATATCCTCAAGCCGCTTGATGAGACTGTCAAATCCAAGTTCTTCAAAAAGAGCTATAAGTTGTGGTTTTTTCTTATCGAATGAGCGCCTCCATTCTGTCAGTGAAAATTCAAAATTAATCGGGACATCGCGCCTAATAGTCGCTAATGTTTTTGAAAAAAACGCGTCTTTTTTGTGGTCTATCAAAAGCTTAAGAATTCTATCCTTAAGCTTGCCGTCCGCTCCGCCGGCCGGCGGAGCTTTTTCAATTTCTTTATATAAATTTTCAATGGTCCCGAAATTTTTTATTATGTCCGTTGCCGTTTTTTCTCCTATTCCGGCAACCCCGACAATATTATCCGACGGATCTCCGCGCAAACCCTTGTAGTCAGGGATTGCCTTGGGGCCGAATCCGTATCGTTCCTCAACCTTTTTTTCGTCATATACCAAAGTGTCGTCAATGCCTTTTCTCATCGTGTAAACCAAAACTTTTTCATCTTCCACCATTTGTAAGATGTCCATATCTCCTGAAACAATAATTACCGTGAGGTCCTTATATTCAGGGCTTTTTTTTACAATTTCAACGATAGTGCCCAAAACATCATCTGCCTCAAAACCGAGCGCGGAAAAACCGCTTATCCCGAACGCGTCCGTTATATCATGTGCCCTTTTCAGTTG
>MFIK01000008.1 GCA_001778875.1 Candidatus Giovannonibacteria bacterium RIFCSPLOWO2_02_FULL_43_54 | reverse complement strand
AATGTCGGGCCATTTGTCAGCGTTCCTGTATTTCCGTTGCCCGAAGAATCAGATACGGTAGTCCCCGATCCTTCATCAAACTTCCAGTGGGCAATAAGGCCTGAAGTTGGGGCGGTGGGCAGTACTTGCGCCAAACCAATTTCAAACTCCCCCGATCTATTCGCGACAAACAAAACTCCAGCCAAAATACCGGCGGCAAGACCAATCGCTAGCCAAGCGTGCCACGAGCGCACGCGGGCTTTGCCAACAACGGTATACTCTTTGTTTAAAGTTTTTAAGACGTGGCTTATAAGATTTTCTGTTTCCGGTTGCATATTCTTTTACATTATTTAATAAAGCCTCTTATTCGATAATAATAACATATAAATCAAACAAAAGAAATCATTATCCATATGTTTTGTGCATAATCAGCCATTTCTATAATTTTTACCGCCGACACAGAGTCGGTGGCATTCAAATGCGATAAAATAGCATACTAAAGCTTACTAAAGTGTACTAATTAGATCTACTCCGTGATAGAATTTATAAATATGAAAATAGGTATAGTCGGGTTGCCGAATGTCGGGAAAAGCACGCTTTTCCAGGCGCTCACCAAAAAACAGGTGGATACGTCAAACTATCCTTTTTCCACGATCGATCCACATGTCGGCGTTGTTTCCGTGCCAGATGAACGGCTTGATAAATTAGCGGCGCTGTCAAAATCAAAAAAAATTGTTCCGGCGATAATTGAATTTGTAGATATCGCGGGGCTGGTAAAAGGAGCGTCCGCCGGCGAAGGCTTGGGCAATAAATTTTTGACGCATATTAGAGAAGTGGATGTCATCTGCCATATTATTCGCGCGTTTGAGAACGAAAATATCGTGCATGTTTCCGGCAAACCAGATCCCCTTTCCGATCTTGAAACAATAAAAACAGAATTGGTGCTAAAAGATTTGGAAACAATAACCCGCGCGAAAGGAAAGGCATCCGGAGAAGCGAGGAGCGGGAAAAAAGAAGCAATAGAAATATTAAAAAATATCGAGTCGCTTGAAAAGAAACTTGAAGTGTCGACAGGGAAGAAGTCCGACTTCCGGGGGAAATCGGACTTCGAGGATGGCGATGCGGTTCTTTCCGAATCAGAAAGAAAAGTGGCGAATAATTTTGAATTATTATCTTTCAAGCCGGCACTTTATGTTTATAATATTTCTGCAATAGGCGATCTCACTACCAACTATAAACTACCAACTATAAACTCTGTGAAATTAGATATCGGCCAGGAAAATGATGTCTCCGCAATGTCGGATGACGAAAGAAAAGAATTGGGAATCGAATCACAACTTTCAAAACTCATCCGCACAGCTTATGAACTGCTTGGGCTTATTACTTTTTTTACGACCGGCGAGGACGAATCGCGCGCGTGGACCATACCAAAAAAATCTTCGGCTAAGCGCGCGGGACGAGCGATACACACCGACTTTGAAGAAAAATTCATCCGCGCGGACATTATTTTCTGGGAAAAATTATTCGAAGCCGGTTCCTGGTCGCGCGCCCGCGACTTAGGCTGGTTGCGCTCCGAAGGCAAAGAATATGTCGTCCAGGATGGAGATGTTATTGAATTTAAAATATAGGCGTGCTAACATAATCCCAATGAGCAACGAGCAAAATTTATACGAGGCGGCCTATCTGATAAGTCCTGCGTATTCCGAAGAAGAAGCCAGGAATTTCCAGCAAACGCTGAAAAATCTGGTGCAAAGTGGCGGCGGCTTTATTGATCAGGAAGGTGGCGTGGAAAAGCGCCGGCTTGCCTATCCAATCAAAAAAATGCGCGAGGCCCATTTGGGAAGCTTCAGATTTTTGCTTTCAGGCGATAAAATTGCCGAGATCGACGGCAAATTAAAAACAAGCAAAGAAGTTTTGAGGCACCTCTTGGTCCACACCAAACGCCAGCCCCCGCGGACAATAAGAACGCAGGTAATCAAGCCAATTATTTTAGATGAGCCGGAAATATCAACGAAAAAACCTGACGCAAAACCCGCAGAAACAAGAGAGCCGGCTTCGGACATCGCGGAGATAGATAAGAAATTGGAAGAAATTTTAGGAAAGTAATACCAATTACAAATTTAATACGAATATACAAATCAAGAATTTTATTAGTAAATTAGTAAATAATTAGTAATTAGTACTCATATGAATTTAAACAAAGTATTTTTAATAGGCAATTTAACTCGCGACCCGGAAATGCGCGCGCTCCCATCCGGGCAGGCGGTAGCGAACTTCGGCCTGGCCACCAACAGGATGTGGAAGGGCAAGGACGGCTCCCAGCAAAAGCAGACCGAATTTCATAATATTGTGATGTTCGGAAGGCTCGCCGAAATTGCCCAGCAATATTTAAAAAAGGGTGGCATGATAATGGTTGAAGGCCGGATACAAAATAGGTCGTGGGAGGGTCAAGACGGCCAGAAAAAATACAAAACGGAAATCGTGGCAGAATCCATGCAGATGGGGCCGCGTAATTCTAGCCGTACGCCGGACGCCGTAAGCCCTAAGCAAGAAGAACCACCCGAGGCATTAGCCACCGTCGAATACCCGGAAGACGAAATTAGGCCGGAAGATATTCCATTCTAATGTTACAGGTTTTATGCTACATGTTACATGATTAAGAGTAAACAATGTTACTTTTGCGCGGCAAACCTTAAAGTCGTTGATTTCAGGGACAGCGTGCTGTTAAAAAAATTCATGACCCCGCAGGGAAAAATTTCGGTTAAGCGTAAAACCGGAGCATGTTCCCTCCACCAAAGAAAGCTCTCCGAAGCCATCCGCCGCGCCCGCTTTTTGGGCTTGGTACCGTTTACAACGCGCTAGTCGCCGCTTAACTTTTCAAGAACACAATCCATCCTGCGAATGGCTGATTTGTTTTTCAAAAGCCTTGCGCAGGGCGACGGCCCGAGCAGAGCAATTTGCCAACAGGCAAATATGCGTGCTCTTTGAAAAATAAAGCAGCGATTCGCGAGATGCTTGCTCAAATGTCCCAAAATGCTAAGCTCGCAGTAGATTGCTGGTTTTTTGATGGACAAAATAGACCCAAAATGGTCGATTTATTGTTACACATGGAATGAGCTGGAAGAAGATATTTTGAAATTGGTTCCAAAAATAAGAGCCTGCGGAATCAAATTCAATGCAATTTATGGCGTTCCGTGCGGCGGCCTTATGCTCGCCACTAAACTCCACTATATTTTTGACTGGCCGATCATCTTCGGCGGAATGGATAGAAGGACATTAGTTGTAGACGACATATCGGACGGAATGAAAGGCGGAGTGACCTTGCTTCCGTACAGAAAACGCGGTATCGTCACTGCTACCATTTTTTACCACCAAAACAGCCAAGTGGAGCCGAATATCTGGCTCCGTAAAAAAGAAGTTGATTATATATATTTTCCCTGGCAAAACAGCCCTGAACCTATTCGGCAGATTTTGCTTTCTCCTTGATAGCTCGGACGAGATCCGCGGCTATTTTTTTATTTTCGCGCAAAAACGCGCGGGCGGCGTCGTAGCCGCGGCCCAACGAAATATCGCCAAAAGAATATGACGCGCCGGATTTTTTGATTAATTCGTATTTTTCGCCAAGACCGAGCAAGTCCCCTTCATAAGAAATTCCTTCATTGTATAAAATATCGAACTCGGCAACTTTGAACGGGGGTGCAACTTTATTTTTTACAATTTTGGCTTTGACGCGGTTTCCGATAATATCCTCGCCTTTTTTTATTTGTGCCAAACGACGAAGGTCAATTCTTACAGAAGAATAAAATTTCAACGCGTTGCCGCCCGGCGTCGTTTCCGGGTTTCCGAACATTATGCCTATCTTCATTCTTATCTGGTTCAAAAATATTACTATAGTATTTGATTTGGCGACTATCGCGGTTAACTTCCGCAATGCCTGCGACATTAAGCGGGCCTGCAAACCCATATGCTGTTGGCCCATATCACCTTCTATCTCGGCTTTCGGAACGAGCGCGGCAACAGAGTCAACAACCAGAACATCAACTTTGCCGGACCTTACCAAGGATTCGATTATTTCCAATGCCTGCTCTCCCGTGTCGGGCTGTGAAATTAAAAGATCATCTATTTTCACGCCTATTCTTTTTGCGTATTCCGGGTCCAAAGCATGCTCCGCGTCAACAAATCCGCAAATCCCACCCTTCGCTTGCGCCTCGGCTACCACATGCAACGCCAAAGTCGTTTTGCCAGATGATTCAGGCCCATAGATCTCAATTATGCGTCCTCTCGGCATCCCTCCGACGCCAAGCGCCATATCAAGGCTTAATGCGCCGGTAGGAATAACATCCACATCAACTTTCGGCATATCGCCCATTCTCATCAAAATTCCGTCGCCAAACCGCGCCTGCAGGTCTCTGACCGCGGCATCGACGTCGTGCCACTTACTTTCTTTTGATTCCCCAACAACATGCTTCCCGGGCTTAGCTTTTTCCTCTTTTTTTTCTTTTGCCATATTTGCTTATAATAATATTTTAATAAAATAATAATAGATTGACAATTGAATCCATTCCTGCTAAAATTTAGGGCTTTTTATTTTTTACGGCAATTTGTAGAACTTTCGCAATTCGGAAATACCGTCGGAGAATTTTACTTGCGGAGACCAGCCCAAAAGTTTTTTCGCAGAGGAATGATCGGCGAGAGTATGCTCGGCTTCGCCCGGACGCGCTGGAACAAATTTCGCGCTGCCGTTTGCAAGCAAAGCTTTTAGCTTCTTTCCTCCGACAAGTTCAGCTATCTTGTTTACGCTGTGCCTTTCTCCACAACCGATATTTATAACTTCGCCGTTGCCGATTTTTTTTGACAGCGCGGCCAAATAATTCGCGCGCGCGACATCGGTTACGTGCGTATAATCCCTCGTCTGTTTGCCATCTCCAACTATCGTCATCGGTGCTTTGTGCCGAAAAAGATGCAAAAATCTGGTAATAACGGTAGTATATGGGCCGGCGTAAGTATTCCTGGGTCCGTAAACATTGAAATATCGGAGAGACGCGGTTTCCAATCCATGAAGCTCCGAAAAAATCCTCATCCATTGCTCGCCGTCCAATTTTGTCTTCGCGTAAGGATTTAACGGATCTGGCGTCATTGATTCTTTGTAAGGAATTTTATTTTTTCCGTAAGCGGATGAAGAAGCAGAGTAAATTACTCTCTTTGTTCCGGATTCCCGCGCGGCTTTCAGTAAATTCAGCGTCCCCAGTGAATTTACTTCAAGATAAAGATGAGGATTTTTGATCGATGGTTGTATTCGCGCCAGTGCCGCAGTATGAAAAACATACTTCGGCCGTAACTTTTTAAATATTTCTGAAATGCCTCCGAAATCCCTGATGTCGCACTTTAAATACTTGGCAGACTTATTCATTCTGTCTTTCGGCGCTTCCCCGTCGAAAGTCGCGTAATTATCAAGCGAGCAAACATTATATTTATTTTCGCCGACAAGCAGATCAATAATGTGGGAACCGATAAATCCGGCTCCGCCGGTCACCAATACATTGTTTTTTTTGTTAAACATTTTTCCTGCCTTTCAATTTTTTTCTAAGCTCTTCGTTATGCGAACTTACAATCTTTGCATTTAGTCCCTGGGTTTTCAGAAGATAATCGTTGTAATCGCGGATAGATTTCAAAAAAACGACTCCTCGCACAACCAACCCTTTTGTTTCTTTGTCCTTTTTCTTATTCAAGATTTTCACCGTTTTCTCGCCGAAACTGATAAAGGCGTTGAGATCCTTGGGGAAACAATACCCGCCGAACCCGCGGTAGCTTCCGTGCGTGACATCCATCCAAGCGTCCCCGATCCTCCTGTCGTGCGCGACCATTTTGCGTATATTATCGTAATTCACCGGAAGTCTGATCCCTTCTCTTTTATGCGCGATCTCCAGCGCTTTCGCAATATCCGCAAGAATGTTGGAATAAGTAACTTTCAGCGCGCCGAAAACATTGCTTGCGTATTTTCCCAATTCCGCCTCGGAACTGTTCATCCTGACAAACTCATATGTTCCAAGGGTGCCAGGAGAAGAAAGATAAGCCGACGGCAGCAGATTCAAAACCGTTCCAGCATACTCCAAGCTTTTTTGCGTATACCCGACGATTTGCCTGTCCGGCCGTATAAAATCTTCCCAAGCTCGCGATTCGGTCAAAAATTCAGGATTGAATAAGAGCGGCGATTTGTATTTTTTTTGCAGCTTGGCCAGAGTTCCCGGCGCGATCGTTGATTTAATTATCAAAACGCGGGATGGAGAATGATATTTGGCAACAACGCTTTCAACTATGCCTGTATCGCAGGAACCGTCCTTCGCGGGAGGAGTAGGCACGCAGATAAAAATAATTTGGGCATTCTCAACTTTGTCGTTGAAGCCTTTTTTCGGATCGGTATCATGACAAAAAAGATCCCTGCCGCGCGCGTAACCTTGCTCAGTAAAATAACGCATAGTTTCTTTGCCGACCATGCCAATTCCGACTATGCCTATTTTTGGACTTTTTTCCATATTTTTTTTAATTACCCAAAATTTGCTGAATAAATTGTTCTCCCTGGGTTTTGAAAGCCGGAGTTTTGGAAATCGCAGTTTTTAATACTTCGACGGCTTTATTTTTTTCTCCAAGCTCCACGTAAGCGGCGGCCAAATTTATGCTGGTCTGCGTATCCGCCGGATATCTTTTCGACAACTCTTCGTATAACTGAACAACTCTGTCAAATCTTTTTCTTGAAGCATAGGCATTTGCCCAGCGTTTCAGATCGTCATCCTCAAAAACCGCCTGTTTTGCGAGTTCGGTTATTTCTTTGTCGGCCAGTTCATCCATTCCGGCTACAATCGCTATCAATATCAAATTTGCCCTTGCCGCCGGATAATTTGGCGTTTCTCCAATTATGCCCTGCATCAATTCGATCGCCTTATCAAAATTCTTCTCCAAATAATATGACTGGATAAGCTCCAGTTTGATCTGCTGTTTTTTAGGCGAATATTCGAGGGCTTTTTGAATGGATGCCCTGGCATTGCCGAAGTCGCCCACAGCATTATAAACTACCGCCAAAAACAAGTGGTAACGCGTATCGGTCGGAGAAATTTCGAGCTGTTTTTTAAGCTCGGATATAGCATATTTCGCGATCTCCATTTTAAGCTCCTGCGGAATATCGTCGCGTCCTGCAATCTGGGTAACAAGCTGTGCCACCTGCTCTCTCGCTTCTCGCGTACCAATGGAATTATATGCGATAGCTTTTTTGAATTTTTCAAACACGTCTGAAATTTTATCGGGCCCCTGGGAAGCGAACTTAAGCGCTTCGATCAACGTGCGGTTTTCAAAATAAGCCTTGATGTTCACAGCGTAGAAAACAAAAACGAAGATAATAGCGATAAATGCCGTAAGCGCCATTGCCGCCGCCGGAGCAAATTTGATCGGCTGTTTTTTTTCAGAAGCGCCAAACATATGGATAAAAGCGAGCACAGAGAAAAATAAAATATAACTTATCAGCTGGTCGAACACAAAAAGATTTTGGAAAAAATACGCTCCCAGCAATCCTCCGAACACGGCAAATTCAATGCTTCTCTTTTTCCAAAGCGCTAACATTGCGGACGCAAACACGCCAAGATACGCCAAAAGCCCCAAAATGCCGGCGGAAATGAGCCAGTCAAAAAAAACATTGTGCGCCCGATCAAACCACGGCTCCTTCGTGTAAAGTCTGGGATCATAGTACTTATTGAATACCAAATTAAAATTCTCCATGCCCCAGCCCAAGACCGGATGCTCCTTGAAACCCTGAAGCGCCATATTCCAAATGATGAAGCGCGCTTCGTTGCCGCTATCTGAAAGCGAAACGTCGCGGAAGCGGCCCAAAACAGAATTATTTTTTACAAAATCGGTCTCCTTCAAAAAATAAAAGCCTATCACAAGCAGGAGCACGCCGCCGATAAGTCCGGCGGACGCGACCCTGTATTTTTTTTCGCGGGATGAAAAACCGAATATCAGCGCGAAAAGAAAAAGTCCGCCCAAAAAACCGAGGATCGTTCCTCTGGTAGCGGTGTAGTAAAGCAATATAGCATAAGTGAAAAAAAATATCGCGTACGCAGCTTTCCAAATTTTTCTGCCGGCAAGCGGCACAGCATCGGCTTTCAGATAATAATAAAGCAACAGAAAAAGATGGAACAGCAAGTAGACCGAAAGATATGTTGCGTTGCCGAGCGTCGCGTCAATTCGGCCCCCTCCCTGATGGATATCGAGAGCTCCAAAAAGCTGTAAAAACGCGTAGCCCGCTACAATAAGACTCGCCAAAAAAGAAACATGGAAAAATTTCCACCAATCGCTTTCAGTTCTGAATAAGCTAGCAAGCATTATAAAATATAGAAAAAGATGCGCATGTCCGACAAGACCTTCCATTCTTTCAAAATTGGACCAGAAACTCCTATTCGAATCCACGCTAAAAATCGTTGAAAGCGCGAGGATCACAATCGCCAGCGAGACAAAGATAAAAACCCAAGACTTTTTTGGCCGATATCTCTCGTCTTTTAATGCCAAGTACGTCCAAAACACGAATAAAATTTCAACGACCGCCCTGAATAGCAGATTTTTTCCCGTAATGAACGGAAAAAAAAGCTTGTTGGAAACTACCAACGGCAAAAAAAGCAGGCCCATTAAGCCCCACCTGATCGCCTCCGGTAAATATGAATTTCGCCGCATATGAATGAAAGTTTAGCTCAAAACCAAACAGCCCGCAAGATGGCGGGCGGTTTGGTTTTGAGGCTGATTATTGCGCCATTAACGAGTTCAATTTCGCTCTCGTTTTCGGCCCCACGATTCCGAGTTGGTCGATTCCATGCTTCTTTTGAAAACGCTTAACTGCTGCTGAAGTAAGTCTTCCAAAATAACCTGTTATTTTCCCTTCAGGATAAATCGACGGGTCTTTCGCAAGAAAAGTTTGAAGCAGAGTAACATCGCTTCCCTGCGCGCCAAACGCTAAAGCCCGCGCAATGCCGGCTACAGGCGAGGCCTGCGAAGGCAACGAAAGAACCCCTTTCAAAGCCGTAATTTGGGCCATAAGCATCGCAATTTGAGATTGTAACTGTTCTATGAGAGCTTTTTGTGCCGCTGAAGCCCCTGACGATGAAGCCGGTGTTTGTGCCGGAACATAAGGCGCGCTGCCACCGCCACCACCGCCTCCTCCACCACCACCCCCTCCGCCAATTATTCCGCCTCCGCCCGCAGACGTAGTGCATGAACCGGAAGGAGTTACAGTAATAGCTGTTGCGGCAACTCCGTTCGCAACACTAATAGCAACTTCAGAAGAAGACGAACCACAGGTTTGGGCTCCGTTTACGCTCGGACTTACCGTAAAATTCCTTAAATCGGCTGATATAATCTTGGCACTTTGTCCGTTAGACAAGGTAAAAACAAAATTATCAGAATTAACAACCATGCTGTCATAAGACGAATTGCCCGTTAAAGTATATGAATCAGCCAGCTGCAAAGTTACATCATTAGTCATTGTAACGGCAAAAACAGAAATAGGAGTAATAAGCAAGCCGGCGAGGAAAATTTTTTGATAAATTTTCATAAAATAAATTTAGATGTCAACTTAGCTAATTATTACTGGCAAGTTCCGGCCTCAACAACCAAGAAATTGGTATCGGTCGCTTGCGCCGTAGTGCTGGCACCAATGTAAATTCTCACTTTTGTGCCATTGGATCTTAACATTTCAATACATCCGCCGACATTAGTTCCGCTAGATGATAGAAAATGCGTAGTTGTAGCAGAAGAGCTCTGAAAGACATCTCCGGTAACCGCTAATTCCTGAGCGGCGGTAGAAGTGGCTACGCCTAAAGTCGCGCTTATATACGCGTCTCCCACGACGCCCAATTCTTGCTGTGGAGTTGAAGAAGCAACTCCCAAACTCCCGCTTCCGACATTAAAAACGCCTGTTGAATGAGTGGATGAAGCCGCAGTTATCGCGCCGCCGTCCAAATACGATATTCCATCAACTTCCATTGCCCCTTCAACGCCAAGTTCATCTGCGCCGACAGTACCAATATCGTCAAATGTGGAATCCGTGCCGATTCTCATTTGAGTAAAATAGCCTGTGGCGGTAATGACATCTCCCACGGCATTTCCCAAAGTAGCGTTGCCATTTAAGGTCGTGGCTCCGGTAACGGTCAACGCCCCCGTCACAGAAACATCGCTTCCGATAGTCGTCGCGTAAGTAAACACGGCAACCGCGAAAACGGTTACCAAAACCGAGAAAAACACGCCTAAAAATGTCCTGTTGTTGATCAATATTTTCATATTAATAATTTAGACTTTTAATAATGATTAAATAATAACACCCCCCACTAATAATTACACAAAATATACTGTGGATAACTTTAACTTAAATTGATAATATGCGTTATATAAACAATGCACAAATTTAACGGCAAAAAAGCCATAATGCTGTTCGGAGACATCCTTATACTTTATATGTCCCTTTTTTTGATGTTTCTGATAAGAGGTTATTCTATGGCGACGGCATGGGATAATCACAAGTTTCCGTTCTTCTTGGTTTACGTCCTATGGATTCTTGTATTTTACAGCGCGGGAATGTACGATTGGGAGCATTTTCCGCCGACCAGAAGATATTATACTTTGCGGCTGGTGACAAAAACCATGGCAGTGAATGTGCTCATCGCAATCATGCTTTTTTATTTAATTCCGTCATTTTCGATTACCCCTAGAACAAACCTGCTCATTGACGCAATATTTGCCTCTGCTCTGATCTGGTTTTGGAGGAATAATTTTATAAAAAGAGCGTCGCTGCGTTCTAAAATCAAAGTGCTGTTTTTCGGCAAAACTCCGGAAACTGAAAATTTCGCGAATTATCTCGCGGAAAAAACAATGCTCGGCTACAGCGTGGAGCTGGTTGCAGACCACATAAAATTCGGCGATATTAAAACTTTCATAAAAGAGAGAAAAATTGATATTGTCGTGGTTTCCAAAGATATTTCGCAAAACATTGAACTCGTGCGCATGTTCTACGAGGTTCTGCCGCTCGGAGTAACCATTACGAATTTCCCTGATTTTTACGAATCGATCACGGGGAAGATACCGACATCGCTTATTAATGAAACATGGTTCCTGGAAAATCTGGCTGAACTCAATAACCGGCCGTACGAACAGGCAAAACGCGTCCTGGACATCGCGGCGGCGATATTGCTTTCGATTTCGGCCGCGCTCTTATTTCCAATAATCGCGCTCCTTATAAAACTTGAGTCGCGCGGATCTATATTTTATACGCAAAAACGCGTGGGGAAGAACGGCAAAGTTTTTGAATTCATCAAATTCCGCTCAATGATCGAGGGTGCTGATTCGATAGACGGCGCAAAAGGCACCGGCGAAGACGAGAGGCATACGAGAATCGGAAAAATTTTGAGAAAATCATATTTGGATGAACTTCCGCAAATTATAAATATTTTCCGCGGAGAAATGTCGTTCGTCGGGCCGCGGCCGGAGAGGCCGGAGTTTGTGGAACTTTTGCGCGAACACGTGCAATTTTATGAGACGCGCTTGCTCGTACGCCCTGGCATCACCGGTTGGGCGCAAATCCGCATGGCAAACGACGCGTCGGTTGAAGACGCGCCGGAAAAACTCCAATACGATTTATATTACGTAAAAAATCGCTCGCTTTTGATGGATCTCGGCATCATGCTAAAAACCGCCGCGATTTTGGTGCGGCGGGAGGGAAGATAAAAAAAACAAAAAGCCCGCGATAGGGCTTTATAGATTGTTAACGGCATTAATCACGTTATCTACAGCAAAGCCTTCCGGTAAAGAAAAATTGTTCCTGGCATTTGCCAATATCTCATCCGGATATCGCTGGGAAGCCATAAATACATCGTCTACTTCACAGTATTTGAGAACGGCGAACGCGGCTTTCTTTTCGATCTGCGGTAAAAAAGGATAAGGACACGAAAGAAATTTCTCGAAAAAATACTGTACCGTGTCCGGCGCCAAAAACACCACAACACATCCCAATGATACAGCCTTCGTCCCTTCGGTGGTTGCTGGACTACACATCAACAGATCCGAAGCCGCAATAAGCTCTTCCGTCTGCGTGCTGTCCGCTCTTACGACCTTTATTTTTTCGTTTTTACAAAATTCCTCGACCCGCAAATACGCGCTTGCGGTAAAATTTTCGCATTTTGTACTGCTGGCCAATTTCGGATGCAGACGCGGCAGAAAACATAGTTTGTCTTGTTTTGATCGTTGAAGAGTTTTCAGGCCCATATAAACCATTTCCAAGCTCACTTCAAAGTGCGCCGGTTTATCTCCAGTTGACTGGTATAGAGCCAAATAATCATCTTCTGCGATCCCGAGGCCGGACCGATGTTTTTTTCTGATCTCGCTTTTACGGTTTAAAATGTCTTTTAAACTGTCATATGTTGGCTGCCCGGTTACAACCACACACTCGCTCTTTAGCCCGGGTCTGCGGCTTAAAATGTCCTCTTTGTGAGCGCTGTCTATAGCAAACCAGTTTGTCGGCTTAAGCTCCATAAAAAAACTGTAGCGATGCGACAAAATATGGTCTGCCAAAATTACTGACCTCTTCCCTGCCACTTGGGCAAGCCTGACAACCTCGCTCTCCAATTGATAAGCAGTAGCGCATGAGCCTGATATGATAACATCTGGCCATTGCGCCGCACTTGCTATTAACTCTTTTTTTGCTGGGTCAACTGTCGCAAATGGAACGCCCGCTTTAGTCCATGCGTCCTGCGCCTTGGCTCTCGGACCGCCATCCACCAGAACCCTCGCTTCGAATTTTTCCGGCAATGCCGACATTTTTTTATAAACAGGCATCTGCGCCGAAGCGCCACCGATATCTCCGGCAACAAATAATATTTTCTTCACTTTTCAGCCTCCTTGTTTTTCAAAGAATCAATTCCTTTGTTATCTATCAAACGATTGACACCATTGGGAAGTTTCATTGCAATTTCTCCACTTGGAAACCCGGTTTCCAAGTGGGTTATTCCATCAATAATTGCTCCAATTCTTTGGACAGTTCTTTCCTAGCTAAAATATCTTTTAACGACGAGATCGCAAAGTTTCTGTATTCATTTCTATTTTTGTATTGATCTAATAGGATTTGCGACTTGCATAATGTTTTTCCAATTTTATTAAAATATTCTCTCCAACTTGAGCGAAATAAATTGCCCTTATGCTTATGTACAAGATTATTTAAATTTACATATGCGCTAACATGCAAAAGATATTCGTTAGAGCTGATGTGTTTTGCTTTAAATTGTCCTTGAAATAAAACTCCGTTTCTCTTATATCTTCCGTTAAAATATTTTGTAAATCCTCCACCCAAACTTTTCATATACTTGCTAATACCACAGTCAACTAATTGTTCGAGAACGAAATGATAATGATTTATGTTTAAACAATAGCAAATGATATTTACTAATTTAGCCTTCCGACGCCTCAACTTAACATCCGGTTTTAGGAATGAATTTTCGTAAATACTACCTATAGATTGAGTAGTATTAAATTCATCCATGCTTTGCAGAAAACGATCAAAATCTTGCTGTCGCTCAAAAATTGGTCTTTTGTCTACGCCTCGATTAAAGATATGATAAAACTCTCCATTGACGAATTTTATTTTTCTCATATTCCAAAAATCCTAGCACTTGGAAACCCGGTTTCCAAGTCTTGACAAATCATTACATACGCTTGCAAGCGCCGCTATCCAATTTAGGAAAATCGTTTTTTTATTGCTTAATTTTAATGCTAAAATAAATCAATGCTAAAAAAAGAAAAAATAATGGTTGTTGTGGACGCACCGGGACCGGCGGAATTTATTGAGACGGCAATTCCTTTGCTTCAGAAAAAAAACGAGCTTTTGGTGGTTACGGTAAATACCAAAGCCAACGCCGCCTATAATGTTCTGAAAAAATATAATCCCGAACGATGCAACCATAAAGAGGACGCGGAGAAAATTTATAAAGATTTTAACCCAGACATTTTGGTGGTCGCCATGAGTTCTCTGGTTTTGGGGCCGTATGTTAATAACCGCTTCACGGAGCTAGCACACGCGTCCGGCAAAAAAATAATCTGCTTTCAGGATTTTTGGGCAAACCACCGCTGGCCGATGAATTATAAAATGATGAAATACTGGGATAAAGTTTTGGCGCCCGATAAATTGGCCAGAAAATTCCTTAAAGAGGACGACTACGCAGGAAAGATCGTCATTACCGGAAACCCGAATTTGGACCGGTTTAAAAAATTAAATAAAGAAAAAGACAGAAAATGGCTGAGAAAAAAATTCGGACTCACCGATAATGATTTTGTGATTCTTTATGTGGGACGCGGAACGCCAAACGCCTGGCAATACGACGAGATAACATTCGAATTTTTTGCAAAGGGAGTTCGTAAACTTCAAAACGAAATGAAGAACAAAAATATCCGCGTTGTCATTCGCCCGCACCCTAGAGATGAAGAGTCGGAAAGATACAATAAGTTTTCACAAGGATTAAATCTTCTGGGTACCTCGCAATTCCCTTCCAGCGAGGATTTATTGCCTTTATTCGACCTTATCGCCGGCATTCAGTCTGCAAACCACGTAGAGGCGTGTTATTTGAGAATTCCGGCCGTTTGCATATTACTGCCCAATGCGGGGAAAATTACGATGGAAAAGCTGTCGTTGTCCGATTTTCCTCCAAACATTATAGGCGCTAACATCGGCATCTATCGCGATAATACGGATGAATTTGTATTGGTATTGAAAAAGATGATCGAAGACAAAAAATTCACGGCATCTATCCAAAAAACCCAGAAAAAATATTTTCCGCTCCCAAAAACTTCAGCGGCCAAAAAAGTCGCCGAGGAAATTTTGAAAGGTTAAAAACGAAAGAAAGCTATGAGTTTTTCGCGGGTTTTGCTGCCTTTTTGGCATGGTCTCTGAGGCTTTGCGAAGAGCAAAAAGGCAAAGCAACCCTCGGAGGCCAGCGCTGGCTGGCCGAGAATGAGCGCAAAAATTGCATAGATTTCTTTCGTGCTCAAAATTTAACCAGCTCCCCTTTTATAAAATCGGCGATGCGGTGGCCGGCTTTGCCGTCCATAAAAACAATTTGTTCTTGGCGCAATCTCTCGCGGCCTTCGGCGTCGAGTTTCGGATTTTTTAAATATGCGTTTATCGCCGATATCATTTCATCCATGCTTCCGACGAGCTTTACGCCGCCTGAAGCCTCAATCGCTTTATAATGGTCGTGATTCGGCAACATTACCATTACGCTGTGCATCGGCGGACAAGATGGTTCCGCGTCAAAACGCACGTTAATAACAGGCTTGTCGTAGACCGACGCGTCCACGCTTAACGTTGAAACGGTGTTTATCACTACATCGCTCCAGCGGAGCGAATTCATCAAAAGATCCACATCTTCCTTTCTCCACTCAAAATCCTCCGTCGTACTTAACCTGCCTCGTCCGTCAAAATGCACCTCGCACGGCACCGTAATGGTAAGGTTTTCGCTTTTCTTCAACAATCCTTCGGCTATCGGAGGCGTCCCCGGACGATACCGCACCAGAATCTGGATATCTTTCGGAAGTTTTCCTGTTTTAATTGCATCCAAAAGCCCGTTTATCATCACAACGGCCGAACCGGTATACCTGTCAAAAAATGGAGCCGCGAGTACCACGCGTTTTTCGGGAGATATACCCAAACCTTTCAAAAATTGTTCCCGCGTCGTCTCGCTTTTTTTGTAATACCTATCAAACTGCGGAGGTCCGGCCATAAAAACATCTTCTCTTTTCATGCCGACAATTTTTATAGCTTCCTCAACCATGCGGTTCGTATAAACCACCAATTTCTCCGGCATGACCTGAACAACTCCTTTTGAAGTAAGATTGTCCCAGGATCTTGCCATGCCGACCGTGTAAACATCTGAACGGCTCGCAACCCGCATAAAAATCCTGTCCG
>MFIK01000007.1:3662-5711 GCA_001778875.1 Candidatus Giovannonibacteria bacterium RIFCSPLOWO2_02_FULL_43_54 | reverse complement strand
CACTTATGTACTGCGGCTTACTGGCTCGGACAGTGTTTTGAGCAATTCAGATGATGTTTCTATTACTGTAAATACTGCCCCCGTTTTCAACTTTGGCCTCTCAAACAACGGGCCGAAAAGCGTGATTCAGGGGCAATCCGTGCAAAATTTGATAACGGCGAATCTTCTTTCGGGCACCGCGGAACGGATTGATTTTTCAGTGCCGGGCCTTCCAGGTGCGACACTTTCATTCTCGAACCCTCCATTCTGCAACCCGAATTGGTCTAATTGTTCTAAAACTCTTACCATTAACACCACGCTCTCAACCCCTCCCGGAGATTATATGATTATTGTTTCCGGAATAAGCGTTGCATTAACCCGAACGACGCAATTTGTGCTTACGGTAAATCAGGCGCCTCCATGCGCGGATGGAATTGATAACGACGGAGACCTAGCTTATCCAGGCGGAGGAATTGACGCCGCAGACCCCTCCTGCACCCAATCAGGCGGTACTACCGAGTATTCGCAATGCAATGATAAAAATCAGGACGGAACTTTACGCGATAACGATGGAGATATTGACGCGAATATTGACGACAAGGGTTGTCATTCGGACGGCAATCCCAATAACCCGGGTTCTTATGATCCCAACGACAACGACGAAAGCAATACGATTTTCAGGGAAGTATTCGTGCCGTTTGAGAAATTACTGGCCATGTTATTTATGCGTTTCTAAAAAACTGATGCGTCCATTTTCTAAAGAAACTTTTATGGATATAAAACAAAAGATCGCTCCGCCGAAAGATCGGGGTTTCCCGGCCGACGAACCGAATTTTATTTTAGATCCGAAAAACCGCCCCGCTTTTGTACTCGTTCTTTTGGCGATTTTACTTATAGCTTGGTCGGTTTGGCAGAGCGAAGTTAAACGCGAAGAAAGCAATATAATAATTCCCAAAGTAACAAAAACTCCGAGTGCAGAATTAGGCAAAACCACTCCTCAAAATATCCCTTTAAATGGGAAGGCGAGCGTTGTTGAGTCGTATAGCGCCGAATATCCCAATTCAACCGCCAAACAAAGCACGGTGGTTTTCATGTCGCTTAAGACCCCCGGCGAGAATTTTGATTTTTATTTAAATTGGGCGGAAGAAAACGATTGGCAAGTTATAAATTCTTCGCGCGATTCGGCGGTTTACTCCATGTATTTTAAAAAACCGTCAGAGCAAATGAACATTACCATCAATGAAAGTGCGGTTACGATTACCTACGTAAATTTAAATAAATGAAAAAATTATTTTACATAATAAGTTTTATACTATTTTTTAGCGTTATATTGCCCACGGCGCCGGTCCACGCGGATATAACTTCGGGCCTTGTCGGTTGGTGGAAACTTGATGATAGTTCTGGAACTTCTGCCACGGACTCGTCAGGCAATGGAAACACCGGAACGCTCATTAACAACCCAGCATGGGCTACAGGAAAGATTGACGGCGCTTTAAATTTTGATGGGGTGAATGATTATGTGAATGCGGGCACACCTTCTACTCTCAATAATTTGCCCGCTTTAAGCATTTCCGTATGGATTAAACCGGATAGTCTTTCAAATCCCGGCAACGTCATAGTTGCCAAGACGCACGGCGCAACTCCGACGTTCACCGGTTGGGTTTTGAGAACAGAGAATCCATCAGGGAACCATAATTCTTTATATTTTTCAGCTGATTTTAATAGAAACCTCAATGACCCCGGTTTTGATCCCGGACAGGATCTTATCGCGGTGGCGGAAGAAAATGTTATTGAAGTCGGGGGGTGGAATCATGTTGTTGTAACGTGGGACGGCTCTAAAATCGCGGCTAACGCGAAGTTCTATGTGAATGGCAGTTTGGTCGGCAAATCTCCGACTCATGATAAAGACATAAATGGAGATGGCACTCGCTCAGACGATAGTTATAGACCTTTAATTATAGGAGATGATTATCAACAACCGCAAGGGCAGCCGTTTGACGGCCTGATAGATGACGTTCGCATCTATAACCGCGTGCTTTCGGCGGTTGAAATTCAGGCCATATATTCGAA
>MFIK01000007.1:0-3639 GCA_001778875.1 Candidatus Giovannonibacteria bacterium RIFCSPLOWO2_02_FULL_43_54 | reverse complement strand
GGATCACAAAACCGGATCGCCGACAGTTACACTTTCAAGCGGCGTTGCCACTTTCAGCGTGGCCCAAACCGCACCTAATATAGGCGTGGGAGATAGGGTTACGTACAACTCCACTCAAAAAGTTTTTATTTCCGGTAAGATTTCCCAGACAAAATGGACCGTTGTTACAGTTAAAGGCGATACGCCCTCCAATGTCTCAAATGCGACTGTAAATTCCATTCGGCATGAGTTTGATTCTTTAAACAATGCTGTCAGTTATTACACTGGTTTTCAAGCGGGAGATGCTAATCATCTCAATACTTCTAATTTGATTTCCGGCAATTATATTTTGAACATCCCCTTGTATTATGATACTGGGCCGGAATATTTCACCGGCGGCGGCATTTACGCTGGCATACTTATTTCCGGCAGCAGTATTGTAACCGGCCCGAACAATTATATTAGGATTTATACTCCTACAAATACAGCAAGCGAAGTTAATTTAAGCCAGCGGCATGACGGAAAGTGGAACAATCAAAAATACAGCCTGATTTTCAGTCCGGATAATAACAGCACTGCCGCGATAAGAACGTATAAGCCGTACGTCAAAATCGACGGCTTGCAGATAAAAATAATTTCTACATACAACGGCAATAAGGGAATTGAAGCGTCATATATAAGCAGTGGATGGGTGGAAGTCAGCAATAATATTATTACAGGCCAGATACTCAATTATGCTTCTGGTATTTCCATGGGTTATAACATTGGAAATCTCACCGGAAAAATTTGGAACAATTTAATTTACGATTTGCGCGGAACGAATTATGGTTCTTCAAAAGGTATAAAATTTGGCGAATGCTATAATCAAGACCCTTGTAGTACTGGTACGGGATATATTTATAATAATACGATAATCAATGTCCAGGGCGGCATAAATAACGAATCGACACTTGGACTTATTGTCGCGAAAAATAATATTGTTCAGGATTCCAATTGGGGTTACGGCGGAACTTTTTCTGCTTCGTCCAACAATATATCAAATAATGGAGCTCCGGGTTCAAATTCTCAAAATAATACAACCGTATCTTTTGTAAATAAAACCGGGAAGGATTTTCACCTATCTCCCAGCGATACCAAAGCGCTAAATAGAGGCGTCAGCTTGATTAGCGATCCATATCTCCCTGTTTCAAGTGATATTGAAGGCGATTCAAGGCCTTCCGGCGTTGCCTGGGACATTGGAGCTGATGAAATTTATGTCGCACCGAAGGGCGATATCTCTGTTAGCGCAACCCTAGACGGCCAGCCGTGGCCGTCGTCCGGCACGAGCGCGATAAATTATGCTTTGTCCGGTCCATCCGGGAATATTAGCAACTCCACCGCGCCATTTACTTATTCAGGTGTCATTGCGAATGAAACTTATACCGTCAATTATGTCAGCGGCGGTCCGGCAGGCGCGGCTTTAGATTCTGTTACTCCGATCGGTTCACAATTTTTGCCTAAAGACGATTCCATCGGATTTACCTTGAATTTCAAAACGATTCCTCCTCAATGTTCAGACGGCGTAGATAACGACAGCGATGGAAAATGTGATTTTTCAGGTTGCGGAGTTTTGCCGGCGGACCCGGGATGCTCCTCGCTTTTGGATAACGATGAGTTGCCACAGCAAATTTGCGGAAACGGCGCAATCGACTTAGGCGAAGATTGCGATGGAACAAATTTAGGCGGAGCTACGTGCCAATCGCTCGGATTTACCGGGGGCACTTTGGGATGCACCTCGCCGCCAAACGGCTGTCTTTACGATATTACGCAATGTGTGGCCGCGCCGAATCCTGATTGTTTGGACGGAGAAGACAATGACGGAGACGGACAAACCGACTACCCGAATGACATAGGATGCGTTTCAGAAAACGATAATAATGAAACAAACCAGTGCGTTGATGGGCTGGATAACGATGGAGACGGTAAAATCGATAATGCCGATCCCGGGTGCCATACGGACGGGAATCCGGCCAATGGGTCCAGCTATTCGGCTGAAGGAAACCGGGAATCGAACCAGCTATTTATCGAGATTTAATTATATTAATATTAATTATGGCAAAAAAACATATTACATTGGATATTTTGGCGGGGATGGTAAAGAGAGGATTTGACGAATTGGGTGGCAGAATGGATAAGTTTGATTCTCGGATGGATAAGTTTGAGGCGAGGCTCGCACATATTGACCAGCGGATATCACATTTAGACGCCAGGGTGGCGATGATAGAAAAAGATGTCGCTGAGATAAGAAAAAATATTGTGTATAGGGATGAGTTTATAGATATTCTTTCCCGTCTTTCTTATGTTGAGCGTAAGCTCGGCATTAAGCAAGTAAAATAACCCCACTTTTATTGGGCTTTAATTTATTGAAAAATGGAAAACGAAACGCAAGGTCAAGAAAACAAGACGATGATACCGGCGGCAATTATTGTCGCGGGCTTAATAATCGGGGGAGCGATTGTTTACGTGAATGCCCCCGGCGCCAATGTTCCGGTTGGAGCCGGCGGTTTTGTAAATAACGGCGATGCTCCGGCGGTAAATTCGTCTGAAGTTTTGAAGGTTCGCGAAGGAGATTTTATTTTGGGAAGTCCGACGGCCAAAGTCGTATTCATTGAATACGGCGATTTTCAGTGCCCGTTTTGCGGAAGGTTCGCGGAGCAAGTGAAGCCGCAGATAGTTGAACAATACGTAAAGACCGGCAAAGCCGCTTTTGTCTGGCGCGATTTTGCTTTTTTGGGCGAGGAATCATTTAGGGCATCCGAAGCGGCGCGTTGCGCCGGAGAGCAGGAAAAATTTTGGGATTTTCACGATTATCTTTTCAGCCATCAAAATGGGGAGAATCAGGGAGCGTTTTCAGATACAAATCTCAAAAAGTTCGCGGTGGCTATCAAATTGGACCAGGCCAAATTTAACTCATGTTTTGATTCTGGAAAATATAGAAAAGCGGTTGAGGATTCCACCGGTGAAGGAAGGGGCATCGGCGTGAATGGGACGCCAGCATCATTCATAAATGGTAAAATGGTCGGCGGCGCCCAGCCCTTTTCTGCATTTCAATCTGTTATTGAGAGTGAACTTAAAAAATAAAATCCTAAGCACGAAATCCTAAATTCTAAACAAATAATAATATTTCAAATTCAAAATTCAAAACTGTTTATTAGAGATTAGAATTTGGAGTTTAGAATTTGTTTAGTATTTAGAAATTAGAATTTAGAATTTTTTCAAGTATGCTTTATGATGTAATCATCATCGGCGGAGGGCCGGCCGGAGCCGCGGCGGCGGTTTATTCGGCAAGAAAACGCCTAAAGACGCTCTTAATTGCGGAATCTTTCGGCGGACAGTCTGTTGTTTCCGATGATATTCAAAATTGGATAGGCGAAGCGCATATTTCGGGCTTTGATCTGGCCCAAAAATTGGAGGCGCATGTGCGCGCTTTTTCGGATGTTATTGATATAAAAATCGGCGAACGGGCCGCCGAAATAAAATCTACAAGATGCTCATCTCAAGAGCGTATATGTGATTTTGACGTAAAAATTGACCAAGGTGGCGCGTATGAAGCAAAAGCTTTGATTTTGGCAATGGGAGCTAGGCGCCGTAAGCTTGGGGTCACAGGCGAAGAAAAATTCA
>MFIK01000006.1 GCA_001778875.1 Candidatus Giovannonibacteria bacterium RIFCSPLOWO2_02_FULL_43_54 | reverse complement strand
TTTGCGCGCAAGTTAGCGCTTAGCGCTTAGAATCTTTGGTCTTTTAGATTCTTGGAACTTAGTCCTTCGATTTTCCCCGTGTCGAGTTTGTAAAATTGCAAACTTGGCACGGGGATTTTTCTTTGGTAAAATTGAAACGGTATTAGGTGAATACGCCCACGACTAAGGTCGGGACTACCGAATCCAGTATCCATGCATCGAGAGTATCCGCGATTACGGTTTCGGATAGAGTGGTGTATGTAGACTCTTCAAAAAATGAAGATACTTGGTATAGAGTGCTAGGGCATTAACCCAGTAGGTCATTTTGCTGAATGAGATGCCGAATACGATACAATCCTGAGAGTATTCGAAGGATGGTGGCGCTGGTGGCACTTCATACTCAAATCGCAACTCTGACCGCAATCTCTACGTTCGTTACCTGTACTTCAACGATGGCAAGTGGCGCTCGAACTACAACTGGCTCGACAACGATTGGAACGACAACAATCCCGCGGCTTTGCGCGCAACTCTTTTCATTTCTCTCCTTTTTCGGGAGAGTTTTACTTACCCTGAACTTGTTGAAAGGTTTTCATAATCTGCCCGCTCCACCCTCCCAGCATTTTACCGATTTCCTCAATTTTTACGGAAAGAGCAATGTATTTTTTATTATCCAACGATTTTGTTTCCCACAAAACCATAAGTAATACTTTGAGTGTATCTGTTTTACGAATAGCTACTTTTATATATGGCAATTTCTCCTCTTTTGAAAGAAAGCTCGCGATAGCGATAAATTCGATTATTTCGATAAAGAGATTATCTATGCGCTGGCCCAAAGAATGCCTATGAACTTTCGGCAAAGTTGTATAATATCCGTACCAAAGCAAATATACTTCTTTCAGCTTTTGCAATAACGGCAAAAGCCGTTGGGGGGGGTCTGTAAAGGTAAATTTTTATGAAAATTCAATTCACTCATATTTTTGAAGATATCATTAGCATAGAAAACTTGCTAGAGGCATGGAAAGAGTTTTCGCGCGACAAAAGGAATAAAAAAGATGTCCAAGAATTTGAGCGAAATTTAATGCAAAATATTATTGTGCTCCACCAAGAGCTTGTTGCCAAAACCTATAGTCACGCTTCCTATGAAGCATTCAATATTTCTGATCCAAAACCTAGAAACATACATAAAGCAAGCGTTAGGGACAGACTTCTACACCACGCAATATACAGAAAGCTTTACCCGTTTTTTGATAAAACTTTTATAGCAGATTCCTATTCATGCAGGCTTAATAAAGGCACTCATAAGGCTATTAACAGATTTCGCTCATTTGCTTTTAAGGTCAGCAAAAATCACACTAAAACTTGCTGGGTTTTGAATGGCGATATCAAGAAGTTCTTTGTCAGCATTGACCATAATATCTTAACAAAAATTCTAGTAAATTATATCCCCGACAAAAACATACTCCGGCTTATTGAAAAGGTGATAAATAGTTTTTTATCAACACGGCCAGGTGTCGGCTTGCCTTTAGGCAATCTTACCTCGCAGCTTTTAGTAAATATTTATATGAATGAATTTGATCAATTTATGAAACATAAACTTAAAGCCAAGTATTATATTAGATATGCAGATGACTTTGTTATTTTATCGGATAGCAAAACAAGCCTAATAAACTTGATAAAGCAAATCAGAGAATTTTTACAGGAAAGCCTAAAACTGAAGCTCCATCCTAAAAAGATTTCAATAAGCACAATTGCTTCAGGGGTCGATTTTTTAGGCTGGGTTCAATTTCCTGACCATAGAGCATTGAGGTCTTCTACCAAAAGAAGAATGTTTAAGAAACTCAAAAAAAATGCGAATTTGGCAATACAAAATTCATATTTGGGAATGCTAAAGCATGGCAATGCCCGCAATTTGGCGAAATCGGTAACTGTGGAATAATGTAGTTATGTCTAGAGAAATATCAGCTGGGATAATAATATATAGGAAAACGAGCGAGGGGATAAAATATCTGCTTTTGTACCACGGCGGGAACTATTGGAATTTTCCAAAGGGGAAGCTCGAACAAAGCGAACGCGGGATGGACGCGGCATTTCGCGAAGTAAAAGAAGAAACGGACTTGGGGAAAAACGACCTTATTTTAAAGGATCAATTCCGGGTAACCGACAAGTTTTTCTTCTTCCGCGAAAAAAAGCGTATTTTTAAAATAGTGATATTTTACTTGGCACAGAGCAGAAAACGTGAAGTCGCGGTCTCAATGGAACACAACGGCTACGGCTGGTTTACATATAAAGAGGCGATGAAGATCGTTAAATTTCAAAACTTAAGAAATATTATTAAAAAAGCGAACGATATCTTAAAGCCAAAGTAATAAAATGAGAGCCGTAATTTTAGCCGCAGGGGAGGGCTTGAGGATGCGTCCGTTAACGGAGTCGCGCCCGAAGCCGATGATCGAGATTTTAGGGAAGCCTCTGCTTCACCATATTTTTGATTCGTTGCCGGACGAGATCGGTGAGGTTATTTTGGTCACGGGTTATCTTGAAAAGAAGATAAAAGAATATTTCGGAGAAAATTTTGCCGGGAAAAAAATAAAATATATCCACCAGCCGAAAAAATTGGGAACCGCGCAGGCATTGTGGCTCGCGCGTTCGCTTTTGGCCGATGAAAGATTTCTTATGCTCTACGCGGATGATCTTCAGTCGAAAGCAGACATTCAAAAATGCCTCGCGCATCCGCTCTCAATAATGGTAAAAGAAGTAGAGGATCCGCGGAGATTCGGGGTGATTGTTGCGGATGACCGCGGAAAAGTTTTGGATCTTGTGGAAAAACCGATCTCACCGCCTTCAAATCTTGCTTCGACGGGAGTCAAAGTTTTGGATTCTAAAATATTTAATTATCCGGCAAAACAGCATCCGAACGGCGAGTATTATATTACGGATTCTTTGGCACAAATGGTACGCGACTACGAAATGATCGCGGTAAGGGCCGATTTTTGGCTACCAATCGGCTATCCCGAAGATATCAAAAAAACGGAGGAGATTTTGCGCGCACGCCAAATAAAAGAAATATAAGAAGTGTCACGGTGGCATGATGATAAGAAAAAGAGCCTACGAAGCAGGCTCTTTGGCTGGTTTTTTCGATTTTCCGAAGTGATCGCACTCACCCAAAATACAGAGGATTCCCGCGCAGCCGAATTTTTCCAGCGCGCGGAGCGGAGTGAGGTTCAGGTGGCCGTTAGGAGTGTTGAAATATTTTTTCAAATTTTCATCAATCGATTTTTCTCCGTTGTGAAATTTGTATCCCAATTTTTTTTCAATGACCTTTATAAAATGCAGCCTGTTAAGATATGGAATTGGCAGATCTAAATTCAGATAATTACCATCCAAATACCACGAACGATATTCTTTGATCTTGCCGTATGCATAATAAGACATTGAAGGAAGATTATCTTTGACTAACGCTTCCGGATGTATGCGAACTTCGTCGCCAATCATAACGCCGCCGATTATCGTTCCGGCCAAAAAACATTTTGAACCGATTATCGTTTTGAATTTTTCAACTCCGTCGTAATTTTTAATATCCGTACCGGAGGCGACGTTTGTAAACGGTCCGACATCGGCATCGCGTATACCACAGGCGTGTTTTGCGTTTATTCCTCGCGCAAGCCTGGATCTTGTAACTTCGGCGAATTTGCCGATTTCGCAATTGTCACCGATTTCGGACTCAATAATCAGGCCTGCAATAATGCAATTTTTCCCTATTTTGGTTTTTGAGTCGAGTATGATGCCGGGATAAATGATGGTGCCGGAGCCGATTTTCGTTGCGCTGTCAATGTAGCAGTTGTGTTCGTTGGCACCGTACACAAATTTTACGCCGTTTTCAATTAACTCTCCCCATGAATAATTTCGGCTATATGGGCCCGATTGTCTCCGCATGTTACCCCTCCTTTTCGAATCTGTTCTAATATAGTTATATGAGAAATTCATTAAAAGGCAATAGGGTTGTTGTTATTGGCGGAGGGACAGGCGTATTCACCGTTCTCTCGGGTTTGCGGCCATATTCGCTGAATTTATCCGCAATCGTATCCATGTCCGATGACGGCGGCTCTTCAGGCGTACTTCGCGACGAATTCGGAATATTGCCGCCCGGCGACATAAGAAGAGCAATGGTTGCGTTGTCCCGCCATCCGAATAAGATGTTGGCTCAGCTTTTTTCATACAGATTTTCGGAAGGAAAGCTCGCTGGCCATTCGTTTGGAAATCTTATTTTGACGGCACTTGAGCGTTCTTTCGGTAGTTTTGAAAAAGCGGTCAAAGAGGCCTCAAAAATGCTGCAGGTCGAAGGCGAAGTAATACCGGTTACTTTGGACAATACAAGGCTTTACGCCGAGCTGGAAAACGGGACGGTGATCCGCGGCGAGACGAACATCGATATTCCGCGGCATGACGGAAAATTAAAAATAAAAAAGATCTGGTTGGACCCCGAAGCAAAAATAAATCCGAACGCGAAAAGAGCGATTGCTTCTGCTGACGTTATTGTTATGGGTCCGGGGGATCTCTACACGAGCATCATACCGAATTTTCTTGTCGCAGGAATGTCCGAAGCGATCAGGGAATCGAAAGCAAAAAAAATCTATGTTTGCAATTTAATGACGAAATATGGCGAAACCCATAAATTCACTGCGCTCGATTTTGTAAGAAAACTGGAAGAGGGCCTCAAAGTAAAACCGGATTACATTATTTTAAATAATAAAAAACCGACAAAAAAAATGCTGGAAAAATACCGCGAGGAAGAGGCAGGGTTTGTAGTGCCTGACGCCTATGGCCCGAATGTAATCAAAGCTGATCTTTTGCGGAGCGGCACATTGATCCGCCACGACCCGAAAAAATTGGCGAAGGCATTGACAGGGCTATTGTAAGGTGATAAGAATGTAATCAGAAAAAAGGAGTTCAAAATGCGAAAACTGTCTGTTTTATCGATGATGTTCTACCAACACTTTATTATGTTCTAGATGACGGAAGAGAAATAAAAAATTCCTACAGCCTCTACCCCAATTATAAAATAGGCGACTCGTATTGTACCAGCGAGTATGTGCCGATTGATAAAGGCAAAGATCTTCAATTAGACAAACGCCCTCCAGCATGAGGGCTTTCTTTTTTTTGTGCGCGCTTGACCAGTAAATAATGATGATGTATCATATATACATGCCTACCGCTATTTTGCCAAAAAAATTAAATAGGGAAGTGAAAAATTACGTTGTAAGGGCCGTTAATGAAGTGTTAAGCGACCCAGATTTTGGTTTGGAATTAAGCAAAGAGGCTCAAAAAAGATTGTGCCAAGCCGCTAAATCAAAAAAAACTGTTCCATTTTCTGAAATTAAGAAAAAATACTATTAAAGCATGGTGCAGTGGTCTTTGGATTTTTCATCGGAGGCTGAAAAGGACTTGGCAAAGCTGGACCATGAAACGCGCCGAAGAGTTATTGATAAATTAGATTGGTTAGTAAAAAATTTTGACTCAATTTTACCCTTGCCGCTTCATGCTGGCTTCAAGGATTTTTATAAATTGCGCGTCGGAGATTGGAGAGTAGTTTATAAAATAGAGTGGCAAGTGGAGGCTGTTCGTATTTACTACATAGATCATCGTGGCAAAATTTATAAGAAAAAATAAAAATACTTTTGCTGATCAGGCATTTTATTAGTATATTAGCATTAGATTCGTAATTAATAGGCCTATGAAAGATAAAAAAATAGCACGCTTAATTAAGCTTGAGGAAAAGCGTCAGCAGGAAACGCTGGACATGATCGCGTCCGAAAACCATGCATCGGATGACGTTTTGGAAGCGAACGGCTCAAGACTCACCGATAAATATTCGGAAGGATATCCCGGAAAAAGATATTACCCCGGTAACAAATATATCGATGAGGTGGAGATCCTCGCGCAAAAAAGGGCGTTATCCCTTTTCAAACTTGATCCTAACGAATGGCATGTGAATGTACAGCCGTATTCCGGGTCTCCGGCAAACATGGAAATTCTCCTTGCATTGGCGTTGCCGGGTGAAACAATCAGCGGACTAAAGCTTTCATCGGGCGGACATCTGACGCACGGGTACAAAGTTTCGGTGACCGGAAAAATATGGAAGGCCGAGCAGTATGATATTGATCCCAAAACCGGATTGGTTGATTTTGAAGCTTTGGAGAAGATTGCTGAAATGGTAAGGCCAAAAGTGATAATTTCCGGTTTTACCGCGTATCCGCGTGTGGTGGATTTCAAAAGATTTTATGAGATTACAAAAAAAGTGGGAGCTTACCATGTAGTCGATATGTCGCATATCGCGGGGCTTATTGCCGGATGCGCGTATCCCTCGCCGTTTCCTTATGCTGATGTTGTGATGACGACGACGCATAAAACTTTGCGCGGGCCGAGAGGCGCCGTAATTTTCTGCAAAAAAGAACTTGCCGATAAGATAGATAAGGCCGTGTTTCCGGGAATGCAGGGCGGACCGCACAACAATGTTACGGCGGCCAAGGCTGTTTGCTTTTGGGAAGCTTCACGGCCTTCTTTCAAAAAATATGCTCTGCAAGTCGTAAAAAACGCCAGAGTATTGGCGGATGAACTCACAATACTCGGATTTACTCTTGTTGGTGGTGGAACGGATTCGCACCTTATTCTTGTCGATTTGCGTCCTTTGGGAATCCCCGGCGGAGAAGCGGAGAAATCACTTGAAGCTGTAGGTATTATTGCGAACAGAAATACGGTTCCGGGAGATGCGTCTCCATTTAATCCTTCCGGCTTGAGACTGGGTACGCCTGCGCTCACAACGAGAGGAATGCAAGAGACAGAGATGAAAGAGGTTGCAAAAATGATTCACGGAGCTATTGCCCATAAAGAAGTCTCTAAAATAAAAAAAGAAGTTCTTGCGCTTGCCAAAAAATTTCCGATTTCATAACCACCCAAGCCCCCCTTACCTTAAGGGGGGATTATTTGTATCATATTAAACATGATAGTTGACGGCAAAAAAATGGTTGAAGAGTTAAAAACCTCGCTGAAAGACGAGGTTTCTAAATTTGGAAAAAAATTAAGACTTGCAGTAGTGCAGGTGGGGAATGATTCGGTGGCATTAAAATTTATGGAGCAAAAAAAGAAATTTGGGGGCGCGGTAGGTATAGATGTAAGAATTTATAATATAGAAGACGATATAACTACTTCTAAATTGCGCGAAAAAGTCTCGGAAATCGTCCACATCAAAGAAAATACAGGAGTGATAATCCAGCTACCGCTGCCGAAAGAAATAAATACTCAATACATTTTGGACGCGATAATTCCGGAAAAAGATCCCGATATACTTTCATCAAAAAGCGTAGGATTGTTTTCTTCGGGCAGATCAAAAGTTTTGCCTCCGGTCGTTGGCGCGATAGATCATATTTTTATGGCTTATGGCATACAGCTTAAGGCGAAGAAAGTTGTTGTTTTGGGTGTGGGCAGGCTTGTAGGGAAGCCCGCGGCTATCTGGCTTATCAATCAGGGAGCAACAGTAACTGCGATAGATGAAAACACAGATGACCCAACGCTCTATACCGTGAATGCAGATATCATTATTTCCGGCGCCGGGATGCCTCATTTAATAGGAGCGGACATGGTAAAAGACGGGGTTATCGCAATAGATTGCGGAACATCGGAGGCGAATGGAAAATTGGCGGGGGACATGGATCCCGCTGTCGTCGAAAAAGCCTCACTTTTTACCACCGTACCGGGCGGGGTTGGCCCTCTAACAGTTGCCATGCTTTTTAAGAATTTGGTGGAACTCGCGAAGAGGTAACCCCCGTAGCCCCCTTATCTTAAGTGGGCGAAGATATGAAGCATATTTATAATAATAAAATTTTAAAAGACAGGAGAAAGGAATTGCGGCATAATCAAACCAAAGCAGAAAGAATTTTGTGGAGATGCCTGAATAGAAGACAATTTGGAAATAAAAGATTTTTCAGGCAATATAGCATAGGCGGTTATATTCTTGATTTTTACTGCCCAAAAGTAAGATTAGCTATTGAATTAGACGGAGGAAGTCATATCCCAAGCGAACAAAAATTATATGACGCCGAACGGACCAAATATCTAAACGGCAACAATATTAAGGTTCTTCGTTTTTGGAATAATGAGATAGTAAATGATATTGATAACGTAATTGCTAAAATAATCAAAGCAACGAAGTGACGTCCCCCTTAAGATAAGGGGGAAGGAGGGGGTTATGGACTGGCGCCAGGGGGGTTATGAAATAAAAATCTCGGACTTGCGTCCGAGGATTGTCATCGCTATTCTGACATTGTTACGCCGCCGCGTCTTCGCGGATCAATTTCTGTCTGGCCGTTTCAGCGCAATTCCCGCTCTTTTCTTGATTCTTCAAGGGCCAGCTTGTTCCATTCCAAATGATTGAATTTTGCAGATTCAATCCCAAGTTCTTTGGCGAGTTGGACAAGATTATCGTATTCTTTTTTTGATGTTTCGCGATGAAGAGTAATAAGGTTGCGGATTACGCTCTGATTATGCTCGTCGATTTGAGCACGAAAACCTTTCATTATTTCGGCATTTTCTGGAAGGCCGATGGAGGCCCTGCAAAAAAATCCGACGGTAACACCTTTTTTCTTAAGAAAAGCACTCCATTTTTCTTGTAAAGCTAAAAAATGCTCATTGACCAATTCATAAAGATTATCCTCAAAAAAATCAACTCTCGTTCCGTCCGGATTTAAGAAAGTCAATTTCATGCCCATTTTTTTACCTCCGCCACCGTCGCCAATTCCGCCCATACTTTTTCTTCTTTCTATTTTTCTCCTCCAACCCTAGCATATGTGATACAATGTGTCCATGTATCAATTAGACCTTACAATCTTCCGGTGGCTCAATTCCTGGGTGGGGGTTAATGATTTTTTGGATTGGAATATTCTTTTTCGGGCGGAGTATTTGTTGTATGTGATGATAGTCGCGGTGTTTTTATTTTACGCGTTCGATAAGAATATAGGGCGCGTAAAATTGGCAATAATTCACGCGTTTTCGGCGGGTATTTTGTCGCGATTTGTTTTTACAGAAATCATCAGATTTTTTTATGATCGGCCGAGGCCGTTTGACATGCCCGCCGAAGCTTTAGCGAAGGCGGGGGTTTTAGTCAATAAATTGATTGAGCAATCTCCAGGCCATTCAATGCCCTCCGGCCATGCGTCATTCTCTTTTGCGCTTGCCATGGCGGTTTACTATTATTATCCGAAAACAAGCATTGTTTTTTTCTTGGGAGCGCTGGCTATGGGCGCGGGGCGCGTTTCGGCCGGCGTCCATTGGCCAAGCGATATTTTTGGTGGTATGATTGTGGGAATATTCAGCGCCTGGCTGATTAATTTTATTTTTAAAAAATTGAAATAACCCCCCTTAATCCCCCCCTTATTTTAAGGGGGAGAGGAGAAAAAGAATAACTAATTTTACCCCCTTAAGGTAAGTGGGTGCGTTGCGCGGGGGTTATAAATTTGCCCGAGGTGGGAATTGAACCCACAAGCCTTTCGGCACACGATTTTGAGTCGTGCGTGTTTGCCGTTTCACCACTCGGGCCTATTGTGAATTGATAAATTTTTACTACTACGCTATTCTATAGCCAATGGATGAAAAAATCAACGAGAAACGAAAAGAATCCGTATTCTGGATAGAAACATCCAGGATTTTGCCGAACCCTTTCCAGCCGAGGCGGGAATTCGATGAAGGCGCCCTAAAAGATCTTGCCGAGTCGATCCGCGAATACGGTGTTTTACAGCCGGTCGTTGTTACCAGAAAAGAAACCCAGACTAATACCGGAAGAGTAGTCGAATATGAATTGTTGGCGGGAGAGCGCAGGTTAAGGGCCTCAAAGCTCATTGGACTTCATCAGATTCCTGTCATAATTCGCGAACAGACGTCGGATAAGGTCAAATTGGAATTGGCTATCGTGGAAAACGTCCAGCGCGAGGATTTAAATCCGCTGGAGAAAGCGCGGGCATTCAGGCAATTGATCGACCAGTTCGGCATGCTCCAGCGCGAGATCGCGGAGAAGATCGGAAAGAGCAGGGAAGTCGTGGCAAACACCCTGCGCCTTTTGACATTGCCTCAAGAGATGCAAACTGCGGTCGCCGAAGGAAAAATAACTGAAGGGCATACGCGTCCGCTTTTGATGCTCACGGACCACCCGGATGATCAAAAAAATTTGTATCAAAATATTTTGGCGAACAGCCTTTCGGTGCGGGAAGCAGAGCGCGCCGCACGAAACATTGCTACCGAACGCGCAAGAGCTTCTCTTGACCCCGAAACAAGGAATCTCCAGCAAAAACTCGAAAACGCGCTGGGAACCAGGGTGCATATAGAGAAAAAGGGCCCGAAAGGCAAGATCTCGATAGAATTTTTCTCGGAAGAAGAGCTTCTATCAATCTCTGACAAAATAGCCCCTCCGGTTGCGTTTACTGCTTGATCTCTTTAATAATTACATCTTCGACACCTTTTATCTGCTTCAATGAAGTAAGTATTTTTGCGTTGTTTATGCTCTGTTTCGGAGGGAAGCGGAATATTGTTTTCGGATAAGATTTGTTTTTGTTGTCAATTTTAACGTCCAAAATACTGATGCCAAGTTTTGCGAACACCTCTGAATAATCTTTCAAAAGCCCTATGCGGTCTTCTGCCGAAACAGTTACTTCGAGCATGAGTTGCAATTTTTTCGGCGGCTCAAGCAGTCCTTCTTTGCGCAAATATGAACGGATATGTCCTCTTGCGATCGAAGTTTTTGCGTAGTCGAGCCAGTCCGGGGTCGGTTTTTTATTTTTCCGCGTTAAAATTTCAACCGAATCGCCTGATTTGAGTTTATGCGAAAACTGCACCATTTTATTATTTACTTTAGCCCCCGACATTTTGTCGCCTATCTCTGAATGCACGTTGTAGGCAAAATCTATAGGGGAGGCGCCATCCGGCAGGTCTATAACGTCTCCTTTCGGGGTAAAAACAAATATCCTGTCTTTAAAAAAATCGATTTTTAGCGCTGACAGAGTGTCCGTATGATCTTTTCCGGCGTGCTCCTTTTGCCATTCTTGCAGCTGGCGCACCCAAGCGAACTTTTTCTCATCCATTTTTTTTGTAATTGCCCGCTTTCCTTCGGCCTCGTAGAACCAGTGAGCGGCGATGCCATACTCGGCTTCTTCGTCCATGGCGACTGTCCGTATCTGGACGCTGACGGTTTTCCTGCCGGGCCCAAAAACATACGTATGCAGGCTTTGATAGCCGTTCGTTTTTGGAAGCGCAATAAAATCTTTAATGTGCCCGGGCACCGGCTTCCATACTTTATGCAAAATTCCGAGTGCTTTGTAGCATTCATCTATGTTGTTGACTATTAT
>MFIK01000005.1 GCA_001778875.1 Candidatus Giovannonibacteria bacterium RIFCSPLOWO2_02_FULL_43_54 | reverse complement strand
AGAAAAAACTTGATTTTTGCAAAATCACAGAAATCTGTGAGTTTTTGCGGTGCGTTGAAAATTATCCACAGATGGAGTTTCGTAATTCAAAGGGACAAAGCAACCCAAACCTGCTTCCTCGTGAAAGTCAGGTAATGTTACAGAGCTCTGCGATAAGTTTACATTATTTGCATATTAAAGTCAATAGGTCGTGTTACGAAAGCTCTTTAACGGTTCCTCCCTTGTTTACCTCCATAATGTGGATATATGGCAATAGATTTTTCTGACGCAAATCAAATAAGAACAGCTCCGGTATTCTGCCCTTCCCGATCCATACGCTCTGTTGCAGCATCCTAAATCCCAATATTTTCAAAGCAGACCTCAACCAAGCCCTTAATTTTCTTTCTTTTTCCGGCACATCAAATATTATAATTTTTAAATTTCCATCGCTATCAGCTTGATAATCCGTAGATTTATTTTTGAGAATTTTTAATTTGACCAATCCGCCAGAAGTAATCTTCCAAAATATACCTGCATCGGTTTTTTTCTTTTCCACAAATCCTTTGCGCTGGAGATAATTTAATAAATTAAAAAATTCTTGGCGTCTTTCAGCATCAAAATTTGTTCGGCTAATTTTCTTATTTCTATAATATGACCGCGAAAATCCGGTTGGCCATATTTCATCAAATATTTTCAGCGTAAGCAGAGCTCCGCCAGCTAAAGTCGATAAAATCGCCATAATCTTATATCCTCTTACCATATTTTAAAGCTACTATAATAGTTGGACGGCCGTCAATGTATTATAGCAAGATTAACAAAATAACAAATAAATGCTATATAAATAGCATTGCCACCTTAGCTCAGCCGGTAGAGCAATGCTTTCGTAAAGCAGAGGTCCCGAGTTCGAATCTCGGAGGTGGCTCCAAAAAATAAAAAAGAGCAACTACTGTTGCTCTTTTTTAAAATTTTGCAATTTCTCTTTTATGCGGTCGATATAGCCCCACAAAAAAGCCTGCTTTCTTATATACGTATGAGTTTCCGGATGACCGATGGACGAAACCGGAAATTCGAATGCATCTGACTTCAATTCTTTTTTGTTCCTTTTTAACCAATTGTAGAGCCTGAACGCCTTCCCGCATCCGCCGTTATAGCAAATGCTGGGATAAACGCCTCCCAACCTGTAATCCTCAAAAAAAATGTCGCGTACTTCCTTCGGCATTTTTGAGAGCTCAATATCAAGCAGACAAATCGCTGCCTTAATCATGTTGCGTAAATCCTGGGTACCCGCGTTGAAATCTTTTATCAGATTCACGCCGGCGTATTCACGCACCACATAATCATAAGTGCCTGGATTTTTTCCCCTAGCAATATTCGTGAATTGAAACGGCCCCCTTGCGTTTGCGGGGGAAGCAATCCACCGGAAAGCATTTTTGCCGTTTAACGCGTATTCTATGGAAATCTCCTCTGCGGTTAAATTCGCATCGGCTTCGAACTTTCCATGATCCATCTGCTCGTTATGCCCCAAATTAAAAATATAATCGTCCGAAATAACTTCGGAAAGCGGTTTGTCCGGATATGCTTTTGACGCTACGCCATTTTCACGCAACTCAAGCTTTACCGCGGCAATTTCGCTAAAAAGAAATTCTGCGCCTTTCAATATTGTTTCCTCATCGTAAAGATCCGGCGCGTAAGGACTGTAAATGATTTCCTCCGCGTATTTTTCGAAAACTTTTGGGTCATCATTGTTAGAACGGCCCGGAGCCATCCACCAATGCTTGTAAAAAAACACAAGTAACTTTCTGCCTTCTTTGCTGACCTGAAACACCAGCTTGCTCGGCCCACGACCCGAAACATGTTCCACATCATACCCCGAAGTCAGCACCTGAAAGGAAAATGGCGCGCCGTATGAATACGGTGTTAAAACGCGAATAATATGGAATTTGTCTTCGATCGGGTCCCAGACAGCTAAAGCAACCTCTTTTTGAGAAACGACTTCAACCGTACGCTTATATGACACCCATGCCCATTTGCCGGTTTTTTTTGATTTAACTTTCTTTTTATTGATACGCGTTTCTGTTTTTGTCTCGAACGAAAGTTCCACGCCAGCAAGCAATTTTTTCGCTTCTTCCGTTTTCTGCAGGATTAACGCGCTTCTTGTCTCGGCTTCCGCAGCCGAAAAAGAAAAAATGCAAAACAAAACAATAAAAATTATTTTCTTCACTTAGCGCCTCTTTTTTTCCAGAAAGGCGGCGATGCCGCTTTTTGCTTGAACATCGGCGGCTCCTGCATGAAATTCCACGGGCTTACGGCTACTCCGTTTAACCGAATTTCAAAATGAAGATGCGGACCGATTGAGGCGCCGGTTTGTCCGGACAAAGCAATCATATCTCCCTTTTTAACAAAATCTCCATCATGCACTTGCAATCTCGAGAGATGAAAATAAAGAGAAAACAATCCATAGCCATGGTCGATAATGATAATTTTGCCTTCAGCTAAAAACTTTGTCGCCAATCGCACTATTCCTTTTTCCGCTGCATATACATGGGTCCAGACATCAGCGTGGAGATCCGCGCCGAAATGATTGGCGTCCCATTTACCGTCTTTGCGGCTAAATTTATGCCTTATCTGCCCAAACGGAGAAGTGACCGCCATATCTTTCAGTGGCGCTACAAATTTGAGATCTTCTTTCCAAAATCGTTCCGGCGTTGAGAGCGCAAATATTCTTTTTAACTCGTTTTTTTCATCGTCAAATTTTTCTTTTAATTTACCTTTCGGATCGCCGACAAATGTAACGCCTTTAGCCACCTGGAAATTTGCTTTTTTGATCTCAATCGCGTGCGTATTTCCGCTACTAGCGGCGAATATCGTTATAAGTGCAAGACCAGTAACTTCATCCGGCGCGATAGGAATCAGCGCCATCTGTTTTCCTCCGCCCAAATTCACGGCGCTAATTAAAATGATTTTTTTATTTTGTGGCCACCCAACCGGAGAAAATTGGATCCGGTATTCTTCGTTATTCGGATCTGTTATTAAGATCTTTACTACCTCTCCCTGCGAAGCCGATTTCGGCATATTAATGCTTGCCGCTTCAGCGAAAGCCGAGGATAAAAAAAATATTGACAAAGCGATGGTAAGGCTTCGAAACATTAAACTGTCAAATTCTACCGATAGAGTAGCACAAATAAAAAAACCCACAATTGCTATTGCGGGGCTTTTGTCTTATTTTCAGTATCAAACAATTCTTGAGATTCACTGTCTTTATTTGGCTCAATAGGAACTCCTTCGGCCGGATTTTCCGTCAACGGGATTTCAAACAAAGTCGCGAATTTTTCATCTGGAACTATCAAGTCTCTAATAAACTCATCGAATACGGGAAGGGCGTTAATCGAGCCGGTTTCCCTGTTGCCTAGATCTTCCTTATCGGAAAGGCCTATCCAGACGCCAACCGCGTATTTCGGCGTCAGGCAAATAATCCAGTTGTCCGTAGGCACAGCTTTTCCGTCCTGCTTTGTGTTTGTCGCAGTACCGGTCTTGCAGGCAAAGTCGCCGCTCGGATAATTCTTTCTCAAGGAATGAGCGGTTCCGGTCGGCAGATCCACGACTCCGCGCAAAAGTTGTTTCATATTTTCAGCAATCCTGGAATTCTCGCCTAAATTCAACGCATCGAAAACAGGAACAGGACCCGCTATCTGCGTTTGGAGAACAGGATTCATTTTTGAATCGTAAATCCCGCGGATCATGCTCGGAGTTACTCCATATCCTCCGTTAACAAACGGAATAAACGCTGATGTAATTTCCAAAACATTTACCTCCGATGCTCCGATAGCCGTTACCAGATAAGGCTGGAGTTTGGAATTGATGCCGGCGTTCTTCGCGAGTTCCGTGAGCCATCTCATTTTGTCTTCCGGATTCCACAATATTCCGCGCGAAATGGCGGCGTGTTCTTCCACATACTCCTTTTCAGCGCCTATCGCGCTATATCCAAGCTTTCTGTAGTAGGCGATTCTCTCGTCTCTTTTTGCTTCATGCTCGGCCAGCTTTTGAGGTATCAGTAATTTCACCCAAGCTCTCTCTGCTTCCAAAGCCATATGCATCGTCGCGGCATTCCTTGATTCGGCAAGCTGTATGTCCATATTCACGAATCCGCGGTATCTTGGAAGATTTGAGTATGGGTAATTCTCGACATAATGCAAACCCAGTCCCCTTCCCATTGAAACCGGAAATGGCGAATCCGCAAATTTACAAAGCTCCCGGCTTTTTGTACAAACATATTTTAGATATGCCGCGTCGGCGAATGGCTTAAAAGCCGATCCCGGCTGGCGCTGCGCCTGAACGGCGTTATTGAACTCGCTTTTCCAAAAATTTTCACCTCCGACCATCGCGCGTATCTCCGCAGTATTGATATCAAGCACGACAACCGCTCCTTGCGCTTTTTCCGCGTTTTCCGGATGCCTTGCGCGATATTTCTGAAGGCCGTTCTTTAAAGCGGCTTCAGCTTTTTTTTGGATTGCCGGATCAAGCGTCGTATAAATTTTCAATCCGCCGGTCAGCAAAGGCAATTCATCCTTATATTTTTTTCTAATCTCTTCGAGAAAATACGGCGCTTCGTTCCTGCAATCTGTTTTCGCAGGTAAAATTTTGATATCTTCCCAATATGCCCGCAAATATTCATCGGCAGTTATGAATTTCTCCACGCTCATAAGCTGCAAAACCCTGTTTTTCCTTTTCACCGCGTCCGCAAATCTTTTTTCAAAACTTTCTTTTTTATTTGCTTCCTCGTCCTCAGTCAGCAGAGACGGGCGATTTATCAGCCCGACTATGAACGCGCTTTGTGCGAGAGTAAGATCTTTTGATGATTTTCCAAAATAAGTTCTTGCCGCCGCCTCAAAGCCGTATCGACCCCTGCCCAGATAGGTCATATTCACATATAAAGCCAGAATTTCGCGCTTGGAATATTCCTTTTCTATCCTTATCGCCAAGATTGCTTCCCAAAATTTTCTCTCAAGCGTTTTCTCCGGCGATAAAAAAAGGTTCTTTGCCAGTTGTTGGGTCAATGTTGATCCGCCCTCAACATACCGCCAAGCCAGCAAATCATTCCATGCCGCCCTAGCGATGGACATGGGATCAACACCACGATGTCTGTAAAAATTTTTATCTTCGGAGGCAATAATGGCCTTTTCCAATATCAGCGGTATTTCATTCTCCAAAAGAATGGTCCTGTATTCTTTAGCAAAACAACCGATCAATGAGCCGTCTGAACCATAAACAAAGCTTGATTCCATTTGTTTCAGATCACGCAGTTTTTTTACATCTGGAAGGCCGTCTGCGTCGGCGTTCGCCACAAAAAAAGCAAGCACAAAAAGAGCAAACATGAATATAGGCAATTTCAAAAAGCTTTTATCTGCCTACATACTAAAGTTAAAATCTGCTATTGGCAATATTGACTAATTCTTGTATGCTACGAATCAGAAATGGATGCGAAAGAAAATGCGCTTCCAAAAATTAAAGAATTTTTTCCGCGAATTAATAAAACCTCCAAATTTCCTGATATTCTTGGCAAATCTGGTCTTTACCTATGTTTGGGGGCCTTGGGGATGGGTAAATGCCGAGCTCTGGGGCTCTGATTGGTGGTTCGACACGCTTGGCCACGCAATCTTCGGATTCGGATGGGCATTTGCGCTACTTTATTGGGCAAAAAAATATTTAAATTGGATATACATCCAGCTCCATAAATTCCTGCTCGCAATAGTTATCATCGCCATGGTTACCTGGATAGAAACTCAGTTTTGGGAAGGAATCGAATTTTTGTGGGATAAATGGGCGCAACCAAATTTTTTTCTACATCTTGCCACTGCCCAAAAAGGCAATCTTGATACCACCCTGGACATTCTCTTTACTTCCTACGCGGCCGCAATAGCCATGATATTTTGGGGAGCGTACAGGAAATTTTTTGCTTGGAAATGGCCGAACGAAGCGTTAAAGGAGGCTCATGAAGAGATCATTGAGCGGTCGAAATTGTCCGCGGAGGAAATACAATCGATACAGACAGAACACAAAAAATTGGTTGTCGCTAAAATCAGGTCATTCTGGGAAAAGCATTTTTCGTAATACCGGCTCGTAAGGACCGGTTTTTTATTTACCCTTCGGGAATTTCAAAATACATGCTAAATTTAAATTAATGATCATGTCAAAATTAAGATCTCTTTTTAGAGAATTCAAGCGCCCTTCAAACATCCGGATCCTCGCCTGCGCGGTTCTTTTTGCCTACGTTTGGGGAGCACACAACTGGGGCGATCCGGCGCTTTTCAGCAACGGTTGGTGGTTTGACGTGCTTGGGCATTTTATTTTCGGAGTCGGATTGAGTTTTGTGATGCTTTATTGGATCAAGCTCTATGCCCCGGAAAGCTATATTCTTTCCGGAAAATTAAATATTGCAAGACAGATAATCGAAGACGTAACGATTATCGAAGCGATCTTCTGGGAAGGTTTTGAAATGTTGTGGGATCTCCAGATCCAGCCAAACTATGCGTCCTGGCTGGCACGCGCGCAGAACAGCTCCGCGGATACGACTTCGGATATCATCATTACCTCGCTTGGCGCAATATTCGCTATGTTCTTGTGGTGGTGCTGGAGAAAATACCACGAAAAACGCTGGCCTAATGACACCGAAAAAGAATCTATCGAGTCAGCCAAAGCCAAAAGCCGTGCCTTGGCCAAAGAAATACTTGCCACCCGCAAAAGCCACCGAAAGCAAATTTATAATGAATTTAAAAAGTCTCTGAAAGAAACCGTCCGTACCGTAAAAAAAATCGACCCTTCATAGGGTCGATTTTTTATCTAAAATTACGTGCCCCATCATGGTCTCGGAATTAATAGGTTGAGACCCCATAAGGGTTCTTTAGCTTATTTTAGCACAACGGGTTTAGGCATCTCGGTCGGGTTGATTATATAGTGTAACATCAGCCAACCTTCATTTGTTCTAACTTATAGTAATTCAGATTGGGAGGAATAATGAGCCAATTAAGACTAGTTCTTTGTCGTCATACTGAAGTAGACCTGAATGCGGAGCATAGATATACAGGGCAAATAGATGTTCCCTTAAATTCGGCCGGGAAAGAACAGGCCGAGCGTCTTGCAAGCGAGCTTTCAAAATTGAAAGTATCAGCGATTTATTCATCCGATCTTATAAGGGCCATGCAAACGGCTTCTGAGATTGCGATTTTTCATCCGTTGCTTAGCCTAATAACAGATCAGCGTTTGCGTGAGGTAAATCTCGGGCAATTAAATGGAATGCTAAAAAGCGAGGTCAAGCTAAAATATCCGAATCAAAAATTTTCAACACATAATCCTGACTTCGATTTTAGTGATGTGGGGGGCGAATCTCGCACAGCCGTGATTCGACGATATACTGAATTTTTTAATGAATTGACGAAAAATGTAGGAACAAGCCTCGATGTGCAGGATAATATTGTAGTGGTCGGTCATGGCACAGCACTCAGAATATTTTTAGAAAGTCTCGGAATTGCTTGCTTACTTGAACAAGGAAATCATCAAATCATTCTGTATTCTACAAAAACAAACTAAATACGTCCGAGTAAAACTCGGCGTTTTTATTTGCCATGTTTGAGTCGCTCGATCGTGTCTCACTATGTTATGCGGTCGGGGGGAATCGGACCCCCACCTATTGCTTGGGAAGCAATCATTCTGCCACTAAACTACGGCCGCTTCTTTCCTATTTCCTCTTTATTTCCCCTCCCTCCCATTTGTATCCGGGATAATATATTTTGATATCGGCGGTTTTTATCAGATCCTCCCACATTTGGTTCAACTGCTCAGGATTATCCTTAAATCTCTCCGTTAAAAGGTCGCGCTTTGCCTGCGGGATTAAGACCAGCTCTTTAAAATCTTCAGCGGATAACCCATAGAGCTTCCTGGCCGCGGTATCGAGCTGGAGATTGGGGCTTTGCTCTATGGCCTGTTTTACGAGATCATCTGCTTTTTTGGCCAAAGACGCATCTATTTGGTCGATCAACACGTCAAGAAAAACTTTGTCTATAATGTTCCCAAAAACGCGTTGTTTTACCTCCTCATCGCTAATCTTTAAGGCGCCGCCGTTCTCATTCATATCCATATGCCTTACGGCCGATTGGACTTTCAAAAATTCTGATAGGCTCGCTCGCTCGCCATTGATGCTGATAACCGGCGTAAAATCAAAAGCAGCCAAAGCGGCTACGCCCAGCAAAATTATGACGGCCAAAATTATTACACTTTTCTTTTTTAATATTTTCGGAAACATAATCTTATAAGCCTAACCAATTTTTAATATTTTGCCAAGCGCGGGCTTGCGACACTTTTGCGCTCGCCCAAAACCCTTTCGGCTCTTCCGGCGCATTTTTATTATTCATAAATATAACCAACTCCTCGCCTTCTTTTTTTAAGTTGAATCTACCCCTTGCTTCCGCCTCAATACCTTCGGCCATACCCAATTCCATTATTTTTTTTACTCCTATTTCTTTCGCTTTTTTTGCCTCGGAAATTTTCGCTTGCAGTTCTGCGATTTCAGCCTTTATCGCGCGATCTTTTGACCAAAGATTTACCGCCCCGGCGACAGACAAAACAAAAAGCGCCATAACCAAAAATATCGACCAGCCGGAATAGAAAATATGCTCGAATTTCTTCCTCTCTTGAAAATCCCTGTAGTTCATTATACTATTTTTATAGCATGAATCGAGGTGCCAAAAAAGCGAAAGTCGCGTGGGCTATAGTGGTAACACTGGTGGCTTTTTCGATGATCGCTTCTTTGATCCTGCCCTATATCTTCTAGTTCTATGGCACCAGCCCTTCTCGGCCGGGTAAGCACTTTGATATTTGATAAAAGGAGGCAACCGTGGCAACAGATGCGCTTAAAAACGTCAGAATAAGGATCGAACGGGCAGCCCAAAAACTTGGTTCAAAAATAGTGCCGGACTGGATGCTCGAAGAACTCGTTGAACCCGAAGAAAGATTTTCAATCAGCATTAATGTTAAAATCCCAAACCCTTTAAATCCCCTCGAAAAGATTCCGAAAAAATTCAAGGCAGTGCGCGTTTGGCACAGGAAGCCCGACCCGGCGGATATTTGGAAGGGCGGCTTGCGGTATCATCCGGATGTTACACTTTCAGACATGGAAGCCCACGCAATAGAAATGTCATTCAAATCCTGGATAATGCAATTGCCTCACGGTGGCGCAAAGGGCGGGATTGCCATAAACCCGTACGAATGGTCCAAAGATACGCTGGAAGACGTCACCTTGCAGTTCGCTAAAAGGGCTATTAAAAGAGGAATTATGTCCCCCAGGATTGACGTTATGGCGCCCGACGTCGGAAGTACCAAGATCATCATGGATTGGCTGCGCGATTATTACATTGACTACACCGGCGATAATATTATCGGCGATGGGGTGGTTACGGGGAAATCGGTCGGGAAGGGCGGTATTTTAGGCAGAGAGTCGGCAACCGGACTCGGCATGCATATGGCGCTTCAAACTTTTTGCGAAGCCGGTGAAATCTGTCTTCCCAAAAAAAAGACTGCTATAGTGCAAGGATTTGGAAATGTCGGATCGAATTTTTGCAAACTGGCCGGTGAATACAATATTTCCGTGATCGGCATAACAGATCAGTTCGGCGGAGTATATTGCCCGACCGGTTTGGATATTGATAAACTTATCAATTTTGCATCGGCAAACAAATACAAAACGATCAATGGATCTGAAGTTATTTCTCCGACTTACATGAAGGCAAGTTTCGACGAGCTGATAGCAGCCGGTGCGGATATGTTTGTACCTGCGGCTATGGAAGAGACGATCACAACAAGCGTGGCGCCAAAAATGAATTTCAAGGTGGTGCTGGAAGGCGCAAATGGACCGACACTGGCAGATGCAGACAATATCCTTATTCAGCGCGGTATACAAGTTATACCTGATATTTATGCCAATTCCGGCGGAGTTACCGTTTCGTATTTCGAATGGGCAAGAAACACAAGAAAATTCCATACCAATCCGGGGATCCTTATACCCGACAACGACGAAACAAGTGTAAAAACAGCGTTGCAAGTAATGTTCAAAAAAAACGGCAACGCGCTAATTAAGGTGGCTAAAAAATACAAAATTCCTTACAGAGAAGCCGGCTACGCGCTCGCAATTGAACGCGTCGCTCCCGACATCAAAGCGCGAAATAGAATGGATTAAAAAAACCTCTGCTTTGATCTGTACCCCGAAAAGTAGACACGGTTAATAAAGCTACGGAGCACAATCTAAAAGATGATTTCTGTATTCAACAGGGGTCATCTTTTTT
>MFIK01000004.1 GCA_001778875.1 Candidatus Giovannonibacteria bacterium RIFCSPLOWO2_02_FULL_43_54 | reverse complement strand
ATGCCGCATTAAGGATCGCGTTATGAAAGACGCGAAAGAGGTTTCGATGAAAGGAAAAGGCGGCGTTGAGCGAAGGGCGGTGACGGGTACCTGCGAAGTTTGCGGTACCAAGATGTTCAAGATTTTAGGCAAGAAACAGTAAGAACACCTGACGAATAGCGCACGCGAATCAAACAAAAAATCCCGATTAAACCATTTATGTTCGGGCGTTTTGGAGTTCTTACGGCGCGGAGTTCTTACCAGATAAACGATGGCGAATAAAAAAAGTCCGCGACCTTTTAGTCGGGACGTTTTTGGCGCTTATTTATACAGTTTCTCAAAATATGCGCCGAGTGTTCTTTTCATAGACCATCGCTCCATTCTTTCGCGATTTGAATTCAGCATTTTTCTGTTCCAGTCTTTCCGATTGAAGTAATGCATGGTAAGCGCATTATTCACCGCCTCCTTCAAACCTTCGAAGTCGGCATTGTCCTGCGTAAAAATATTAGACATGGGAGCGTATGTTCCGAAAAGAAATCCGTTCGTTGGCTCCATTTCACAAGCCCAGCCATCGGGAATCGTAAGGTTGATGGCGCCGTTTGCTTTCATTCCGGACGTGCCACTTGCTTCATTTGGCGACCGCGGAGTATTTATCCAGATGTCCGCCGCGCCTTGGAGTTCTTTCATCATGCCGAGTTCGTATCCAGGCAACAGGACAAGATTTGGAAAATCTTTCGATTTGCTTAATTTCAGCAAATTATTCCAGTCATCGATCCTATCCTTGTCATCAGGATGCGGCTTGCCGGCGATTATGAGTTGCAATTTTCCGTTTTTTAAAATATTAGATGCCCATTCTGCGTCGCGGAAAAAGAGTTGTGGCCTTTTATAAGCCGCCCAACGCCTGCCCCAGCATCCAAGAGCTATATTCGGATCAAACCACGGAGCATATTTATTTATGACCTCAGATTTATGTGCCAATTTCGCCGCGGCTGTTTTTTCCGGAGTATCCGCGTCTTTGAAATCCTCGTATTGCCAAAAATCCTGATCGACTCCGTTCGTGATCCCGATAAGCGGCGCAATTCCATCCATACCTTCCCACATATCTTTAGCAACGCCCAAATGTTTTTGTGAGACCGCGTTTGCTTTGCCTGACAACCGCATACAACAAGATGCCAGATTAAATTGTCCAAACGGATCACCTCCTAATATTTTTAAAAGCTCAACATTCAGAGGGCCATGCCCGTTCAAGTTCATCATTTGGGAGACAACACTAAAATCGAAAGATTCATTGCCGGCGGGAACAGGCGTGTGCGTCGTAAAAACAATTTTTGACTTGCAATGTTTTACCGCTTCTTGTAAAGTCATATTTTCAGATTCGAGTAGCGTTCTGTTCAGCAACTCAAGCGCAGCGAACGCACAATGGCCTTCGTTCAAATGATATTTCCGCGGACGATATTTAAGCCTTCTCAAAGCTTCAACCGCGCCTTGCCCTAAGATCTGAAATTGAGCGACTTTACGCTTTCCAAGTTCCTCGGTATTGAGACCGCTGTGGCATGTGCCGCCATACAAACGGCGAGTATTTAATCTGGCCAGATAGTCATTTTGTTCAATATCTGTATCGAGCAAGTAAATAGGAGCGGTGTTAAATATGTCCTTAATTTGCCAGACCTTCACCCAGTTTATTTTGCCATTTACTTCGATCGGGAACAAAATGCCAGTATCGTCTAAAAATTCTTGTTCGCGCTCCCACCGGACATACCGGATTCCCATCTTGTTTTCATCAATATATTGATCATAATAGCCTTCGCGCGCAAGCAATGATACAAACACCATATTGTAGCCCATCTTCGGGGCTGTTCTCGCGGAATCTCCCTCAACTACGCCTAAACCACCGCTGTAAAATGGCAAGCGTTGATCGATCGCGATTTCTGGGCTTATAGAAGCAACAACTTCATTATTCGTATCCATATAACCTCCGGTTTTTATTGTTTTCAAAGGTCTTTTGACTTTACGACAATACCACGAAAATAGATTGTTTGCAATAACTCAAATTCACGTAGGAATGAACCATTGTTTTTTTGGTTTTTTTCTATAATATATAATCAGATAAAAAAATTCGATGCCGAAGCTCTATAATCTCCATGTCGCGCTCGGACTCCATTGGTACCAGCCCTACACCCAGAAACCGGAAATACTAAAAAAAATCGCCGAAGAATCATACATTCCGATCCTAAACTCGATAGAACGAAATTGCCTGGGAACAATCAATTGTGATATCGCCGCTTCGCTTATTTTTCAGCTGGCAAGCGGCGCTCCAGAAGTTTTGGAAAGGTTCAGAAAATTGAAAGATCACGGGAAAATATCTTTAGTAAATACCGCGGCTTATCATCCGATCCTGCCGCTCGTGCCTTCCGAATACGGAAAAAGGCAGCTTGAAAAAAACAAAAAAGCATATCTCGAACACGGCTTGATAGGAGCCAAAGAAAGATTATCCGGCGTTTTTCCGCCAGAGATGGCTTATGGTGACATTTTGACGCAGATATTCTCAAAAATGAAATATTCATGGACTGTAACCGATGACCTTCCTTTCAATATATTTTATAAAAAGCCGACTCCGGCGACATTTATCGCAAGTGTCAACGGTATTGCGTGCCTCCTGCGCTCGCGCCTATGGTCATCGGAGATGAGTTTCAGCATGCCCAAAGGCGATGAATTTGCCGAAAAACTTTGCCGTGAATTTCCGAAGCAATTTAAAGATAATGTTTATCAGGCTTATATTGTGCTATGGACCGACGCCGAAACTTTCGGGGTACATCACAAGAGTGCGGTTGGACATTTTCTTACTCCGTTTTTCACAGCCGTGAAAAAATTACCCATGAATCTTGAGTCATGTGAGTCTCTGCCGCGGCTTTATCCTACAAAAAAGATTGTTGTGCCGGCCGGCAGCTGGTCCTCGAACGCGTCTGATATCGAAACAGCGCCATACAATATTTGGAAGTATCCGAAAAACGAATGGACAATATTGTGGTGGAAACTTGCAGATATTATCTTGAAAATAGACAGCGAATATCCCGAATCCAGGGAATTGACCGGCAAAGTTCTTTATTCCTGCCAAACCTGGTGGTGGTCGCTCTACAAAAATAAAGATCTTTTCTTGTGGGCGGTACCCGATCTCAAAAAAGCTCTGCAATTCGGAAATCAAGAGGAAAGAAAAACGGGAGACGACTTAATCTCCCGCCTTTCTGATTATTAGCCCGGTATCCGCCGGGTTTTTTATTTTGCCCAGAAGACGAATGTGAATAATTTATGTCCTTTTCCAAGATCACGTTCAAAAAGAGAAGCCTTGCCATCTTTAGATTTTCGCAATTCTTTACCCCATTCTTTCGGGTCTGAAGGGTCGACATCTGCATGTTTTCCGGAAATGGCCGAAGCCTTTATTGTTGTCATAGAATCCAGATGCGCGTAGATTGTTTCCAGCATATCGTAATCATGCTGATTCGGATGCTGGTTTAGGGTGGGATCCAAGGAATAGTCCATGCAAGTGCCGAGCGGCGAATTGTAAAAATCTTCATCTTGATGGTCTAGTCCCAAAGTGTGCCCGACTTCCTGGCAAAGAACGAGATTCCTCCACGCCGGAGTGTTATATTTTGCTGTGTTAAAATAGGTATCGTTAACTTTTACGTATCCTTGCGTAATGTGCCCGCCCTTCACATAAATGCCGGCGATACCAAGCCAGCCATTTTTACCATATTTGCTATTGCAAACTTCAACTCTGCCCAAGGTCGGTTTGCACCTTCTCGGGTCCGTACCACCGGCAACGATCGTTGTATCAAGTACTGCGGACTCGCTCCAATCCGCGGATGATGTTCCTAAATAAGAATCCCACGCGCCTGAAACGTTATCTCCCAATTTCAGAGTAAACGGATTGGCTGTTCTTGCCCAATGATATCCTCCCCACGAATGGGTTGCCCCTGTCACCAAAGCAAGCCCAACTGTGGCTAAAACAGAAGCTCCTATAATAACTTTGCGATGCGTTTTTATGAACATCTTATCTATATATTAAAACTAATAATACCGATAATACGCCCATTATACTCCCGCGGAAGTTGAAAGTCAAGTGTAGCTTGGAATACACGCTTCGATTATATCTTCGCGCACCACATTTTTGCTTGAGGGTCAATCTTGCAAGAAAATTTTATGCGAGTACACTCTTGCTTATATGTTTGATCAAGTAAAAGAAAGGGCGCTTAAAATTACAGAAGCGTTATATCGGACTACTGAACTTTTTTCGGATGCCGAACCGTTAAAATGGTCTCTTCGGCAAACTGCCTTGGAAATTTTGAACGCGGCTCCGCAAGATCTGCCGAAATTCGAGGCGCTTGTCAAGAATCTTTTTTTGAAACTAGAACTGGCGTCCAGCGGCACGTTTATTTCGAAGATGAATTTTGATGTTTTGAAAAGAGAATACACAAAATTGTTATCGGACATTGTCTCTTACAAAGAAAGCTATCAGGCATTATTGGACGACATAACCCGTTCGCCTGAGTCTAGGCGGATATCGGACACTGTAAAGGAGGTTGTTCAAATAAAAAAAGAAGAGACCAAGAAAACCAATAGCAATAACACCGGTAGACGCCAAGCTCTTCTTGAGAAGCTAAAGGAAAAAGGCCCCAGCAGCGTGGGGGAATTAGTGGGCACATTTAATGAACCGATTAGCGGAAAAACGGTTCAGCGCGAGCTTAATGCCATGGTCATGTCCGGCGACATAAGGAAAGAAGGCGAAAAACGTTGGAGGCGATACTTCATATAAGTTATCCACAATACCTATGTTTGCTAACGAATTTAAAGGGTTTTATACTTAAATTAAGGTGAAATGATAGTGCAAAAAGAGGCAAGTTGAAGGGGATTTAGGTTCAAATTTAAGCCAAGGACTTGGCGCGCTTTGTTGGCTTATGGCATCTGTAAAACTAGTTTGCAGGCAATAGGTAACTAAGGACTATAAACTGCAAACTGATTGACAGATGCCAGCAGCTAAAATGCTGGGGAGATGTACGTTGAAAAATAAATATGCAGAGCGAGAATTCAAAAGTTATTTCATTCGCAATTTATCGGAACTGTTAAGTCGGGTCGATTTTAACGTATATGAAAATATATTTAAAAACGCGACTTGGCTCCGAAAGAAAATATTATTAGGTTGTTCGAAAATCCGGAAAAATTAATTTTAGTCGAATTTATTTTGCCGGTAATTTATTAAAAATTTATCAATATGAATTCACTTAGAAATAAAACTGCAAGAAAGATCACTTCAGTTTTATTGAGCGCGAGCACCACGGTGTGGTTGGTTGGCGCATCGGCGTTGGTGCCGATGGCAGCTTCAGCCGACGCGGCTACGGATGCTCTTATTGCTCAATTGCAGGCGCAGATCGCCGCATTGACTGCTCAAATCAACGCTTTGGCCGGATCACCATCCGTTCCGAGCGCGGTAGGTTGCAGTTTTACCCGGGACATGACTTTAGGTTCACGGGGTAGCGACGTGACTTGCTTGCAGGATTATCTGACATCAACAGGCCACTTTAGTTTTTCAGGGGGATCAACCGGATACTTTGGTTCAATAACCAGATCAGCGGTTGCGGCTTGGCAAGCGGCGAACGGAGTCGCTCCGGCCGCTGGATATTTTGGAGCGATTTCTCGCGCCAAGTATTCTTCAATGGCAGTAGTTACTCCTCCGCCTCCTCCGGGACCTACACCGGTTCCCGTTCCTACTCCTGTAGGACAGATTGGCGGAAGTTTAATGGTTAATGCCGGTACACAGCCATCAGCAAGTCTTTTCCCGGAGAGTGCGGCTCGAGTTCCTTTCACAGTCCTTCAATTGACTGCAGGAAGCAACGATGTGACCGTAAGCTCCGTCTTGGTTGAAAGGACGGGCTTGGCTCAAGACGCGGCAATCGATGGCATTGTTCTCTTGGATGAAAACGGAGTTCAACTCGGTATTTCAAAGACTTTGAATTCTGTTCACCAGGCAAGTTTGAACGAGCCATTTATTGTTAAAGCCGGTCAGACCAGAACCATGACGGTTGGAGCCAACGCTCCGGCATCGCTTGATAGTTATGCCGGTCAGGTTGTCTACTTATCGGTTAAAAATGTTACTTCAAACGCCTCATCAGTGCTCGGAACATTCCCGCTCACAGGTGCCGGCCATACGGTCAACGCCTCTCTTGCTATCGGTTCAGTAACCATGGCCAGAGGAGCGACTGACCCGGGTGCGTCAGCTACAAAGAGGTTGGACACGGTTGCTTACACCTTTTCAGGAGTAAGAGTAACCGCGGGTTCAGCCGAGAAAATTTACATGAAATCATTCAGGTGGAACCAGACAGGTTCAGCCGGAGCTTCGGACTTGGCTAACGTCAAGACCATTGTGGATGGTGTTGAGTACGATGTAATGGTTAGCTCGGATGGTAAATACTACACCACAGCCTTCCCCGGAAATGGTCTTCTTATAGACAAAGGATTTTCCAAGGACATTTCCATTAAGGGCGACTTGGTAGGCGGAACATCAAGGACTGTAGACTTTGATGTTGCCAAGAGGACCGATATCGGTGTTGTGGGCGAAACCTACGGCTACGGTATAATTCCTCCGCAAACAGGCGCATCAGACCCGACGGATGACACTGCCGCATTTAGCAGTGTGGAAGATCCTTGGTATGATGCCGCGCAGGTAACGATTGGTGTCGGAACCATTTTGGTTTCTTCATCAAACAAAGCTCCAGCGCAAAACATTGCAGTAAATTTGGCAAACCAACCATTGGGTGCTTTCGAGATTAACGTAAAAGGCGAGCCGATCTCTGTTTCAAGGATCGGACTCAACATTACGTTGGGCTCTGAAGGAGCAAACGATGATGTTGATGACATTACGAATATCGTTATCACTGACGAAGCAGGTGCGGTAGTAGCAGGACCGGCAGACGGAACTGCCGCCGATAGCGCGAACACGACCTCAAGCGGTGATGGTTCAGTGGTCTTCACGGACACCGTAACCTTCCCTGTAGGAGTACACACTTACTACTTGAAAGGTAAGATCGGAACCGACATTGACAATAATGTAACAGTTATTGCTTCTACTACTCCGAGCGCGGACTTTGCAGGAACGGTAAGAGGATCAATCAGTGGAAACACGATTACTCCTGATCCGACTTCTATAATCACTTTGAGCACAATGACAGTGAAATCAGGATCATTGACTATCAGCGTTTCGTCTGTACCGATCGCCCAGACCGTGATCGCGGGAGCAAAAGGATTCCTTTTTGCCAACTACATTCTTGATGCCGGTCAATCTGGTGAGGATGTAAGATTGGTCGGATTCCCGGTTGCGTTTGGACTTCCGTCCACTAGCTATGCGCACATATCAAATTGTGCATTGTGGGACGGAGTTAACAGTGTGTCTAGCACCGTAAACCCGACGGGCGCGGCTTCTTCAACCAACTTCACATTGACAGGAGGCGGTCTTGTTATTCCGAAAGGATCAACAAAGACCTTGGGTCTCGCGTGTGATATAGGATCTGGAGCCACAGGAAATGCAAAATTCGGTTATGATGCGACCGAATCAAATCCATCGCCTTCAGGCGTTACTTCAGGCCAGGACATTACCGAGACTGAAAACGCTTCAGAAGGCCAGAGAATGACATTTGCTTCAGGCGGGTCTCTTGCTGCCACATTGGACGCCTCATCGGGTCCTTACACGGTAGTATCTGCCGGACAAACAAATGTTGAATTGTCTAGGATCAAGTTTACTGCGACAAATGAAGATATGGATCTTAAACAGGTTGCGTTGCAACTAATAGGTGCCGCTTCAAACACGCCTGTCAACTTGGTAGGACGCAAAGTAACCTTGTGGGACGGCGCAACTCAAGTTGGTGAAGCTACCTTCCCGACATCTGACTACGCTACTTCATCTACGATTACGAACTTCAGAGTTCCGCGCGATGGAAACAAAGTCCTTATCGTAAAAGGTGACATTGCTTCAATCAGCAATTCAGGACCTTTGACTTTCTCCGGAGATCTGTTGAAGGTTGACTACGACGGAGACAATGAGGGTCTAAACGGCAACTACGGAACTGGCGTTTCATCCGGCAGCACGGTAACCCCTGCTTCCGACGACACCGCTTCCAACGGAGTGAGGATCTTCAAGAGTTTCCCGACCTTTGAGAAAGTAAATATCTCAAGCACATTGGTCAACGGTGAGCAGTCCGTGTTGAGATGGAAAGTTACAGCAAACTCGGCAGGTGATGTAGGCGTAGCTCAATTTACATTGCGCATCGCTACAACTTCAGCGAACGCGGATAGCTTACAACTCTATGCCTTCACGGATTCTGCCTTCTCAATTCCCGCGTACACCGGAGTTAACTCCGGCGGCCAGTTAATGGTTAATGCCATGGACTTGACTACGACAGGAGTGTCCACCACAGCAGGTGAGTGGGTAGGTATTACGAGCGAGACGGACATTGAATTGGGAGTTGAGACTTCAGCAGGCGCTACAACGACCATGCAAGTTCCAGCAGGCACAACTCGATACTTCGAGGCCCGCGTAACTATGTCTAATGTTGATGCCACAGGAGACTCTATCTCGGTTCAGTTGCAAGGTGACGCAGCCTTCCCGGTTGCTCACCAGAATACTATCGGATCTCAATCCGGTGATATGAGTTCGTTTGCAGGACTTTCTGGCATTACCAACGATGACTTTATCTGGACACCAAACTCAACTACGACTGTAGGTATAACCGCAAACGACTTTACAAACGGATTCGGGTTGTTAGGACTTTCGTCCAGCAACATGACACCTCAGAATCTCACGAAATAATCTTGGCTTGTGAACTAGATTATTCTCCCAAAAGCCCCCTTACGGGGGCTTTTGGTTTTTAGAAAAGTTTGCTATTATATTTTCTATTATGGCTAAGGTTCGTATTGTAGTATTAATATTGATAGTTGCTGTAGCTTCCGCTATTGTTGGTGTTTTTATTTATAAGGATATTAAATCGACGGGCAACGAGATAACCATCAGGGAAGTCGGTAAAACCGGAGATGGCGGCCAACATCAGGAAAAAATAGAGGAAATAAACGGGAAACCTGACTTAACAAGGAAAGTGGTAATTACGGCCGCAATGTTAGAAGAATCAAAGAAACAAGCTTTGGAGAAGATTGGCCAAATCATTGAGCCACTAAAAGGCGACCCGAACCTTTTTAGCAATTGGGTGGAGCTCGGCTCTTATATGAAGCTGATTGGGGACTATGATAGTGCCGTGGTCTACTGGAAATACGCCGCGGCTATTCGCCCAAAGAGCTTTATTCCGTTCGCGAATCTCGGTGATCTTTACTTGCATAATATAAAAGACACAGTAAAAGCCGAGAAAAGCTATCTGACAGCTTTAATGGTTGGTCCGGATCAGCCTATGGTTTATGAGAAACTTGCCGAGCTTTACAGATATTTCTTAAAAGACGATACTAAGGCAAAGCAGGTTTTGCGGGACGGCATCGCTAAAAACCCCTCGGCCTCCGAAAGATTAAAATATATTTTAGATCATTACGATGCGAATAATTGATTTTAGGAAAACAACCTATATAATCTCGGGGATTTTGGTTGGCGCGAGCTTATTGAGTTTGGCGGTTTGGGGTTTGAAATTGGGCATTGATTTTACCGGCGGCTCGCTCTTGGAGGTTGAATATATCAATATCCGGCCGGAAAATAAGCTCGTTTTGGAGAATCTTGCGAAAATCGGCGTCAATGAGGCCGTATTACAGCCGACCGGCGAAAAAGGGCTTATTTTACGGCTTCCTGATATTAATGAGGAAAAGCATCAGGAGATTCTAATCGCGCTTGGCGGGCCTAAGGCGCTGACAGACAAACAATTTACCTCGATAGGACCGACCATAGGTAAAGAATTAAGGCGTAATTCATTGTGGGCTATCGCGGCGGTTATGCTTGCCATTTTGGCTTATATTGCGTGGGCGTTTCGTTATGTGTCGCGTCCTATAGCTTCATGGAAATACGGCATAGCGGCTTTGATCGCGCTGATCCACGACATAACTATTCCAACGGGTATTTTCGCGGTGCTGGGCCGTTTTTATGGCGTTACAATAGATACTTTGTTTGTGACGGCATTGCTTACTATCCTTGGTTTTTCGGTTCATGACACGATAGTTGTTTTTGACCGGGTGCGGGAAAATCTCAAGAAGATCGGCCAAAGGGAGAGTTTTGATGAGATCGTGGAAAGAAGCCTGCGCCAGACAATAGTACGTTCAATTAACACTTCTTTAACGGTTATATTGGCAATGCTGGCACTCTATATTTTTGGCGGTTTAACCACAAAATATTTCGCTTTGGCAATTCTCCTCGGCGTGTTTTTCGGGACTTATTCCTCAATTTTTATAGCAAGTTTTATACTCATTACCTGGAACAAATTCTCGTTAAAGAGGGCTTAGTGGCCAACGAGTCCTTGACATCTATTTATGGTCTTGCTACAATGGCAAAATGTTATTTTTGACCCGCCGAAAGCTTACGCATTCAGGCGGGCAGGGTTATCCACAGGGGTAATTTTGCGCTGTTTGATAAAAAAAGCTATACTCAACCCCATCGCTTTGAATACTAAAAAGACAGTATTTACCAACATTTTTTACGCTAATCGCGCTCTCAATATAGTAGGCCTGCCTGCCGGCAGGCAGGGGGTTCTAAAGAGGGCTTTTTTAGTTGTCAGAAAAACGACAATTTATTAATTTTTTTAACTTTTTCAATACTTTCTATGGGTATGGAAATACAGAAAAAGTACTTCTCGCGGTACCGCGAGCCGTACGCCTCGTTGCCAAATTTGGCGACAATGCAGTTGAATTCTTACGAGTGGTTCATCAAGCACGGCCTCCGCGAGATCCTCGATGAGTTCTCTCCAATCAAAGATTATACCGATAAGGAGCTTTCTTTGGAATTTTTGGATTATTTTGTCGATGAACCTCGTTTTGATGAAAACCATGCGAGGATAAACAATCTTTCCTATGAGGCGCCATTGAGGATCAAGACGCGGCTTGTTAACGCGGGCACGGGAGAAAAAAAAGAACAGGAAGTTTTTCTTGCCGATCTTCCGTTGATGACGCCAAGGGGCACTTTTATTATTAACGGAGTGGAGCGTGTTATTGTGTCGCAGCTCGCGCGTTCTTTCGGGGCGTATTTCAATAGCAATTTCTCGCGCGGTAAAAAGTTATTCGGAGCGAAAATAATTCCCCAGAGAGGCGCTTGGCTCGAGTTCGATACCGAGGCCGATGGGACAATTTATGTAAGAATCGACCGCAAAAGGAAGATCGCGGCAACGGCGCTTTTGCGGCTTTTTGGTTTGGAAAAAAATGAAGATATAATGTCCGCTTTCGAAAAGGCGGATACAGGCGAACTCCGATTCATACAAAGAACGCTTGAAAAAGACCAGACAAAGACCGCAGATGACGCCTATATCGAGGTTTTCAAAAGGATTAGGCAAGGGGAACTTGCGACTGTGGATAATGCCCGCGACCTTGTTTCGGCGATGTTTGAACCGGCGCGCTACGACATTTCTCCGGTAGGAAGATACAAGCTGTCCCAGAGATTGCCGGCTTTGGCGGATATCAAATTAAAGAATCCGAGGATTTTGAACAAAGAAGATCTTATAGCGATAATTTCTGAGATAATTTCGTTGAACAATAATCCGCAGGCGATGCCAGATGATATAGATAATCTTGGGAACAGGAGAATCCGCTCTGTCGGCGAGCTGTTGCAGCAAAAATTACGCGTTGGCTTGGCCAGGATGGAACGCACCGTAAAAGACAGAATGTCAACGCTTGATCAGGCAACTTTGACGCCAGCGCAGCTTTTAAACGCGAGACCCTTTGCCGCCGTATTGAAAGAATTTTTCATGACAAGCCAACTCTCCCAATTCATGGACCAGATCAACGTTTTGGCCGAGCTTGAACACAAAAGAAGGGTGTCGGCTTTGGGGCCTGGAGGACTAACCCGCGAACGCGCCGGTTTTGAAGTCCGTGACGTGCATCCGTCATATTACGGAAGGTTATGCCCGATCATGACGCCTGAAGGCCCGAACATCGGTTTGATAAATCATCTCGCCGGACACGCGAAAGTAAATAATTTCGGAATATTGGAAACTCCTTACAGAAAAGTTGTTAACGGGAAAATAGCAAAAGAGATCGATTATCTGACGGCTTTCGAAGAGGTCAGGCACAAGATAGCCCACGCGGGGATTTCCACGGACATGGACGGCGCGCTGTTGGATGAGGAGATTGAGGGAAGATTCAACGGCCAGCCGGCGCTTATGTCGAAAAACGAAGTTGAATATATCGATGTCTCTCCCCAGCAGGCATTTTCCATCGCGACTTCGTTGATACCGTTTTTGGAACATGACGATGCGACACGCGCGATGATGGGTTCTAACATGCAGAGGCAGGCTGTGCCATGCCTTAATCCGGAAGCTCCGCTTGTCGGCACGGGAATGGAAGAGCGCGCGGCGCGCGATTCAGGAAGGCTTTTGATAGCGGAAGAGGACGGCGTTGTCGCCAAGGCGGACGCGAGGATGATCGTTTTAAAAAGTGGCAAAAAAGAAAGAATTTATAACCTGATAAATTTCTCCCGTTCCAACCAATCCACGGTAATTCATCAAAAGCCCATTGTTAATGTCGGCGAGCATGTCAAAAAAGGAGATATTCTTGCCGACACTTCGCTGACCGACAGAGGAAACCTGGCCTTAGGCACGAATCTTCTTGTTGCTTTTCTTTCTTGGGGAGGCGCGAATTTTGAGGACGCGATAATTCTTTCTGAGAGCCTTGTTAAACGCGACACTTTTTCTTCAATTCACATTGAAGATTTCAGCGTTGATGTCAGAGATACGAAATTGGGCCCGGAGATAACCACACACGACATTCCGAATGTCGGAGAAGAAAAATTAAAAGATCTTGATGAAGAGGGCGTAGTGAGGATCGGCGCCGAAGTCAGATCTGGCGATATTTTGGTGGGTAAAATTTCTCCAAAAGGGGAATCCGATCTTACGCCCGAAGAAAGATTGCTCCGCGCGATATTCGGCGAGAAAGCGCGTGATGTTAAAGACACATCATTGAGGCTTTCTCACGGAAAGCGCGGGCGTGTTGTCGGCATAAAAGTATTCACCCGCGAAAAAGGAGATAAATTGGAAACAGGAGTCATCAAGCAGATCCGGGTTGAAGTCGCGGAACTGCGGAAGATCTCGGTAGGGGACAAATTAGCCGGACGGCACGGAAACAAAGGCGTTATTTCAAGGATATTACCGGAGGAGGATATGCCTTATCTTGAGGACGGAACGCCAGTGGACATTATTTTGAATCCGTTGGGGGTTGCGTCTCGCATGAACATCGGCCAAATCCTGGAAACTCATTTGGGATGGGCCGCCGATAAATTGGGCTATCACGCCGTGACCCCGTCGCTTTTGGGGGTCGGAGAAGAAGAGATCAAGGCGGAATTAAAAAAAGCCGGATTACCGGAGAACGGAAAAGTAAGGCTGTTTGACGGCAGAAGCGGAAATGAATTCGACCAGAAAGTCACAGTCGGAAAAGTTTATATGTTAAAGCTCTATCATATGGTAGAAGACAAAATTCATATGCGCTCCATCGGGCCGTATTCATTGATTACCCAGCAACCATTGGGAGGAAAAGCTCAGGGTGGAGGGCAGAGATTCGGAGAAATGGAAGTATGGGCATTGGAAGGTTATGGAGCCGCTCATACCTTGCAGGAAATTTTGACTATTAAATCGGACGATGTTTTGGGGCGCGCGGCGGCATATGACGCGATCGTAAGAGGCGAGCCCTTCAAAACCCCGAATATTCCGGCATCTTTCCATGTATTGGTGAATGAATTAAAAGGATTGGCGCTGGATATTGATCTTAAAGGAGTTATATCCAGTCCGGATGACGATGAGGCGGATACGATAAAAAGCCGATCAAAAGAGCGCATGGAGGAATTTATTGAAGCGGAGGAAAAAACGGCCGAGAAACCCGCAAAAACAAAGCGAGAACTTATCGGGGCTAAGGGCAAAAAATAACAACTATGGAACAAAAAATAACAGATTTTAAATCGCTTATGATTCGGATGGCTTCCCCCGAGAAGATATTAAGCTGGTCTCGGGGCGAGGTCACGAAGCCGGAGACTATAAATTATCGCACCCAGCGCCCCGAAAAAGACGGACTTTTCGATGAGCGTATTTTTGGCCCGGAAAAGGATTTTGAATGCTATTGCGGAAAATATAAGCGCGTGCGCTATAAAGGCATTGTTTGCGACAAATGCGGCGTTGAAGTTACAAGATCAATCGTAAGAAGAGAGCGGATGGGACATATCGAGCTGGCGGCTCCGGTCTCGCATATTTGGTTTTTAAGAGGCGTTCCTTCGCGCGTTGGAATTTTGCTTGATGTTACGGTCGGAGACCTTGAAAAAGTCATTTATTTCGGAGGATATATAATTACGTATGTTGACGAAAAAGCCAGGGAGGAAGTGCTTGTGCTTTTAGAAAAAGAATTCAAATCAAAATCGAAGTCGGCAAGCGGACCAGAAAAAGAGGCGTTAAAAAACGCGATGGACGCTGCCAAAGCCGAGATCAAAGGATTGAAGCCGATGGCCATTGTTTCGGAGGTTGAATATCATCGCTTGAGTTTGAAATACGCCAGCGTTTTTGAGGCTGGTATCGGCGCGGAATCGCTCCGTAAAATTTGCGGAGAAATAGACCTCAAAAAACTTTCCGAATCTTTGGAAAAAGAAATTATTACCGCGACCATGATGCAAAAGAAAAAAGTTATCCGCAGGCTCCATCTCGTGCGGTCAATGCTACATTCCGGAGTTAAGCCCGAGTGGATGTTTTTAAAAGAAATTCCGGTGATTCCCCCGGCGCTGCGCCCGATGGTCCAGCTGGAAGGAGGCAGGCATGCGACATCCGACATCAACGATCTTTACCGCAGGGTGATCAACAGGAACAACAGATTAAGAAAGCTCTTGGAAATAAAAGCGCCGGAAGTGATCGTCAGGAACGAAAAAAGAATGCTACAGGAAGCGGTCGACGCGCTTATAGATAATTCGATCAAGCGTTCGCAGGGACCTGCCGCGACGTCGCAGGCGCAAAAGCGCCCGTTGCGCTCGCTTGCAGACATGCTAAAAGGCAAGCAGGGCAGATTTCGCCAAAACCTCCTGGGTAAGCGCGTTGATTATTCTGGACGTTCAGTCATTGTAGTCGGGCCCGAACTTAAATTGAACCAGTGCGGCTTGCCAAAGCATATGGCATTGGAGCTTTTCAGGCCGTTTGTCATACAAAAGCTTATCGCGAGGAATTCGGCTCACACTATTCGCGGAGCGGGGCGCCTGATCGACGATCTTTCGCCGGAGATTTGGGAATGTCTTGAAGAGGTGATCGAAGGGAAGTGCGTGCTTTTGAACCGCGCTCCAACTCTGCACAGATTGGGCATTCAGGCATTTTTCCCGAAACTAATTGAGGGCAACGCGATTCAATTGCATCCTTTGGTTTGCACCGCGTTCAACGCCGACTTCGACGGAGACCAAATGGCCGTGCATGTGCCGCTTACCAATGAGGCCCAGCAAGAGGCGAGGGAATTAATGCTTTCCGCTAGAAATTTATTAAAACCTGGCAACGGCGAACCCGTGATAACCCCTACGCAGGATATCGTTATGGGCGTTGCTTATTTGACACGAGTCCGCGAAGGATCGCGTGGCGAGGGAAAATATTTCGCGAGCCCTAATGAAGCCATCCTCGCGTATGATTTTGATAAAGTAAGCCTTCAGGCAAAAATCTTCGTAAGAGTGACCAAAACTCAGAAATATCAGGCGATCCAAAAAGACATTCTAGAAACTTCCGTTGGGAGGCTGGTATTTAACAGCGTTATTCCGCGCGACTATCCATATCTCAATTCCGAGATGAAAAAGAAAGACCTTGAAAGACTGGTTTCGGATCTCATCGGGAGATACGGCGTCGAGGAAACGCCCCCGATTTTGGATCGCATCAAGAGTTTGGGTTACCGGTATGCCACAAAAGCCGGTATCAGCTGGGGAATGGACGATATAAAAGTGCCGGCTGAAAAATATACTTATATCGACGCGGCAAAAGCCGAGGCAAAGGTCATTGAGGACCAATATGGCCAGGGTCTGCTTACCGACCGCGAAAGATACGAAAAAATAATTTCGATCTGGGGAGCTGTTAAAGCAAAGATAGATAAATTGGCTCCCGCGACGCTGGATCCGTTCGGACCGATACATTATATGGTAAATTCCGGCGCTCGCGGGAATTGGACACAGATCAACCAGCTGGCCAGCATGAAGGGCCTCGTGGTCAATCCCGCCGGCCGCATTATAGAGCTTCCTATATTATCGTCATATAAAGAAGGATTAAACGTTCTTGAATACTTTATTTCCACCCATGCCGCCAGAAAAGGAACGGCCGACACCGCTTTGAAAACAGCTGTCGCCGGATATTTAACCAGACGTTTGGTTGATGTTGTTCAGGACGTGATCGTATCGGAACCGGACTGTAAAGACGAAACCGGATTCGAGGTATTTAGAAAAGATTACGAAAAGCTGAGTAAAAATTTCGCATTGAGGATATTCGGACGCGTTTTGGCGCGTGATGTTGTCGATCCTGAAATGGAAAAGGTTGTCGTTAAAAAGGGTCATCTTCTTACCATGCCGGACGCAGAAAAAGTCGCGTCTTTGGACGTTCCGAGCGTATTGCTCCGTTCGCCGGTTGCTTGTAAGACCGTAAGAGGAATTTGCCAGCTTTGCTATGGGTATGACCTAGGCTCAAATACTCCGATCAAATTGGGTGAGGCGGTTGGAATTGTCGCCGCGCAAGCCATTGGTGAACCAGGAACCCAACTCACAATGAGAACATTCCACGTCGGAGGAGTCGCGGGAGCGGCGGACATCACGATGGGTTTGCCGAGAGTGGAAGAGATTTTTGAAATGCGTCTGCCGAAAGTGCAATCCATGATTTCCGATGTTCACGGACAGGTAACCGATATTGCCGAAAACACTGTGCCAGGAACCAGGGACAAGCTTGTACATGTGACGATTGACAAAGATAAAGACGAGGAAAAAAGGGAATTCGCCGAATATGTCGTTCCTTTTGGGAAAACGATTTTGGTAAATGTCGGAGACAAGATCGAGCCGGGAATGAAGATCACGGAAGGCGCGATTGATATTAAAGAACTCCTGCGCGTTGCCGGAGCTAAAGCCGTGCAAAATTATATTATTTTTGAGGTTCAACAGCTTTATACCTTCCAGGGAGCCGCGATAAACGATAAGCACATTGAGGTTATTGTCCGGCAGATATTCTCCAGAGTCCGCGTAAAGGATCCCGGGTCAACTGAGCTCTCGGTAGGAGATATAATTGAAAAGGCAAAATTGAGGGAAGAAAATCTTCGCGCGAAAAGAGAAGGAAGGCCGTTGGCAAAAGCCGTGCAGTTGGCGATGGGCATAACAAATGTAGCGTTGACCACGGAAAGTTTTCTTTCAGCCGCGTCATTCATGCAGACGATGCGCGTATTGACTAACGCCGCCATTGACGGCAAAGAAGATCGTCTCAGAGGATTGAAAGAAAACGTCATCATCGGCCGGCTTATTCCAGCTGGGACCGGCTATAGGAAAGAATATCTGAAGAAATTGGAAATGGGGGTAGAAGAGGAATAAACAACTTAAGATAATCCTATTTTCCGGATTCCAATTCCTTGTAATTGACTTATTTCATGGATTTTGATAGTATATAATTATGAAAATACCTAGATTTTATGGCGATTTAGGCGCATATATTAAGCAAGGCAAGGTTTTGGTTATTTATGGTCCGCGGCGTGTTGGCAAAACAACACTGCTGAATGATTTTTTATCCGGATGCAAACTTAAATATAGAATGGACTCGGGAGATAATATCAAGGTCCAAGAAACGCTTTCTTCGCAGGATTTTGATAGGCTTAAGGAATATGTTGCGGATTTTGAACTTATCGCAATAGACGAAGCACAGAAGGTCCCGCAAGTTGGACAGGGGCTGAAAATATTGGTTGACCAGATGCCAAATTTGCAGATCATTGCAACAGGATCCTCGTCTTTCGAACTCTCAGGGCAAATAGGCGAACCGCTTACCGGAAGGAAAAATACGCTTATTCTTTATCCAATTGCAAATCTTGAATTGCGTTCGCTTTATAATCCGTACGAATTAAAAGAAAAACTAAGAGAATTAATGGTTTTTGGAACCTATCCGAATGTGATGACGGCGCCGGATAAAATTCAAAAACAGAAAATTTTGGAAGAATTAACACATTCATATCTGCTTAAGGATATTTTGGAAATTGAACGCGTGAAAGGGTCAAAAATTTTACTTGATCTCTTGCGTCTTATCGCGTTTCAAGTAGGAAGCGAAGTTTCAATTTCTGAATTGGCTTCGCGGATAGGAATAGACGCCAAAACCGCCGGCCGATACCTTGATTTATTTGAAAAATCTTTTGTGTTATACAACCTACGCGGATTTTCACGCAATTTGCGGAAAGAGATTACTAAAAAAAGTAAATATTATTTTTATGATAATGGCATTAGAAATGCCATTATTTCAAATTTTAACGATATAGAAATTCGCAACGATACCGGCCAGCTTTGGGAGAATTTTTTGATATCCGAGCGCCTCAAAAAAGCTTCATATCGTTCTATTTTCAGCAACAAATATTTTTGGAGAACATGGGATCAAAAAGAAATAGATTATATTGAAGAGCGGGAAGGAAAATTATTTGCTTATGAATTTAAGTGGAGCGGAAAGAGCAAGCCGCCGAAAGAATTTTTAGGCGCGTATCCAAACGCGGAATTTAAAACAATAAATAAGGAAAATTATCTGGATTTTATTTTATAGTCCTCGAACCAACAATTTCGGCGCCGGCTATCCACAACCCTATTGTTTTCTCGGGGGGGTGATATGAACTTATTATGAAAAAATATATTATAACTCTTATGTTAGCGGCGCTTTTGGCGTCGCCTTATTTGGTTCATGCCGATAATTCGGCTTTAATCGCCGCATTGCAGGCTCAAATTGCGGCCTTAATGGAGCAACTTAAGTAATTGCAGGCAGGCCAGGGCAGTCAAAGCCAATGGTGCCACGATTTTTATGTTAATTTGAGGGTTGGAGACCGCGGCAACGATGTATCTGCGTTACAGCACGCTTTGAATCTGGACCTCGGACAAATAGTTGAAGAAACCGGATATTTCGGAGAAGATACTGCCTCAGCTGTAACCGGCTTACAGGAAAAATATCGCGGCGAGATTTTAACTCCAAACGGTTTACGATACGGAACCGGCTTTGCCGGCTCGTCCACAAGAAAAAAACTCAATCAGCTGTACGGCTGCGGAGTTGAGCTTCCTTACTCGACTCCTATGCCGCCATATCCAACTCCATACCCAACACCATTCCCAACGCCGCCTCCGATAAATAATTAAACTCCGGTTATTTCCGGAGTCAAAGGTCAGACTTCATTAAAAGTTGGAGAAGTCGGCACATGGAGTGTGAGTGCATATGATCCGGAACAAGATCCGCTTTCGTATACTGTCGTTTGGGGAGATGAAGCAGTTCAACCAATACCTGCTCCTACCGCGGTACCGCTTTCATCGGCTCCTGTTCAACAAACCGCCACCTTCACCCATTCCTACGCTAATGCTCGTGTATACACTCCAGTATTCTATGTAACAGATAACCAAGGCCTTTCCGCGAAAACAAGCATCAGCGTTAATGTCGGTGCAATAACAACCCAACCCTCCATCACCGTTACTTCTCCGAATGGGGGGAGCAGTGGCAGTTGGGCTCTACTCAGCAGATCAATTGGAGTTCAACCGGTTTTGCAAATGTTAACACTACAGTAGGCATTACGCTTTGGAACAGCGCAAAAACGAACCAGGTTGCATTTATCTGCGCCTCCTGCGCTATCGGAAGCGGAACTAATAGCAGGGCCTGGACTATACCAACGTTCGGAATTCCTGCCGGACAATATGTAATCCGCATCGCCACCCTTGATTCTTCCATGCCTATCTATAGCGATTCCAGCGACGCGCCGTTTAGCATTGTGGCGGCAAGTAGCGGTGGCGGAGGTGGCGGTGGAAGCGGAGGTTCTACTGGTGCGGTTGCTCTGAATTCTTCGCAGACGGCAAGTATTTTGGAGGCGATCAAGCCTATCTGGTGGCCATTGGGGTTCTAATTGGATTTTTGATCTAAAACATGCTATAATGGCCGTATGATTCCGGCAGGCATTAAACAGTATTTTTGGGAAGTAGATACGAAAAAACTTGATCCGAAAAAACATCCGGAATACGTTATTGCCCGTATTTTAGAATATGGCAGTCAGGAAGCTGCCGGGTGGGTCATTAAAAATTTCGATAAAAAATTAATTAAAAAGGTTATCAGTAAAAGCCGGGAACTTTCGCCCAGGAGTGCGAATTTTTGGGGCGAGATCTATCAAGTCAATAAAAAAGAAATATTATGTTTGAAGAAGTCCTTCCAAAAAAAGCAAAAAGCGCACTGGCAATACTAGGCGAGAGTGGCCTAATGAAAGGCGCATATCTTGCCGGAGGCACTGCTTTGGCGTTGCAGATCGGGCATCGCATTTCCGTAGATCTCGATTTTTTTACCCAAAAACAGTTTGAATCGGAGATTAGTGAAAAAATATTTTGAGTGGGAAGTCAAAATTATCGCGCCGAAATAAGATTTAAGCATTATCTTTACGAATCTGCCCTAGAATGCTAATTTTAAGGCAGATTTTGTTTTGACAAAATGGAAAAGAATATTTCCGGCTATTTGGAGCTGGAAAATGATTCAAGCCTGCACGAGACGCATAGAAAAGTGATCCGCAGCATCAATCTGCTATTGAATGGTAGCTACGAATCTGGAAAACCCGGCCTTCGCAATGCCGTTGTCGGCAATGAGCTGGAACGAGTTGCGACATCCGCCATTGTCGGTCTTTATTCAGTCAGCGATCCAAATCCGTCGTTTTTGCACAATGTGCGGAAGCAGGAGGGCGGTTTGTTTGTCAACTCGGTGGAAACCACGGAGAGCATTCTGGTTGCCGGGAATATTATTTTGACTGGTATGCCCGGCGGTGGCAAAACCTTGCTGGCAAAAGCGTTGGCCGCGCTTTGCGGTTTAACTTTTGCCAGGGTTCAGATGACTCCGGACTTGACGCCGCGCGATTTGATCGCGACGACTACGCTTGAAG
>MFIK01000003.1 GCA_001778875.1 Candidatus Giovannonibacteria bacterium RIFCSPLOWO2_02_FULL_43_54 | reverse complement strand
CATTATAGTCCAGGACGCGGATCTGGAATATGATCCGTCCGAATATGGATTGCTTTTGGGCCCGCTTACGGAAGGCAAGGCGGATGTTGTTTACGGATCCCGTTTTATTGGCGCCGCTCCGCACAGGGTGCTTTTTTTCTGGCATTATGTCGGAAACAGGCTGATTACGGCTTTTTCCAATATGCTTACGAATCTGAACTTGTCGGACGTGGAGACGTGTTATAAAGTATTTAACAGGGACGCGCTTAATAAAATTTTGCCGCTGTTGAGATCGAATCGCTTCGGCATTGAAGTTGAGCTTACCGCGAGAATTGCCGCGGCAAAGCTAAGAATTTATGAAGTCGGCATTTCATATTCCGGCAGGACATACGAGGAAGGCAAAAAAATAAATTGGAAAGACGGAATTGCGGCGATTTGGTTTATTATCAGATATAATATTTTTAGCAAATAAAAAATGGAAGGATTATTATTGGGATCAATTTGGCATTATTTTTTTTCGGTATTTTTTTGGTGGGCGAATTTAACGTTTTTTGAATTTTTAATTTTTGTTTGCGCGTCTTATCTTTTAGGCAATCTTATTTTAAAATTTCTTAGAATAGATTTTCAGCACCCGGGAGAACAAGCGGTTTATTCAGTAATACTTGGATACGGCGGTTTCGGTCTTGCCGGCACGATTCTTGCAATTTCAGGCTTATTTGACGCGTTATATTTGCGGATATTTTTTGCCGCGGTATTTTTGATTTCCGCGAAAGATATTTTCCGTAAGGCGAGTACTTTTTCGTTCCCGAAAAATTTGTTCAAAGAGCATATTTTATTAAAATCAGTCCTTATTTTCTGGGTTTTTGCCAATTTTTTACTCGCATTCAGTCCGATCACGGGCAACGACTCTTTGATGTATCATGTTCCGATAATGTTCGATATCGTGAACCGCGAAGAGGCGACGTTTTCTCCGGAGATCGACGGGTTTTACGCTTATTTGCCGGTATTCGCGGAGATAACATACGCCGTGCCTATTGCTATTTTTGGAGAGCATAGCGGCTTTGTTAAGCCGCCCGGAAGGAAGATTGATGTCCCGCCGGACATTTATGTTTTTCAGCTCGTGCAATACAGCGTCTTGGTTTTATTTTTAGGACTTTTCTATTTCTTTCTTAAAAACTTTGTCGCGGATAAGCTGTTTATTTTCGGCGCATTATTTTTCACCGCCGGAATTTTCGATCTGCAGAGGGAATTATTGCACGCCGGCTACATAGATGTTTTTACTTTTTTGTTTGCAATCGCAAGCACGCTGCTTATCATACAGGCATTCAGAGAAAACAATCCTTCAAAGAAATTTTTGTTGTCTTCCATAATGTTTGGATTGGCTCTCGGCATGAAGTACCTCGCCTTGATATTCGGGCTTATTAATTTTATTTTTATAATGATTTTTTTCCTGATAAAAAAATGGAAAGTCGGCGCTTCGACAAAACAGCTTTTGCTATACGGCATTGCTCCTCTTTTAATTTCCGGATTTTGGTATGTTAAAAATATTTTTGCTTACGGCAATCCGGTTTACCCGATGTTTTCTTCCGGTGATTTTACATCCGGTATCGCCTGGTTCATGGCCGAGAGGACGCCGTTGAATTTTATTTTGTTTCCGTTCATTCTTTCCGCGCGGTGGTTTTTTGACGCCACGCAGACTTCAAGCCGCCTTTTAACGTTGGGCTCTTTCGCGGTTTTTTATCTGCTCATCCTGTTTTTTCTGTTGAAAAGAGAGAAAATAGAGGCGCGCAACGCCATGATTTTCTTATTTATTCAGATATATCTTTCAATCATGTTTTTTATGTCCCATCAGCATAGATTTTTATTGCCGGCCATGATGGTGCTGGTGTTAGGGGTCTTTATTCTTTTGGATAAATTCATGCCTTATGTAAAATTTAAAAAGACCGTCAGGGGGCTTTTGATAGCCTCCTGCCTGATACTTTTTTTGGCAAATTTCCATTATTTCGGCGTAAAATTTCTGTATCTTACGGGAGTTTACGATCGCGCAACTTATATTCATGAAATAGGGGGGCAGTAGGATATAGTCCGGAAACAAAAACATCTATAAATTGTTCTAATGTAATGAAAATTTTAGGGGTTATTACAGCGCGTGGCGGTTCAAAGAGCATCAATAAGAAAAATATAAAAGCGCTTCTTGATAAGCCGCTTATTGTTTATACGATAGAGGCCGCGAAAAAGTCCGGCGTGTTCGACAGGATAATAGTTTCCACCGACAACGATGAGATAGCGGAGGTTTGTAAAGAGCATGGGGTGGAGGTTCCGTTCATGCGTCCGCAGGAACTCGCCCAAGACACAACGCCGCATCTTCCTGTGATGCGGCACGCGGTTTCGTGGCTCCGCGAGAAAGAAGGGTACGAGCCCGATTATGTCATGATACTTCAGCCGACTTCGCCCCTGCGCCAGGCTTTTCATATCAAAGAAGCGGTAGATCTGATAAAAAAAACCGGAGCCGATTCAGTGCTTTCGGTCGCGGAAATACCGGAAATTTTTCATCCGTTAAAAGCGCTCATCCGCGGAGAGGACGGGTTTTTAAAACTTGCTTCGGGCGCTCCGGTAAGAAAACGCGCTATACGCAGGCAGGACCTCCCGAAATCATATTGGAGCGTTACAGCAATTTATCTTTTTAAAACAGAACTTTTATACGACAAAGAGGCGCCAAATTTTTACGGCGAGAAAGTAGCTCCTTATTTAATGGAAAGCAAATACGCCGTTGACATAAACGAACCCAAAGACTGGCTATTGGCGGAAGAAGCGTTAAAAAATTTACATAAAGAAAATGGAGATAAAACCGCACATCGCTAAATTAGCGGAGGCGCTCTCGGAACAAAAAATAAAATGGGCTTTTGGCGTAACCGGCGGAGGTGCCAGTTTGGAATTGATAACGGCGCTGAACGAAAAAGGGATAAAATATTATCCTGTGGCGCACGAAGCCGCCGCCGTCATGATGGCGGGAGCCTGCTCGAAGGACGGCATTACGCGCGCCGCGGCGATAACAATCAAAGGGCCAGGGTTTGCAAACGCACTTCCAGGGATTCTATCCAATAACTATGAGGCAAGGCCGGCCATAACCATAAGCGAAGCCTATAGTCCGGCGACACCCGCACACAAAACGCATAAACGCTTGGACCACTTTGCCGCGTCAGTCGTGTTCGTAAAAGCTTTTTCCGCCGTGGATGATTCTGGAAAAAATTTAAAATCACTTCTTGATATCGCGCAAAAAGAAACGCCGGGCCCCGTGCATATGGAGCTTTATGCTGAAGCCGCATCGGACGGGGTTCGCGAGAATAAAATAACAGCAACAAAGTTTTCCGGAGAGGAAATTTTAAAAGAAATAAGCGCGGTCATAAAAAATTCACAAAAGCCGGTTTTGATATTGGGGTCTTTGGCTTTAAGAAGATTGGATGGCACAGACTGGGCGTCTTTTGGGGTTCCGGTTTTTACGACAGCCGCCGCAAAAGGAGCGATAGATGAGAATAGTGCTTATTCCGGCGGGGTTATTTCCGGCGAAGTAAAAGAATTGTCTCCTGAGAATTTGATAGCGCACGCGGACATTATTTTTTCGGTCGGACTCCGTAACACGGAGGTTGTGAACGCGGTACCTTACAAATCCTTTCATATCAATATTGATTCCATAGGCGGCTTCGACGGTGGCTTTGATCCAAAAATAAATTTTCTTATCGCCTCCGAAAACTTGGCAAAAATAATTTCAGAATTAAAACCGTTATTTTCGGGCAAATCATCGGGCAAAGATTTGATCGCGGAGCAAAATGCGAATTTGGAAAAAGAACTTTTCTCCGCGGACTGGATGCCGGCGCCGGTTTTCAGGCAAATCCAAAAAGCTCTTCCGGAAAGCATGCTGGTTTTGGACACGGGCTTCTTTTGCACGGTAGGCGAGACAGTTTGGAAAGCGAAGTCAAAGGACAATTTTTTAGGGAGCAGTAACGGCAGATTTATGGGCACGGCAATTCCCACAGCACTTGGTGCGGCAATATCTTCTCCTAACAAAGATATTATTGCCGTTTCGGGCGACGGGGGAATACGTGATTATTTTATGGAAATAAAACTGGCGGTGGAAAACAATTTGCCGATAATTTTTGTTTTGATGTCGGACGGCGCTTACGGCTCAATCGCGGCCTCGGGACGCGCGAAAGGGTATTATGAAAAAGCTTTTCAAATAAATAACCCCGGCTGGTGGGAAGCCGCAAAAGCCATCGGTTGCCCGGCTTTAAAAATAAAGAGTTCGGCAGAATTGAAAAGCGCGCTGGAAGATCGGCAAAAAACAAAAGGGCCGATGTTCCTGGAAATGTCGTTTAATCCGGAACGTTACGCTAAAATGGCAAAAAAATTAAGATGAAAAACAAAAAAAAACATATTCTTGTTTTGGCCGCCGGATCTGTCGGCAGAAGGCATCTCCGGAATTTCGCGTCTTTGGGATGCGATGTTTCCGCAATGGACCCGAGAGAAGACCGCCTGAAAGAAGCGAACGGCGAAGTGAAGCTAGTCCATAAATTTAAAAGCGTTGAAGAGGCATTGAGCACTCCTGGTAAATTTGACGGCGCGGTGGTGGCTTCTCCCACGAAATTTCACATTTCACAAACCATGGCCTTATTAAAAGCCGGTCTGCCGGTCCTGCTTGAAAAACCGCTGGCCAAGAATTTGGAGGAAGCATCGGAACTTTTTAAATTTTTGGAAAGCAATAAAAACGCCAAAGTGCTTCTGGGCTACACTTATCGATGGTGGCCGTCCTTGGGGGAATTTAGAAAAAAAATATCGGCAGGAGAAATAGGAAGGCCTTTGCGCGCGGAATTCATAATGAGCGCGCATTTGGCCGACTGGCATCCGTGGGAAAAATATCAAGATTTTTTCATGGCGAGCCGAGATTTGGGAGGAGGCGCGCTTTTGGACGAATCGCATTGGCTCGACCTTATGATCTGGTTTTTTGGAATGCCGGAAGGAATTTTCGCTGGTATTGAAAAAATAAGCGATCTTGAGATAGAAACGGACGACAATGTGGATATGCTTATCAATTATAAAAATAATTTGCGCGTTTCCGTCCATCTTGATCTCTACGGAAGGCCGCATAGAAAGTCCATCAAAATAATCGGAGAAAAAGGTTCGTTGGATTGGAGCTTTGAAGAAGGTCTGGATCGCAATATTATGTTTATGAATTTAGCAAAAGATTTTTTGGGTTTATTGGATGGCGGGAGCGAATTTACCTGCGGCGTAGAGGACGGTATCAGCGTACTTAAAGTAATAGAGGCCGCGAGGAAAAGTTCATCCTCCGGCGGAGTTATAAAGCTATAGATTATGAAAATATTAGGAGTAATTACGGCGAGAGGCGGCTCAAAAGGAATTCCCGGAAAGAATATTAAATCTTTTTTGGGGAAACCCTTAATTGCACATACAATAGAGATGGCGCTTGCTTCGGGTGTTTTTGATAGGTTGATATTATCTACCGATGACCAAAAAATCGCTGATGTGGCAAAGGGTTTCAGGTGTGAAGTTCCGTTTTTGCGTCCCGCGGAGCTCGCGGCGGACAACACTCCGCATATTCCCGTAATGCAGCACGCGGTTTCGTGGCTCCGCGAGAAAGAAGGGTACGAGCCGGATTATGTCATGATACTCCAGCCGACTTCACCGTTACGTCAGGCTTTTCATATCAAAGAAGCGGTGGAGATGCTCGCGGAGGAAGGCGCAGATTCTTTGGCCAGCGTTTCTCTCGTGCCGAAACATTTTCATCCGGATTGGCAATTCGTAAAAGACGATAGGCAAAGGATAAAAATTTTTACCGGTACTCCGCTGAAAAATATCGTAAGGAGACGGCAGAACCTGTCCGATACTTTTTATAAGAACGGTGCGATATTTCTTTTTAAACCCGGACTTTTATTTGAAAAAGAGCCTTCGCTTTACGGAAACGACACTCTTGCTTACCAAATGGATGAAAAGTATAGTATTAATATTGATACGCCAGACGAATGGAGGATTGCGGAAGAGATGGCAAAAAAATAAAAATATGCAAAAACTTACAACGGTTATAACGGAGTCAAATGATTATTCGGAAAAAGTTATAAAACTCTACGAGTCGATGGGGCCTGTTTATTTGTGGCACAAATTATCGGATACGGAAAAAGACAAAGCTTTATCGGAGGCGAACATTATAGCGATAGGGCTTTCTATGCAGTTTGATAAAAATTATCTTGATAAAATACCGAAACTAAAAGTCATTGCAACGCCTACCACGGGCCTCAACCATATTGACATGGAGCATGCGGCAAAAAAAGGCATAGAAGTAATTTCTTTGCGTGGGCACGCCGATTTTTTGCAAAACATTACTTCAACCGCGGAGCACGCCTGGGGAATGGCGCTGGCTTTGGCAAGGCGGCTTCCATGGGCATTTGAGGATGTAAAAAAAGGAAATTGGGACAGACTCAAATGGCGCGGGCATGAAATGAAAAACAAAACTTTGGGAATCGTCGGTTTGGGAAGGCTCGGAAAAATGATGTCGAGATACGGCAACGCCTTCGGCATGAAAGTTTTGGCTTCGGACCCGAATGTCGCGGAAGACAAGATGAAAGAATACGGCGCAGAGAAAGTTGAACTTCCGGAACTTTTCAAAATGTCCGACGTTGTTACTCTGCACGTGCTCCTTACCGACGCGGTATATAATTTAGTAAAAGAAGAGCATTTGCGGTCCATGAAGCCGACGTCCTATCTGGTCAACACCGCGCGGGCGGAGCTTATTGAAAAAGGATCGCTTTATAAGGCATTGGAAAATAAATGGATCTCTGGAGCGGGAATTGATGTGATGTGGGATGAATTGCCTGACGGGAGTCACCTGCAAAAAGATCCTCTTTTTGAATACGCCAAAACACACCAAAATCTTATCATCGCGCCGCATGTAGGAGGCGCGACATATGAGGCGATGGAAGCGACGCAATATTTCATCGGCGAACTCGTCCATAAATATTTTTCTGAACAAAAATGATATGGTTTTTGCTCGCTCTGGGCAACGCCATTACTAATTCTGCTTACCAGGCGTATTCAAATTACGCCGTTTCACTTAAAAGATATTCAAAATTTTCGATACTGTTCTGGTCGATGGCATCTTCCTCAATTTTATTATTCGCCGTTTCCTGGGTTTTAGGGTTTCCGGAGATTCGGGCGGGGTTTTGGCCTGCGGTTTTGACGACATCAATTTTAAACTTTATCGCAGCACCTATTTTGCTGAAAGGATACGAGATAGGGGAATTTTCGTCGGTTTATTCCATGATATTGCTTACGCCTGTGTTTGTGATAGTCACGGCATTTATTTTTTTGGGAGAGGTGCCGCAAATGATCGGCATTTTTGGGATTATATTGACAATCATAGGATTAGCAAGTCTAAGCGGAGTAACTTTAAAAAACTATAAAGAAAAATGGCGTTTTGAGCGGGGGGCTTTGCTTGGCGCGTTTGTTGCGCTCATCTACTCCGTTACGGTAAATTTTGACAAGTTGTCCGCAAAGCATTCGGATGCTTTTTTCGCAGCCGCAATGACGGCCGGCACTATCGCTGTTTTGAACGGCGTTTATTTGTTATTTAAATACCGTGGCTCATTATCGGTCAAAGACTTTGGCCTGAAATCATCTTATTTTTGGTATTTGCTTCCCTTGGGGATTATTTCGGCGTTGGCGCAAGTTTTGCATAATTCCGCGTTGCTCATCGGCCTTGTATCTTACACAATAGCCATTAAGCGGATAGGTATAGTGTTTGGCGTAATTTTGGGATGGATTTTCTTTAAAGAGAAAGATCTGGGAAAAAAAATGCTGGGTGCAACTATTGCTGTATGCGGAGTTTTATTGATACTTTTAGGCTAAATTTCAGGTTATATAGCTATATGAACGCACCGCAAATTTGGGGCCGCGTAAGCGGAAATAAAGGAGTTTTTGTTATCGCGGAAATAGGCAAAAATTTCATACAAACCGAAAAAGAACGCCCCGTTGAAGAATATTTGGATAACGCCAAGGCGCTAGTAAGGGCCGCGCATGAATCCGGAGCGGACGCGGTAAAGTTCCAGACGCACAATGTTGAGGATGAACAGCTGAACATCAACGTGGTTTCTCCGCATTTTGTCGGCGCGGACAGATACTCGTGGGTCAGAAGAAATGAGGAGGCAACGCCAACGGACAAGTTCTGGAAACCGCTCAAAGCATATTGCGATAAACTTGGCATAGTCTTTTTTTCGACTCCGATGAGCAGGGGAGCCGCAGTGAAATTGAATGAGCTCGGAGTTGAATTATGGAAGGTGGGTTCCGGAGACATTTTAGATTTTGTTGCTTTGGACTTTATGGCTTCTACAAAAAAACCGATAATCATTTCAACCGGCATGTCAACACTTGAGGAAATTGATAAAGTTGTGGATTTTTTAAAAAAGAAAAACGCCAAGTTCGCGATGCTGCATTGCGTATCAAAGTATCCGTGTCCGCCGGAAGAATTAAATTTGTCAACCATAAGTTTTTTGAGTGAAAGGTACGGCATTCCGATGGGTTTCTCCGATCATTCGATCGGATACGATTCGGCTCTGGCGGCAGCCGCGTTGGGCGCCGAGATAATTGAAAAGCATTTTTCTTTTTCGCGCGAACTCTGGGGTTCTGACCATAAGGTTTCCATGACGCCCGCAGAATTTAAAGCGATGGCTGCGGGTATCAGGGCCGTTGAGAAAAATCCGTCTTTAAAAGAAGAATATTTGAATAAAGATATCGTTAAAAAAGGGATGGGGGAAACCGGAAAAGTATTGCAGGACGGAGAGGCGAAATTTCGCCCGCTTTTCAGAAAATCTTTGATGGCGGGACGCAATATTCCCGAAGGCACAATTATTACTTCCGAGATGCTTTATGCGATGCGCCCGCAGGCGTATGCGGGAGGGTTGGCCTCGGAAAATTACGAAGAAGTGCTCGGTAAAAAGATGAAAAAAACGTTAAATAAGTTCGAGCCGATAACAGCCGATCTAATATGACGAAGATGCCAAAAACAATCATAATGCCGATCTATAATGGCGCCAGGGCAAGAAGTATTTTTAACACGGATATTTACGGCGAACTTATTTCCGACGATTCGCTCAAACTCGTGATAGCCTGCCCTTCTGTAAAAGTTGATTTTTATCGGGAAAATTTTCCGGCGAGCAATGTGGTTTTTGAAGCGGTAGATTTGCCGAGCGAACATGAGTTTGGGAGAGTGCTTAGCAGAGTTGCTTTCAATCTTTTGCCGACGAGCACCATCAGGGGCAAACATAAAATATATTATCATCGCTATGGAAATTATTTTAAATTCTTTATTTTAGGCATTGCCAACAGAACTTTGGGGCAGTTGCCGTTTATCAAGAATTTTATCAGATTTTTGGACAAATTCGTGCCTTTAAACGCGGATGTGGCCGCGCTTTTTGAAAAATACCATCCTGATCTGCTTATTGCCCCGGACATAGTTTTTCCACCGGACAGGATTTTTATGCGGGTTGCGAGCCGTTCAGATGTTTACACGGTCGGCATGGCAAGATCCTGGGACAATCTTACTTCAAAAGGAGTTG
>MFIK01000002.1 GCA_001778875.1 Candidatus Giovannonibacteria bacterium RIFCSPLOWO2_02_FULL_43_54 | reverse complement strand
AACTATTTCTGAAATCGCTTAACGATACAATGCACGAAACATCATTTTCCGGAAAATCATCAGCTATTCTTTTTGCAATAATTTGAACACCGGGTACAATGTGCAGATGTGCATGTTTTATAGTTTGCCCGACAATCCCATGTTCGAACATAATAATATCCGGAGCGTCGCCATATTCTTGAATCAGCGCGTCGCAAACTCTGACTCCAAGTTTATCCAACAACTTAGCTTCTTTTGAAGTCATTGCCCCGATGCATTCAACATGCCTCTTCGGCACCAAAAGCAAATATCCGCCGTTGGAGATCTGCCCCAATGTGGCGATTATCCAGAAATCTTTTGTCTCTCCGCACAATCTTTCTTCAAACTGGCTCTTATCGCAAAACACGCAATTTTCCACTTGTTACATTTTTCTTTCTAGAGATTAGCAAATTAAATGCAAAATAAAAAGCCCTGCAGTTAAACGGGGCTTTTTGCGCTGAAGTCCGGAAGCGGACTCACGCCATAACTGTCAAAAATGAACTTGTTTACGATATCCAAATTATTGATCGGGGGTATCCTTGGTCCGCCATGGAACGAACTTTCGGCCATGAATATCCTCTGATTGCTGGAGAGGGTCCTTAAGAATCCGACTCCCTGGTCAACCAGCTTCATCTTGTTGCGCTCAAAATCCGAGCCGTGCTTCATTGTTCCAATCTCCATCGAAATGCACTGACCTAGGTTCATATCCCATTCCTCCACGCATTCTGATACGTGGAAATTGGCACCAATAGCAATCTGGCATCCGTGCCGCTTCGCATAGTCCAGCATTTCTTGCGGCCTGATAGAAGTTGTTTTCGCGCGGGACATATACGGATGCTGCATTGAAACCTGCAGACCCGAAGGCAATGTAAAGAACTTTGTCTGGGTCACGTGGTCCCGCACAATGTTCCGGATATTGGCACAGGGCAGTTTTAGCGAGGAGAGATATTTCTCAATCTCGTCCGATAAATACTCGTTTAATCGCTGGTGGAATGTTGCAAGCGGTATATGACCGTCTTCCGCAACCCACGTATCATGATTTCCCGTACGGTATATGTACCTAAGCAAGGCCTTATCAACTGTTCCGGCAACTCCGTTCTTATCGATTTCTTTGCCTGCAATGGCATCGCCAAATCTTTGCTTGAACACATCAAATATAACGGAACCTCTGCAGTGCGCGGCAAAAAACTCCTGGATGGTATTATTATTCATACCGGGCAGAACTTCCTGCTTCCTATCGAGGCCGTGCTTCAAGCCTTCCATAATATCGCCCGAATCAACCCATGTGGGCGTTCGGTGCTTGAGAATGAGTAGCGGAAATTCTTTTAAAAGGAATGTGTAATCGCTTTCTGTTGAGGCCGAATGTATACAGCCGGAAACTGCAATCCTGTCTTCCGCGTAATTCCCGTTGGAAAGATCGTACTTAAGATTATGCTTTATCCATTCCAGATCGAAATAATATTTTTTTCCTGCGAATTCGCCGATACCCGGCCAATTTTCGCCTTTCTTGCGGCGGGTTTCCTTGCTTTTCAAAAGATCGAGTTCTCGGACGATCTTTTCTGGCGGAATATCAAGAAAATATTTGAGTGTGCCTGGAGTAGCCGAACCGCGCGCCTTGATCACTTCGATGATTTTCTTCTGGTGCTGGGTAGCGCGCGGAGGAGGCACGATGAAGCTCAACTCCTTTGATACGACATCCTTCAGGCTGTAGGTCCGTACTTGATAAGGGCTTCCGTCCAATGGAAATTCCATTACGCGAACGCCGATCTGGTTCTCGGAAACGCGTGTTTCTTCAATGCGCGAGCAATTGGGTATGGATACGTACCGGTATGCCAGCTCGCCTTTCGGCTTGTTGATGCTGGATCCGAAACATCCTACGGCAAATACATCCGGAGCGTTTTGGGTGGTCTGCTTGATCTTGTCCTTGATGACCCGTTCTACCGCGGTGCTGTAATAATCTCCGCGCATCCACACCGCTTTCTGCGGAGCTAACGCCCAGATGATCTTGTCCACGTATTTTACGAGCATCCTATCGCCCCCATGACCCCAGACGCGCACATCAGGCCTTAGGTCGGCCAAAAAATGCGCCAATTTTTCGCCGTATTCCCCGTCAAAAGCCGGACTGGTGGTAATAAAAAGGTCCACCAGTTTTTCCTTTTTCGAATTTTCAGGATCCGTCACGGTAAGTGTCGGGATAGCGGAAGATAATTTTTTCGCTGCTTTTTTCAGATACGCTTCAACGAGTTCGGTCTTTCTTGCCGCGCGCCGTTTTTTAGAAGACAAGTTGCTCAAATGTTTGAATTTAACTTTCTTTTCGGACTCCTTCTCCATCTGTGTCTTTACCGAATCGTCGAGCTCGCTCCAGAAATCGCGCGAGATGATCCCTCCCACCAGAATATTGAAATGCGTTCCTTCTTTTCTGAATATCTCGAAAGCGCTTTCAACAATGGCCTTGCGGTATCCGTCCGAGCCGAAATCGATGCGGGAAATAAATCCGACCTTGGGATTATGCTGCGCCTTTCCGTTGTTTTCCATTCTCACTCCTTGGTTTATCAAAAAACCATATTCTGATTATAAGAATATGGTTTTATTATGTTTGCGCAACTTGTCAAATTAAAATTTTGTGGTAATAAAGATGATTCTATTCCAATCGAGTTTGCGATTCTTTCAGCCCGGCCGCGCTGCTTTCTTTAAACTGCGCCTTTCGCGCGAAGTTCGGCAAAGTTTTCGCGCCGACATAGCCCATGGATTGCCGTAATGCGCCGACAATTTCCCACAATACTTTATTTGCGGCGCCCTTATAAAATACCTTTCCCGGCTTACCTTCCGGCACGCGATACGAATTTTCATCGTTTCCGTCCAGCCGCATTTTGTCCTCCGTGGCTTCGCGGGAAGCCATTCCTCGGTATCTTTTATAGGCTTTGCCGTCTTCCAGCTCATATTCGCCCGGGGACTCATCCGTTCCCGCAAGCAAGCTTCCTATCATGACTGTCGAAGCACCCGCGCCAATAGCTTTCGCGACATCTCCGGAATTTTTTATTCCGCCGTCCGCGATTACCGGGATATGATATTTTTTCGCCTCTTTCGAGCATTCAATGATAGCCGAGAGCTGTGGCACCCCAACACCGGTAACTGTGCGAGTCGTGCACGCGGCGCCAGGGCCTATTCCGACTTTCACCGCATCCGCTCCGGCGCGGATAAGATCACGGACTCCTTCGCGGGTCGCCACATTCCCTCCGACAATTTCGATATCTGGAAATTTTTTCCTAATGAGTTTGATTGTTTCAATTTCAGCTTTGCTGTGGCCGTGAGCAATATCGATGACCAGAACATCCGCTCCGGCTTCAACCAGCGCCTCCGCACGCGGGAGCGCTTCGTCTTTACTGCCGATCGCTGCGCCGACCAAAAGCCTCCCTTTTATATCTTTTGCTGCGTTCTCGTTTTTAGATCGGTTGATATCTTTTAAAGTGATTAATCCGGAAAGGGTTCGATCTTCATTCATCAAAGGTAATTTTTCAATGCGGTTTTCTATCAGGATTTTTTTTGCTTCTTCCATCGATATGCCGCGCTTTGCCGTGATGACTTTTTCCGTCATTAATCCTTTTACGGACACCGATAAGCTTTTCGCAAATTGAATATCGCTTTTTGTAATGATGCCTATGACTCTTTTCTTTTCGTCCACGACCGGAAAACCGGAAACGCCACGCTTACTCATAAGATCGCTTGCGTCTTTTGTCATTACGTTCGCGTTTATGGTGTACGGCACGTCAATTATGGCGCTTTCAATCCTTTTTACTTTGCGCGCCATTTCGGCCTCTTCTTCAATGGAACACCATCGATGAATTATTCCGATCCCGCCGGCTTGCGCCATGAAATGAGCCATTTTCCATTCAGTCACAGTATCCATGTTCGCTGATACTATAGGAATATTGAGTTTGATGTTCCTCGAAAAACGCGTGGCAACGACCGTGTCTCTTGGAGAAATTTCCGAATATCTGGGCCTAATTAAGACATCATCAAAAGCATAACCTTTTTTGATTGCTTGCATTTCACCCGCCTTTTCTTTATAGTACTTCTATGTCTCAAGATAATCTCATAAAACTCCAGTGTCAATCGTGCAAGCGCGTGGGCTACTGGACCTCAAAAAACAGGAAGAAAGTCGAGCGCAAAATCGAGCTCGCAAAGTTTTGTAAGTGGTGCAGAAAACACACGAAGCATAAAGAATCCAAAAAATAGCTTTATTTTGCAAATTTCCAGATAAGCTTCCTGAATTCTTCCAGGAACAATATGCTTGATGCCACGGCGATTATCAGAAGCCAATCATATGTTTCCAGCGGAACAGTGTGCAGATATTTTTGCATAAACGGATTATAAACCGCGAATATTTGGAGCGAAATTATCAGAAGCGTTGCTCCTATTAGATAAAGATTTTTCAGGGGATTTAGAGCAAATACCGAGCTTCTCTCGTTTTTACAGTTCCATGCGTTGAACCACTGAAAGACGGCGAGCGTAGTCAAAGAAACTGTAAGCGCCTTTGCCATACCTTGGTCCAGATATTGCGAGAAAGTCCAGATGGTCCCGGCCGCAATAATGATACCCATAAAAATCATGCGCCCAACCGAAAGCCGGTCCAATATATATTTGTGGGGTTTTTTAAAATTACCGTCCAAAAGGCCTTCTTCTTTTGGTTCCATGGCGAGAGAAACATCCAAAAATCCGTCGGTCACAAAGTTGAGCCAAATTATCTGCGCTGGGAGTACGGGTAGCGGCAGTCCAAACGCGATGGAACCAGCGATCGCCAGAACTTCGCCGGCGCCTGTTGAAAACAAATATAAAATAACTTTTTTTATCGTTTTATAAATATTTCTCCCTTCCTCAACGGCTGAAATTATATTGCCGAAATTATCGTCAAGCAAAACAAGGTCGGAAGCTTCTTTGGCTACCTCCGTGCCGATCTTTCCCATTGAGATGCCCAAATCGGCGGCCGCGAGCGATGGCGCATCGTTTACTCCGTCGCCGGTCATCGCAATCACATCCCCCATATGTTTGAATATTTCTATTATCTTCAGCTTTTGCTCCGGCGTGACTCTAGCAAAAACATTTGCTTTCGCGAATCTTGTTTCAAGCTCGCTTTGCGAAAGCGAGTCGAGCTCGGCTCCTGTGATTACTTCATCGTGGCTCTGCGCGATGCCGGCTTCACGGGCTATGGTTATCGCGGTTATTTTATGGTCTCCAGTTATCATAATGACGCGTATACCGGCTTTTCTTGCCTGCAATACGGCTTCTTTTGCCTCCTGCCTCAATGGATCGCGTATAGCAAAAAATCCCAAAAATGTCAGTGGCGGAAGGTTTTCTATCTCTGCGGATTTCCCTACAGAGAAATTGGCGGCAAAGGCAAGTACTCGGTAACCTTTCGCCGAAAGACTCTCAAAAACCGATTCAAGATCTTTTTTGACTTCGGCAGACAGCCGAGAAGATGCGCCATCCGCCCTTGAAAACTCCGCGAGGCGGAGGACTTTTTCCGGCGCGCCTACCAGCGTGAGAAAATTTTTATCTTCAAATTTATGAATGGTCAAATGATATTTATTGGTATAGTCGAAAGGCAGCTCGAATATTTTCTCCGTTTCTTTTTCAAAATCTTTAAAGCCCACTTTTTTCGCGAAAACTCCAAGAGCGGCTTCGGTCGGGTCGCCTGATATTTTCCACTGTTTTGTCTCTTCCACATACATCGTATTGGCGTTGGAGCAAAAAAAAGCTACCCTTCCGGCCAATAGCAGGTCTTCGTGGTTCAACGGGTCAACGCTATCGCCGTTCAAAATTATTTCTCCTTCCGGCTCATAACCCGAGCCCGTAATATCATACATGTGTCCGCCGACATAGACTTTGGAGAGCATCATTTCGTTTTTTGTAAGAGTGCCTGTTTTATCAACGGCGATTATATTTGCCTGGCCGAGGCCTTCAACCGCCTGCAATTTTTTCACAAGCACGCTTTTCTTTGACATTCTCCAGACTCCGGTCGCCAAAACAAGTGTTATTACGATCGGCAGGCCCTCGGGGATGACTGAAACGGACAGTGAAACGACAGTGGCAAACATATGACTCAAAGATTCGCCTTTGAACAATCCGAGCGCCAAAAGAACAAGGCTGATCGCGAGAACCGTTTTAATTATTGCTCCGGAAAGAAGGTCAATGTTTTTTTTTAGCGGAAGGTCTTCGCTTAATGACGCGACTTCCCGCGATATTTTGCCTATTTCCGTATTAAGACCGGTCTCAACAACTATAGCTTTTCCTGAACCGCCTACAACAGAGGTTCCTTTAAAAACAATATTGTGCCTATCTTGTATCGGAAGATCGTCTTTTCCGATTGGCCCGGAGATTTTTCGCAAAGGCAACGACTCTCCCGTCAGCATTGATTCGTCTACCCGCAAAGAATGCGCGTCGCAAAGCCTCGCATCCGCCGGAACTTTTTCCCCTTCCTGGAGCAAAATAATATCGCCCTGTACGACTTCTGTGTCGGGAATGATTATTATTTTTCCTTCCCTTAATACCGTTGCTGATCCTTGCACGAAATTTTTTAGCGCAAGCAGTGTGTTTTGCGCCCGGCCTTCCTGTACAGTGCCTACGGCGGCGTTGAAAATAAGCACAAGAAAAATAATGGCCGCGTCCGTAACTTCGCCCATGTAAAAAACGACCGCGGCGGCGAGCATAAGGATATAGATGAGCGGGCTGAAAAATTGGGAGAAAAAAATATAAAATATCCCGGGAACTTTTCCCGCGGGCAACGCGTTCGGCCCTGACCGTCCGAGGCGCAAAGCGGCTTCAGCGCCCATTAAACCCTCTTCACCGGTCCGTAATTCACCGAATATTATACTTACTTCTTCCTGCCAGTAGCGCATCTATTAATTCTACACCAAACCCAAAAAAACCCCGCAAGGGGTTTTTTGACAGTATTTCTTAAGAAAGATGCTTTGAGACGAGCTTAGTCATTTCAAACATGTTTACTACGCCCTTCCCGCCAAATACCGCCTTTAGATTCGCATCGGCGTTGATGTTCCTCTTGTTTTTCGGGTCCTGTAAGCCGTTCTTTTTAATGTAGACCCAGAGCTTTTTTACGACCTCTGACCTGGGCATAGGACCTTTGCCGACTACCTCCGCGAGCTCTGCACTCACCTGCAACGGCTTCATAAAAGCCGAATTTGCTTTTCCTGGCATGGTTTTTTGAGTTAACTGTTAATAATTCCATTATAAATATTTATCAATATTAAAGCTAGGGATAACTGCGGGCTTGCCAACCGTAGCCCTGCCTGATGGCAGGGGGGTTAGCAAAAGCGGGGGTACTAGGAATCGAACCCAGGTCATTGGTTTTGGAGACCAACGTTCTACCATTGAACTATACCCCCCCAATTAAAAATACTATAGCAAATATTCCGCAGAATTTCCAATTAAAAAACACGGTTTAACCCGTGTTTTACTTTTTTACCAATTCTCCGCGCAGCGGTGTTTTTCCTATTCCTCCTATTCCATTTTTTTCTCAAAGCATTTTTCGAGAATTCTTATTTCTTTTTTATTGAATTTTATTCTCGCATCCAGTTTGTCCGCTTCGTTTTTTGGGATAGCGTCTTTGTTTATCCAGCGATCCCCATCGAGACGATAATAAACTTCATCGCCGGAATACAGAAAAAATTTAAAAAGAACATAATTATTAAACCAAATTTCAACCGGCTCGCCATTTTTAATAAAGACCCTTATGAGCCACTTCTCATTGCTGTTACGCAAGATCAAAACACTTTTGGCGCCGGTTTGGCCCGCCGCGCATACCGCTTTAGCATCCGCTCTTTCCAAGTAGTTTTGAATATCAGGCGGGTATTGCAAGGCAAGAAGCAGTAAAATTATCATCATCAAAAAAGCTCCTGCTTAATAGGATAGCAAATATGAATATTGTCCTGCAAATCTTCTTAAGCCGATGGTGGGAGTTGAACCCACGACCTACTCCTTACCATGGAGTTGCTCTGCCACTGAGCTACATCGGCACCATGCTATAATATATACTATGCTGGGAAAAATCAAAGCGCTTATAAAAGACCCTGCTTTTTGGGATATATTCGGATTATTTACTTTCAGCTTTATTTCCTACACAACAATTAAATCTCTCAGCACGAATCAGCCATTTTCAAGGCCGTTCGTGCTGATATTTTTCGTGATTGGCATAGCCGGCCTGTTGGTAGACGGCAGGATGGTCTGGGAAAGGTGGATAAAAAAACCGGACTAATTTGCCTTTTCCTCCAATTTCTTTATTTCTTCCAATCTTTCGATCTCTTTATCCAGCTTTTCCAGCTGATTGGCATCATCTGGATGCTTATCCGGGGAAGCCATCCATCGCGAAAGAGCGTTTCTCCGCGATTTGAGATCGGCTAATTTTCCATCTTTGCTTGGCTCTTTTTCTTCTTTTTGCCCGCCGCCGAACATTGAACTTAATGATTCTAATATCATGCCTTTATTCTTACATAAAAAATATGTATAATGCAAATTAAGCGCAGATGGTGGAGTGGTCAATCACACTTGGCTGTAAACCAAGCGCCCGGAAGGGCTACGCAGGTTCGAATCCTGCTCTGCGCAAAAATAAAATAGAAATTTTTAAGCCGCCGCAACTTTGAGTTTCTTCAACTTATGAAGAACACGGGATTTTTTCAACTCAATTATATACGCGTTGTTTTTCCAATCAACAATCACACCGTCCCCTTCTTTTATCTTCCCCGAAATAATACTCTCGGCCAAAGGATTTAATATCTTGGACTGGATTATGCGCCGCAGAGGCCTCGCGCCGTAGTGAGGATCATAGCCCTCTTTTGCCAAAGCATCCTCGGCGCTATGCGTTATGGAAATCGAAATATTCCGCGATTTGATTCTTGCGGTAAGCTTTGAGAGCTGGATTTTTGCGATTTCCTTCAGCGCGGCCGGATCCAGGCCGTTAAATATGATGATTTCATCAAGCCGATTAAGAAATTCCGGTCTGAAATGATGCTCAAGAGATTTCTGTATTTTATTTTTGAGATCCTCTTCTTTTCTCGCCATGTCGTCTTTTTCGCCGACGAATCCCAACCCCAATCCTTCCATTTCTCTGACAAATTCCCCTCCGATGTTCGATGTCATGATTATAACGCTATTTTTGAAATTAACCGCCCTTCCCTTGGCGTCGGTCAGCTGGCCATTGTCCAAAATTTGGAGCATTACATTGAACACTTCGGGATGCGCTTTTTCTATTTCATCAAAAAGCAAAACAGCGTAAGGGCGATGCCTGACTATTTCAGTCAACTGCCCTCCTTCTTCATATCCCACGTAGCCAGGCGGAGAACCGATGAATTTTGAAACCGCGTGCCTCTCCATATATTCGGACATATCAACCCTTACAAGCGCTTTTTCGTCGTTAAACATGAATTCAGCAAGAGCTAACGCGAGTTCCGTTTTGCCGACTCCGGTCGGTCCAAGAAATATAAATGATCCGATCGGCCGCTTCTCGTCTGCGATGCCGGCTCTGCTCCGCCTGATTGAAGACGCGATTTTAGATATCGCTTCGTCTTGTCCTACGACGCGTTTTTTGAGGTCGGCTTCAACCCGCATCAATTTATTCGCTTCGGATTCAAGAATTCTTTTAATAGGGATTCCCGTCCAGCGCGATACAATATCGGCAATATCGTCTTCGGTTATCTCTTCTTTTAAAATACGCTTATGGCTCTGCAACTTGCGTAATTTTCCTTCTTCGGCAAAAAGCTTCTTCTCCGCCTCGGGTATCCGGCCGTATCTTATCTCGGCAACCTTCGCCAGATCCGCTTTTCTTTCGGCAATCTCCGCTTCTCCGCGTAAAACATCCAGATCTTTTTTTAACTGCCTGATCGCGCCGATCGTCTCTTTTTCGCTTTTCCAGCGGAGCTCAAGGTCTCCCGTTTTTTCACGAAGCTCCTCGATATTTTTTTGCGCTTTTCTGATCTTCTGCTTGGATTCCGCGTCTGATTCTTTTTTTAAGGCCTCTTTTTCAATCTCCAGTTTCATTATTTCCCGTCTTGTATGTTCCAATTCATCCGGCATGCTGTCCATTTGCAAGCGCAGAGACGAAGCGGCTTCGTCTATCAAGTCGATCGCTTTATCGGGCAGAAACCTGTCAGTAATATATCTCGCGGATAAATTCACAGCAGCCAAGATCGCGGAGTCGGTAATGCGGATCCCATGATGCAGCTCATATTTGTTTTTTATCCCGCGCAAGATCGACACTGTATCATCCGCCGACGGCTCTTCAACGAACACCGGCTGGAATCTGCGGGCGAGCGCGGCATCCCGCTCGATATATTTTTGATATTCTTTGATGGTCGTAGCGCCTATCGCGTGAAGCTCCCCTTTGGCGAGCGCCGGTTTTAACATGTTTGAAGCGTCCATTGCCCCTTCAGCGGCGCCAGCGCCGACTAATGTGTGAACCTCGTCGATAAATAATAAGATTTTTCCCGAAGCTCTCTCCAATTCCTTAATGACCGCTTTAAGCCTTTCTTCGAATTCTCCGCGGTATTTTGTTCCGGCGACCAGGGATCCTAAATCAAGCGAAATTAATTCTTTGTTTTTAAGAATCTCCGGCACATCTCCGGCCGCGATCCTCTGGGCAAGGCCCTCGGCAATCGCCGTCTTACCCACTCCCGCCTCGCCGATAAGAACAGGGTTGTTTTTCGTCCTGCGCGATAACACCTGCATAACGCGCCTTATCTCCTCGTCCCTTCCCACAACCGGATCGAGCTTGTCCTCGCGCGCGAGGCGCGTAAGATTTCTCGCGTATTTTTCAAGCGCCTGATATTTATTTTCCGGCTCAATATCGGTTACGTGCTGGGTGCCTCGCAGGTCCGCGAGCGCGCGCAGGATCATTTCTTTGTTCAAAGTAAATCTGGAAAGCAGTTCTTTTGCCTTCGATGGAGCCTCAAGAATCCCGAGAAAAAGATGTTCGGTAGAAATAAAATCGTCTTTTAAAAACGCTGCCGCTTTGTGAGCCTCCTCCAACACTTTGGCAAGCTCCGGCGTCAGATAAATCTGGTGCGATGGCGACAAAATATTTGTCCGGAGCGTGTTGTCCAAACTGTTTAAGACCATATCAATAAGAGACCCGTGGTCTATTTCCAATTTATCGAGTATCGCGGGGACTATTCCCTCTTCCTGCAACGACAAAGCGGCAAGCAAATGCATAGCGTCTATTTGCGACGAGCCTCTTTCTATGGCAAGCTCATGCGCCTTTTTAAGGGCTTCTTGGGCTTTGATCGTAAATTGTGAAAATGGCGGCATAATTTAAATGATTATATTTTACAGTAATGCTAGCATCATTTTATAAATTTTTCAACTCCTCTATCGCTTTTTTAATATTTTTCGCGTTAAATAAATAGCTACCGGCTACCAGTAGACTTGCGCCTTCGTGAATGCAGCGCCTGGCAACGGATTTGTTCACTCCCCCGTCAATTTCTATTACAGCGCGCGGGGCGATGTGTCGTATATGGCCGATTTTGTGGAAAATTTCCTCGTTAAATTCCTGCCCCGAAGGACCCGGATTTACGGCTAAGAGCTGTAAAAGCTCAACTTTATCGAGGTATGGGAAAAACTTCAGCCACGGCGTCTCCGGGCGGATAGCCATGCCTGCCTCTTTTTTTGCTTTGTGGATGATATCAATCAGCAACTCGTGCGATTTTGTCGCTTCTTGATGAAAAATTACGCGATTTACGGGCTTTATCAGCCATTCTACTATCTCGCGTTCCGGCCGGTCGACCATTAAATGAACCTCTAACTTGAGCTTAGTTTTAAAGCCCACTAGTTCCTTTGGGTCGTGCCAGCTTACGTGTTTTGTAAAAACGCCGTCCGACACATCAAGATGGGCCCATTTTGCATATGGCTCAACTTTTTTTATTTGCTTTTTTAATTCCTTAAAATCAGAAACGTTGATGGAGGGAATAATTTCAATCATAATCCAAGTATATCATCGCAGACACAAAGCGAAAGCCGAATGGATTACGCTTTGTCTATTTTATCAATTCTCCGCTGATGCCGACCTCCCGCAAATTTGGCGCGGAGCCAAAAATCAACCGCTGTTTTTGCTTCGTCAGAATGCAAAAAACGCGCGCCGAGCGAAAGAATGTTCGAGTTATTATGCTCGCGGGAGAGCTCAGCGATATGAACAGTGCCACCATAATAAACCGCCGCGCGAACGCCTTTTACGCGGTTCGCGCAAATCGCTTCGCCCTGTCCGGATCCGCCGAAAATTATTCCACGCGAATTTTCGGGGTCTTTTGATACAGCTTCAGCAACAGGCCTGATAAAATCCGGATAATCATCCTCCGCCTGATATTGAAACGCGCCTTTGTCTTCAACAAAATAGCCTTTTTCCAAAAGAAATTTTTTAATTTCCTCTTTCAACTCAAACCCCGCGTGATCTGATCCAATATAGATTTTCATATTGTTTTTGTGAATATTGTTATCAACCATAAAATCACCAATATTAAAACTAGAAATATTCTTATTAAATTCGTTCCTCTCGATTTAAATTTAACGTTCTGAAAAACATCGAAATAAACCAGAAACATTGAAATCACTAAAGCTAATGGCAACAAAATAAAAAGAAGTCGCATCAATAAAATCAGTCCTCCCAACTCCATGGGCGTTGGTGGAATTAAATATAAAAATACACCCCATAAAGGATAAAATAATATAAGTGATACCAAAAAGCATACTACAAAACGCGCCCTTTTACTTTCGATGGATGCGGTAATAAAAACAGCTATGAGCGGGGCTAAAAACGCAATTAATAAATCTGCCTGAAACATTTAAATATTTCCTGCTATCCTCCTCACATGCTCCACTAATGTCGCGGTATACCCTGCTTCGTTGTCGTACTTTTTAATTTTAACATTATTTAATCCAATAAAACATTTCATATTTATTCAACGGTTAAGTCGAATTTTTCGGGGTGCTCCAAAACATTTTTGACAGCTTTCAGAAAAATTTCAAAATCGCCGAGATCATTATTTATTATTCCGTAAAGTTCCTCCGGAATTATCTCAGCATAAAAATGTACTATGCGATTTCGATAGCCGGCCATCTTTGAAAGAGCGCCGTTTGCGTAAGATTTATCCATAATGCCAAACTCTCCTAACTTTCGCGCGATTTCTTTATACTCCGCGGCTTGTCCGCCTGGAATACGGGAAAGAATATGCGAGCCGATGTGAAAAATTCCCTCCAGTGCGCGGTGAATGTGATATTCGGCAAGCTTATGCCCGTCGCCGGTTTTAAAGTTTTCAAGCGTTTGTTTGGACAGGTTTTTTAGTTCGACAATTTCAATTTGAATTCCGTTAATTCTCGTTACTATCGTATCTTTTTCGAGAGGCAAGGTCATGAGATTCGAGCAAAAATTGATTCGGTAAAAAGTCGGCGCAGAGGAGCAAAGTCCGCGTATTCATCCATGGTTCTTTCTTTAAAATTAGCAAAGTCGCGCGGATTACGTTCGTAAAGCGACATGCCATATTTTGCGACATGATACCTTAACTGAAAATTAACATTCGGATCTTCCAAAAATACAATATCAATATCGCAAAGCCGATTTAAAGTTCTGGATGCATAATGCGACAATATATCATAAAGCGCATCATAAATTTTATTTCTTTGCGCCCTGTCTTCAAAAAGCAAATTTGAACGCACCAAAACACCAATATCTATATCGCTTAATGAAGTGCCCAATCCCTGCGCCTGCGAACCAAAAAGATAAAGCCCAATGACGCCTAAATCATCCAGTTCTTTGGCAGGAAAATCATATTTTTGCGCTACATTATTCATTAATTCAATTTACCACAAAACACGCATCTATTCAAATTTGCAACCCCGCATGATCCGATCCAATATAGATTTTCACCTAAATTTCTTATTAATAAAATAAATCAGTACGGCGATAACTGAAGAGAAAATTATTATAATTGCATAGTCAGTCCAATTTTTAGAATAACCTAATATCCAAAAAATCCAACCAATAATAGGGATAAAAATTACTAACACAATCAATAAGCCCAGCAACTGCTTGAAAAAGCTCATAACAATTTACTGATCCTTCTTACATGCTCCAATAATGTCGCGGTATAGCCCGCTTCGTTGTCGTACCAGGAGAAAACTTTTATTAGATCGTCCACCAAGGTGCGGGTGAGGGTCAGGTCAACTATCGCGCCGTATGGCTCGCCGATAATGTCGGTTGAAACAATCGGGTCTTCTGTAACCCTCAATGTTTTGCTCCACCGCGCTGAGGCAGCCGCTTCCGTAAAGATTTTATTTATCTCTTCAACCGAGGTTTTCTTTTCTGTAAGAACCGTCATTATAGAAAGTGAGCCTGTAAGCGTAGGAACCCTCACCGATTCGGCCTGGAATTTTTCTTCAAGCGCAGGGATAGATTGAATAACGGCCTCCGCGGCTCCTGTGGTAGATGGTACGATATTCGCGGCGGCGGCGCGCCCTCTTCTCGGATCCTTGGCATCCGGCCCATCAACCAATTTTTGCGTCGCGGTATATCCGTGGACGGTGGTCATCGTCGCTTTTTTGACTCCGAAATTTTCCAAGATTATTTGCATAACCGGCGCAACAGAATTAGTTGTGCAGGATGCGTTCGCGGTAATCGAATTATTTGTCGCAAATCTATCGTCGTTGACACCAACCAGCGCAGTAACCACATCGCCAGTCGCGGGAGCAGTAATCACAACTCTTTTTGCGCCGGCATCAAGATGCGCCCTTGCTTTCTCTGCCGTCGTAAAAAATCCCGAAGACTCAACTACAACACCTATTCCGAGCTCTTTCCACGGCAATTTTGCCGGGTCTTTTTCAGCTAATACCTTGATGTCTTTTGCTTCCACGACAAAATGCCCGTCGCGCGCTTTAATGTCCTTGCTATAGCGGCCGTAAACCGAATCGTATTTTAGTAAATAAGCCAGCGTTTTGGTGTCAGTAAGGTCATTTATCGCGACGATGTCAAAATCCGCATCTCCAAAAGCGGCCCTGAAAAACGACCTTCCTATCCTCCCGAACCCGTTAATTGCTATTTTAACTTGTTGTTTCATATAAATTATCAATTAAATCCGAATTGTTACTTGTTCTCAATTCATGGAAGATTTCCTTGTCTTCGACGCATTGCTCCAAAAATTACTATACCTAAAAAACCAAACAATATTAATCCGATAGCAACCGGCAACAGAATTTCTGCCATACCACATTCGAATCCTCCTCCTTGGGCACACCAGCTCACTGATTCCGTTTCTTCTTGATAAATATCATATCCAATATATGCCACGCCAATACCCAATAGAGCCACGCATACACTAATGATTAATAATAAGTCATAAATAATTTTCTTCATTTTAATACTAACTCATTACGAGTTGATGAAAACATTATAACAAATTAGACTAAAGACTACTATCGTCTTTTCATTTCACTTGGCAACCCGGTTGCCAAGTGATTATTCACACAATAATTTTTCCATTTCTTTATATAATTTCTTGCGAGCCAAAATATCTTGGAGGGAGCTTCCGGCAAAGTTTTTATATTCGCTTAGCGTATCAAATTGTTTTAAGACTATGTCTTTAGCGCACATATGATTATTGCCATCTATATATTCCTCCCAACTTGATTTGATCATTTTATTTTTTATTTTATGCACTTGATTATTTAAATTTACATACGCGCTTAAATTCAAAAGATATTCGTTAGAATCGACGTGGAGCGCTTTAAATTTTCCCTGGAAAAGAGCTCCGTTCCTTTTGTATTTAATATTGAAAGATTGAGTATAACCGGTTCCTAATCTATGCATAAATTCGCTTATTCCTCCTTCGATTTTTTGCGCTAATATCAAATGATAGTGATTCTTATTGAGACAATAAGCCACAATATCCACCAATTTGGCAACCCGGTTGCCAAGTTGATCTTTATTCCGAAAAGAATTTTCAAATAAACTACCAATAGGTTTTTGACTGTTAAATTCGCGCATGCTCTGTAAAAAACGTTCGAAGTCAGTATCATCTAAAAATACTGAACGCTTATCTACGCCACGGTTATAAATGTGATAAAACTCTCCATTTGCGAAGCGGATTTTTCTCATACAAATAACTTAGCACTTGGCAACCCGGTTGCCAAGTGAGTTATTCAGAGACTGGAGATTGTTTGGAACGCTTCTGTAGATAGGCGTACGCGGCAAGAGTCGCGCGGACGCCGTCGCCCGCGGAGATGTTGTTTTGTTTGTACGGATCGTCCGTAATATCGCCGGCCGCGAAAATTCCCGGATGCGATGTGGATGCGTGTTTCGCATCTATTTTTATCTGCCCCCATTGGTCGATATCAACAAGCCCTTTTACCATTTCTGAATTCGGCACGGAACCTATCTCCACAAAAACTCCTTCAACAGGCAAACTCCGCGTTTCGCCGGTTTTTATATTTTTATATTTAATTCCTGAAACAAAATTTTCTCCCTCAATTTCCAAAACTTCGCTATTTAAAATAATCTCTTTAAGTTTTGAGTTCTTTTTTATTTCTTCCTGCGCGGCAGGATCGCCTTTCAGTGCCGTATCGCGATGCAGAAGGTAAATTTCCGAAGCGTAAGGAAAAAGATCAACAACCGCTTCAAGGCCGGCATTCCCTCCCCCGACGACCGCTACGCGTTTCCCGCCAAAAAGCGGCGCATCGCATGTTGAGCAATAAGCGACGCCCTTGCCGTTGAATTTTTCTTCGCCTGTGACCCCAAGCTTACGGCGCCTAGCTCCCATTGCCAAAATCAAAGCTTTTGCTTCATACGCGCCACC
>MFIK01000001.1 GCA_001778875.1 Candidatus Giovannonibacteria bacterium RIFCSPLOWO2_02_FULL_43_54 | reverse complement strand
TCTTGCCACGCTAAGAGTGTTAGCGAAGGTTGAGGAAGCTTGTACAGAGAGATTTTGGGTTGAAATGGATGAGGAAGCGGAGAGCGTTCCGATATTCAGATTCTGGGAGAAGGTTGAAGAGGCTGAGGCAACTAGTCCTCCGTTGGGATCGATGTAGAAGAGGGTTGATGAGGCGGAGTTCTGGAGGATAAACGAATTCCCTGTTTGTCCCGTCTGCGTTTTGAGGGTCAGGAGGTTTGCCGTCGTTGAAGTGGCGCCGATGGTGACGATGGAACGGACATCGGGGGTTGTTGTGCCGATAGAAAGGTTGTCTGTTTGGGTTGTGAGATGGACAAGGGTTCCGGAGTCGGTGAAGCCTCCTCCAGACGCTGACGCAGCAGCCCAAGTTAAATTTCCGCTTCCGTCAGTTTGCAAAAAATTTCCTGCGCTAACCGAACTCGGCCAAGTATAAGTTACTCCGTTAAATTTCGTCGTGCCTGTCGCGATCAAATTTGCAACAGAAAGATTTCCGGATATCAAAGCGTTGCCATGAACGGAAAAAGGCTGAGATGGCGTCGATGTTGCTATTCCGATATTTCCTCCTCCGCTTACAGTAAAAATATCCGTGCCGAAACTATCCTGAATTTGGAAAATGTCCGCAACTTGATTTAAAAAAGATCTCAAAGAAACCAAAATTGAATTTGTGCTGGTTGCCTCAACCGTAAGCAGCGATGAACCTATGGAAGTTGTCGTGCCGAGGCGCGACTGCGTTGATGTTGAAATCAGGGTCGAGGCCGTGATCGCGTACGCGGAAGAATCAATCCTTTGCCGAGGGATAAGAGTTTCAAAAGATGATCCGTTCGATGAAACTTGGACCTGTAAATATATGGTATCGTTTTGAGTAAAATCATAATCAAGAATATCAGAGCACTCCGATGTGTCGCCGATGCCGGCGTTAAAGACTCCGTTCGTTACTGTAAGCGAATGAGTGCATGGAGTTGCCGAGTTCGCGGGCCAAAGCTGGGACCCTCCGGAACTCGCGGTATGCAGAGAAAATTTGAAATAGAAAGTTGTTCCAGAAGATCCGCCCTGAAGATCGCCGGCCGCGTTGGCCAATCTTCCCTGATAGCTTATGATCCTCGGAACTCCGGCCGCGGATTGCGCAAGATCGAAAAAAGAAACAAAAACCAACACTGACAGCAAAAAGGCTGAAACAATTTTTGGAAAAACGCGTTTTAAATGGTGTAAGGCTGTATAATTTCTGTTCACAACTATACATTTATTATACAGTAAATAGGCATAAATTTTGTCAAAAATAATCCCGCAATTGCGGGATTATTTTTTTATTGCTTTCGATATCATAGCCGTCCAAGGAACAAAACTTGTTTCATAAACGAATTATGAAGCAAAATAAAATTTGAAGCTAATGGCTATCAAGGTTTATTAAGGTTTGATATTGTTATTTTTTGTTATTTTATGTTTCATAAATTAAGTCTTGCGAGAATAACATAAAAAAAACCCGCCGGTTCAATAGGCGGGGTTTTTGAGTTATCCACATACGGAAGGGGCGAGATTCGAACTCGCGGTGCCTTACGGCACACTCGCTTTCCAAGCGAGCGCACTAGACCACTATGCGACCCTTCCTTGCCCCGTCAAAAGCGTGGGCAGTCACTCAATTATTGTACCTTCAAATTCATTTCCGGCAAGAAGCTTGCCGAAATTATTTAAATCAGTCCCGTTAATAATTACGGCCTTTAATTTTTTTTCACGCGCGAGCGCCGCTCCGACAGGATCAACGGGAGAATGCGCTCCCGGAATCCATTTTTCAGGAATTAATTTTCGGTAATCAGCCCACGAAATTTTTTCAATTGGCTTGGCATCATTATATTTTTTCGGATCTTTATTAAAGACATGTGAAGGGCTTCCAGCTATTATGACTTCTCCGATCTTGAAATCGTGCGCGAGTTGAAGCGCGACATAGTCCGTCGACCAGCCCGGCTTCCAGCCGGACGCGATGGTAACCTGATGGTCAAGTGAACGGATCTTAAAACGCTTGTCGATCACCGTCGGATTCGCCTGCTTAAAAAAAATAGTGCGCAAGAAATGAGCGTTCAACCGAGTCGCATGTATGCCGAGATAATCTTTATCCTCGTCCTCGATCCTTACGACCGCTGACGCGGCTTTTTGATAATCTCTTGCCACAGATCCGCCGCCGGCGACAATAATAAATTTTTTATTCGTCGCGATCTGTTCAAGAATAAATTTATGAAAATTTTTAATGAACAACGTATCAATTTCCTTCGGATGGATAATGGAGCCGCCAAGAGCTATAACAGCGGCGCCGCCAAATTTATATTTCATTGGTTAAAATGATCTGACATTATTATATACTTAAAGAGACATTTCTTTCAAACGTCGAATTCTGTCCTCTATCGGCGGGTGTGTCATAAAAAGATTGGCAAACCAATTGACGGTTTTGCGCTTCCCCTGATACGGATCATCTAGCCAGAGATGTGCGGTTGCGTGATTTGCTTGGCGCATCGGCGTATGGTCATGCGCCAATTTTTCCAATGCGCTTGCGAGTCCGTCGGGGTATCTTGTAAGCAGGACACCGGACGCGTCAGCCAAATATTCGCGCTTACGCGATACCGCGAGCTGGATGAGTAAGGCAATGAAAGGAGAAAGAATGGCCAGAGCTATTCCGATAAGCAGAAAAATCGCCTGAATTTGCCCGCCGCCATTATCTCTGTCATTACTTAGTCTGCCCCACCTCATTGAACGCAAAAACATATCGGACAAAAGCTGGATAACTCCGACCAATACGACTACAACGGTAGAAACAAGCATGTCGCGATTGCCGACATGCGACATTTCGTGCGCCAAAACACCCTCGAGTTCAGATTTCTCCATGATCCGCAATATTCCGGAAGTTACAGCAACAATTGCATGTTCCGGATCTCTTCCTGTTGCGAAAGCATTGGGCTGCGGAGAATCTACCAAATACAGTCTTGGTTTTGGAAGCCCCGCAGTTATCGCGAGATTTTCCACGATATTATGCAGTTCTGGATAAACATTTTCTGGGATCGGCTTCGCTCCAGTCGTCGCGATAACAATTTTATCAGAATACCAATAAGAAATGAGGCTTGTTATCGTGCTGAAAAGCACCGCGAAAACGAGTATGCCTGGATTGCCATAAACCCTGGAAAACACCCAGCCGGCGGTTGAAATCAAAACCAAAAAAATAGTTATCAAAAACCACGTTTTGCGGATATTTGAGTCCTTGTGAGTCCAAATTGTAGCCATAATATCATAACTCCCCTAGCCCCTCTTACCTTAAGAGTGGCACTAATTTTGTCCCCCTTAAAATAAGGGGGATTAAGGGGGTTATTTCATTTTGGAAAATTAAATAAACCATCATTAAAAACTAACCTTCACCGCTTCCCTTTGCGCCGGAGCCTCATCCAAGTCGAAAAATTCCTCTTTTTTGAAGTTAAACATGCCGGCAATAATATTTGTCGGGAACATGTCTATCTTTGAATTTAATTCCATAACGTTCGAATTATAAAACCTGCGAGAAGCCTGAATTTTATTTTCCGTGTCCGAAAGCTCGCGCTGAAGCTCCATGAAGTTGGTGTTCGCTTTCAATTCAGGATATGCCTCGGCCACGGCAAACAGACTTTTTAGGGCGCCTGACAACATATTTTCATTTACCGCCTTGTCATGAAGCGAAGCGTTAGTACCGCCGGATATGGCCGCGGCGCGCGCTTTGGTCACATTCTCAAACGCCTGCGACTCGTGCTTGGCGTAGCCCTTTACCGTTTCCACCAGATTTGGGATAAGGTCATAGCGCCTTTTTAGCTGGACATCTATGTCCGAAAGTGCCTCTTTAGCCCTATAAGCCAAAGTAACCAGGCGATTATAGGCAAATATAACCCAAAAAATAAACAGTCCCACAATGGCCAATAGTATATATAGTGTATTCATATTGTTTATATTATACTCTTGCCTCTCCAAATTGTATAATCTCTGAAATTGTGGATAATAAAACATAATGGCAAAAAGGGTATTATATGTAATCACGAAATCAAACTGGGGCGGAGCGCAACGCTATGTATATGATTTGACAACCTCGTTGCAGCGAGAAAATTATGAAGTTGCCGTAGCGGTCGGTGGCCATGGTTTATTGGCGGAAAATCTCAAATTGGCCGGAGTGCGGATTGTTGGCATACCTCATCTTGAGCGCGATATTAATTTTTTAAAAGAAATGTTCTCAACCATTTATCTCTGGAAAATATTCAAAGATGAACGGCCGGACATCATACATTTAAATAGCTCGAAAGTTGGCGGCTTGGGAGCGCTTGCGGCAAAGGCATTAAAACTATGGGATCGCTGGGACAGAAAAGGTACCGAGAGAACAGAGTGGAATCCGCGGGTAATTTTTACGGTTCACGGATGGGCTTTTAATGAACGGCGGAATTTCATATTTCAGGGAGTAATCTATTTTCTCCAATGGTTTACCGCGTTTCTTTCAGATAGGATTATCATTTTATCTCGCCATGATTACAGGCAGGCAATAGAAATGCCACTTATTGAAAATGAAAAATTTGCCCTTTTATCTTTAGGGATAAAAATGCCGGAATTCTTACCCGCGGAAAAGGCCAGGGAATTCTTGAAAATCGACGTAAAACAAAAAAATATAATAGGCACGATCGCCGAATTTACAAAAAATAAGGGTCTGGAATATTTGATCGGTGGGATCAAAAAACTAAAAGCTTCCGCCGAAGACGGATCCGCCTCTGGCGGAAAAAACTTCAAAACTATTATCATCGGCAACGGCGAAGATTTTGAAAAAATAAAAAAAGAAATAGATGATAAAAAATTACAGGACGATATAATTCTAGCGGGCTTCGTAATGGGTGCCTCAAAATACCTTAAAGCTTTTGATATTTTTATTTTGCCTTCATTAAAAGAGGGTCTGCCTTATGTGATCCTCGAAGCGATGAATGCGGGATTGCCAATTGTCGCCTCCTCCGTCGGCGGGCTCACTGACCTTATCGAAAATGAAAAAAATGGGATATTGGTCCCGCCAAAAAATCCTGATGAGATTGCAAAAGCGCTTAACCTTGTGATAAAAAGCAGAGCAACGCGCGAAAAAATGGGCTTGCGCTCTTTGGAACTCGCCACTCAAAAATTCTCATTCGATAAGATGCTCTCAGGAACTATTGACATATATAATATGTAGAAGACCTGGTATAAGCCATGTCTTTTATTTTTATTTCACAAAAACTTGCAAAACTTTTTTTGTCTCGTTTCCGAAGCGGTCTTTGACGGAAAAACCTATCTGATTGTACCCGGGAGAGAGCGGGAGCTCGCCCTCAAAATTACCTTCCTCGTTGCTTGTGAAAATTCTGCCTCCCGCCCAAACCGCAAGTTTTGGCCTAGTCTTCCCCACCACGCGCATTACCGAAGCTTCAAGCGTCGCGCCGTTAACAGGCTCTAAAATTTCCAAGCCAGGTGCTAATATCACCTCTTTGGCTTCATAAAAAAAATAACCCGCTACGAGCACTATTACCGCTGCGAAAATAATATGGCGGATATACATAAATTAAAAATCAAAATTGGTGTAAGGGACATTCTCATCCTCGCCATCATCATCTTCCTCTGTCTTTTGCGTTATCGGCGTTTTTTCATGTTTGGTTCTCTCCGGCTTTAGCGCTTTTTGCATCTCTTTCTCTTCATATGCTTTCTTTGCTTCAAAATCTCTTATTAAGCGGTCGGCGGCATCGCTCTCGCCCTTCTTAATTAATACCTCCCTCGGCTTTGCTCCCTCTCCGGGCCCGACAACTCCACGCTCTTCAAGCATATCAATGATGCTTGCCGCGCGCGCATAGCCGATGCGAAGCTTTCTTTGCAGATATGAGGTAGATGCTTTTTGCGCTTCTATCACAGTCTCTTTCGCGGCCTCGTAAAGCTCGTCGTCTACGCTATCTTCTTCGTCCGTGAAATCTGATGGCGCGTTCGGATCAGTGCCAGGCAACTTAATATCCATATCAACCTCCTCTGCCTCAAACTCGCCGGCATGTTCTTTGAGATAAGATACAACTTTTTTAACTTCGTTGTCGGATATAAATCCTCCCTGGATGCGCCTCGCCTTAGAAACATCTCCCGCGAGATACAACATATCGCCGTTCCCTAAAAGTTTTTCTGCTCCTGCCATATCCAAAATAGTCCGGGAGTCGACTAATGATGCCACTTGCAAAGCGATCCTCGCGGTTATATTCGCTTTTATTAACCCGGTAATAACCTCAACTGACGGCCGCTGGGTAGAAACAACGAGATGTATCCCCACTGCCCGCGACATCTGTGCCAAGCGCACTATGGATGCCTCCATTTCGCGCGGATATGCGGCCATTAAATCAGCCAGCTCATCGATCACTATTAAAATATTTGGCAATATCTCGTCGAAACTTTTCTCCGAAATCATTTCGTTATTGTAAATATTGATGTCGCGCGCTGAAGCCAAAGAAAGCTTTTCATATCTCCTTTCCATCTCGCGGACCGCCCAGCGAAGCGATATGATGGTTTTTTTAGCGTCAACAATAACGGGCGTGAGCAAATGAGGAATGCCGTTGTATCCGGCGAGCTCCACCCGCTTCGGATCTACCATCATAAAACGCAGAAATTGCGGCGAATTTTTATAAAGCAAACTTACGATGAGCGAGTGGATGGCGACAGATTTTCCCGCGCCTGTCGCGCCAGCAATCAGCAAATGAGGCATCTTCGCTATATCAGCATAAACTTCCCTGCCTGAAACATCGCGGCCTACGGCAAAAGACAGCGGAGGCGCTTTCTGAAAATATTCCGTGTCAAAAAGGCTTTTGAGGCCGACCAAAGATATCGAATGGTTCGGTATTTCAACCCCGACCAAAGATTTTCCCGGGATGGGCGCTTCAATACGCAGGGAGCGCGCCGCCAGCGCCAATGCCAGGTCATTTTGCAAAGCGGTGATGCGGGAAAGCTTAATGCCTTCGGCTGGCTTCAGCGTGTATTGCGTCACGGAGGGCCCCACATTTACCTCGGACATTTCAACATCGATGCCGAAATTCTGCAAAGTCCTTTTAATAATATTCGCATTTGCTTTGATATCGCCGGAAGACGGTGTTCCTTTGTCTCCTTCCAAAAGGTCAAGAGGGGGCGGAACATACGACATCTGCTTTTGAGGCTCGATGCGCGCTGGCTTTGGCTTCGGCGAAAATACTTTTGAAAATAAAGATGTTTTTATTTCGTCCTCTTCGCGTTTTTCTTCTACAGCCGGTTTCTGGGCCTCGGCAACCACCTTTGTCGGAGCCTGTGGTGTATGGGCGGGAGATGTAAAATGTTCATTGATGAGATCGTCTTCCAAAACGTCCGCCTCTTTTTTCCTTGGCTTTAAAGAAAAATTCAGCATTATTAAAAGTGAAGCTAAAAACAAAGACGATAGAATAACAAGCGATGCCCAATAATCAAAAAATCTTAGAAAAGGATAAGATGAAAAAAAGCCGAGATAACCACCTGTGTATTCCCCGAAAATAATGTCGGCAATTCCCAGAGAACTCAAAAGAAAAAGCGTGCCGCCGATCACCGTTGTCGCCACCAGATGATTTCCGAAAGCGAATAAAAACGAAAACCCTCCCAAGAAGAAAGCTAGCGGAACTAAAAAGAAACCTTTTCCGAAAGTTACCTCAAGTGACTTTTGAATGGTAGCTCCAACAAGACCGGCCTTGCCAAAATACGCCAAAGTAAAAAGTACGGCGACAGCAAACGAAAAAACAGCCCAAAGCGAGTTTTTGGTCTCCGGTTTTAGGCTCTTATGCCAGGGGTCGGAGTTCGGCTTATTTGTCTCCTTGTTGCCGTTCTTCCCGCGATTTTTCTTCTTCTTGGACATTTGATTGATTATATTATTATAACAAAAAAAGGCAAAAAAATAAGCCCGCTTTATTCAGGCTTATTTTGGCAATGTTTTGCGGCATTTATCCGGAAACTTTATACTTTTCAAGGTTTGCTTCAAATTCATGCAGGCGCTTCCAGATGGAACGAAGTTCCGTGACAGTGGTCCAATTATGTACAAACAGAGCGAAACTGTTATGCACTTTTGCGAATGCGTTGCCAACCTGCATTATTACGCCCAAAGTCACTTTTCCGGCAAATAAAGCAGGGGCTGCCAAAATCTCCGGCAAAAGCGATACGGCTTGGTCATAAAACCATACCCACAGGTCAAAATACCCGTAGTGCAAATACAACCGCCGATAATTAAATCTGATGCCGGTAAAGAGTTCCGTAAGCGTCTCTATCGACGAATGATTTATTTTATCGTCTTCACCCAAGACAAGCTCTTTTCTGAATGCGGCTTCTACTTTTTGATTATTATACTCAAGCCCGGGCAGTTTAACGCCAACCAGCCATGAAATAACCATGCCTCCGAAACTTGTAGCTATAGCTACCCAAACCAAAGCGCCCGGAATATCGTTTAGGAAAACAACATTAACTTTGTTGCTTAATTTCCACAAGACAGGAAGGAACGCGAACAGTGTCATAATAGCCCTTACAACTTGCAAACCTAAAGATTCCACGATGCGAGCGAACCGGAAAGTATCTTCCTGTATGCGCTGGCTCGCTCCTTCAATTTCTTCGTGCACATTGCGCCATCGCGGAATATAATTAAACGTTATCGCTTCACGCCATTGCAAAGTATACAGCCTGGTAAAGTAACTTACTCCGGTTGCAACTAAAATATACGGTATCACTATAAATACCCATTCCCAAAGGTTATTCCAAAACGCCGCAATGCCGTGTTCCGTTGGCTTTTGTAAAATATCGTAATATCGCCCATACCAATCGTTAAGCAATACCGACATATAAACTTGGGCATACAAGGCTACAAGCAAACCTGTTCCGCCGCCATACGCCCACAGTGCCCATTTTCTCGACCAAAAAAATGCTTTTAACACATGGGTCAAACAACTCTAATGGACATAGAAGCATAAAAGCCCTAGCTAAGCTAGGGCTTCTTTTTTTTATTAAAATATTCTTTTTTCAGGCGAACAGCCCAAGACATATCCACCGATCCGTATCTGGAAGTTAAATATGCCACGGAAAAAATTCCGATCACGTAAAGTTTATTATTTTTTAAAATCATCACCGGACTGCCGGACATTCCGCCATACCCCGGAGTATTTAATTGAACAAATAATTTGTCCGCGGTAATTCCTTCGACGCGCGCGAATTTCAGGCGCCTGACCCACCCGTCATCATCACAAAGCGATCCTTCGCCACACGGCATAAATCCACGCACTATCACTTCGTTCCCGAGGTCGTATGCGGTTTCATCGGTCAAAACTTTCATGCGGCCATGCGTCGGACTCTTTTGCGGCCATTTAACTTCAAGAATCGCGAGGTCAATATCCTGGTTGCCGTTGACCGGCATGCCGGCAAGAGCCGTATTTAAAAGTTGCGAACCCCATTTTATTTTAAGCGAAGATGTTGAAGTAAACGATTCGATGCCGTCAATATTTTCGCCTGGCATATAGCCTTTGATATCTTCGGTCTCCGCCGCGCATTTGAGAATATGCTTATTGGTAAGCGCGAGATGCGAAGAGCCGGGATATTCTATAAAAACCGCGTTGCCCACATATCTTCCCGCCACCTTTTCGGGTCCCTTTTTCGCGCCGTCTTTATATTCAATATTATAGGTGCAAAAATTAAATATCTTCGCGGATGCCGCATCGATATTGCGAATAATATCTCCGAGCGGACTGGCATAAGCCACGGAACAAACAAGTAGGAATAAAACAGCAAAAAGGCGCTTTTTCATCGCCATACATTATAAAATAGCTCTATTTTTGAGTGTAACATATGAAAAAAGCCCCGCTAAGCGGGGCTGTTAATTACTTTGTTTCAAAATTTTGAGAATTTCAAATGCCATTTCCAGTTGCCTGTCTTTCCGAATTAATGAAAATTTTGCCTTTTCTTCCGGAGTAAACTCCTCTTCTTCTCCCCTGATATATCGTTCCAATCCTCTTTCGGAAAATTTCTCCCGTAATTTCAGCTCGTTTCCGAGCGTCTCGCTGTCGGAATTGCTTACAATGATATCGGGAATAACTCCTTTGCCCTGGAGGCTTTTGCCGTTTGGCCGGTAAAGCCGTCCGGTTGTGATATAAACGCGCCCGCTTCCAAAATCATAGCGTCTTTGCATAACTGCTTTACCAAAAGTAGGCATCCCAACCACCACGCATCTTGGATTTCCCTTTTTATCCTTATTATCCCGGCAAGCCGCGGCGACGATTTCTGACGCCGAGGCGCTACCCTGATTTACGAGCACGACCAACGGCATTTTGAAATTTGTTTGGAAAATGCCCGGTAAATAAGCGTGAAATTTTTGAGGATTATCTTTGGGATTTTTTCTTGTAACAATTGTTTCAATTAAGCTTTTTCGCTCCAAAAATAAAGAGCTAACGAGGTTTGCTTGAGGCAAAAACCCGCCCGGATTGCCCCTTAGATCAAGAACCAATCCCTTGATATCTCCCATTTTAAAAATCTTTTCAGAGATCCGCACATCGGACCACTCAATAAACTGCCTCAAACTTACATATCCAAATTCCCCAAAAATCTTTGATGTAACATTTGCTACCTGTATGACGGCGCGGGTCAAAGGCACAATAATTTCATCCTGCAGACCTTGACGCTTAAATTTAAGGATAACGGTTGTGCCGATTTTGCCGCGGATCTTGTTTATTACATCAGTTAAAAATTTATTCTTGACCATCTTATCCTTAAGATCCAAGTCATCGGCACTTATCGCAAAACAAATATCCTTACTTTCGCAAACCGCCGAAATAATGTCATTTTCTTTAATATTTTCGCGTGATGCCGGACTTTCCGCAATAACACCCCGGACAACAATATCTTTGCCTTCGATACCGATTTCCAATCCGACGCCGCCGAATGATCTGTCTTCTTTTTCAAGCGCGTCTTCTTTGGCAGCGGCTTCCTGATCCAAATACCGGCTGTGCGGGTCGAGGAGCTTAAAAACTTCCTCAAGGCCGCCGCTTTTGTAAGCCGCGTCCAAAACATTCGGGTCGATCTTGTCGACATAGCAATCCCGGACGAGAAGCATGATATCTGCCAGGTTGTCGGGATAAAATTTATCGCAATTTATCTGCGCGTCGCCTTCCGGCACTTCGGCCACGCCCGAGCTCGCAATTACCAAAAACAATGTCATGAGCGCACACAACAAACAAGCCCTAAACTTGGTCATAAATATAAAACAACAACTGTTTTCAAAGTAACATGCCAAATAAAAAAGGCAATCGGCTTACTCGAATGCCTTAATAAACGCTGATTTGGCCTCCTCCGACGCGAACCAAGCTATCTGTTCGTCAAGAAAAATGAAGCCTGCCAATTTAACACTATATTTACCGGAAACAGTTTCTCCTTTCTCATCGAGAAGTGGCGAAAGCGCAACGAGCATAAACGCATCGGGAACGTCGGGCGTCACTGAACCGCTTTTTATAAAAATGTGAATGCCGAAATCAAAAACATTATCACCTTTGCTTGAAAATCCAAATTCCCCTGCCTCCTCGACCGGCATAGTGTCAACCAGCGCCAAAATTTCCGCCGGCGGATTTTCAGAAATGAAAAATCTAAAACCTTGCTCCGCCGCAAATCCGGCGCCAAAAAAAAAGCTTGCAAACAACGCCAAAACCGCAAAAACGGCCTTTTTCATATCATTCTCAAATCTGAATTCAAGCTACCATACAACGAGCTTTCGCACAACTCCCAACGCGCCGAAGGCTACGGACGCGAGAAATATCCCAAGCAAAAGCGGATATCTCCACAGATCGGTTTCTTTAGACTCATCGCGGTAATAATCCACTTCCCTGTTCATCAGTATCTGATCCGAGATCCACTTCCCGAAATCCGCGCCGTCGCGCATGATAAAATACCTTTCCGGCGACCCGCTCCATGAAGCTATTTTTTTGATTATTTTCTCGTCAAGCATCGCGTAATACGTTTCGCCATCAACAATGACCGGCGCAGGTTTCGTTCCGCCGATCCCAATCGGTATAACGCGGATACCGCTCTTTGAAAGCTCAACCACTTTTTTTCTCAGCTCGTCTTCTTTCCAGTCTAGCTCCGACGCGATAACCGCGCCAGTAAGCTTATCTCTAAACATTTCTTTCCCGCCGTCAGTTATCAAAAAAAGGGTTATTCTGCTGTTTTTCGGCACGACTTCTTCTCTGATCATGCCATAATCAGCGGGAATGGCGGACAATAAATTGGTGCCTCCCATATTTCCCGCGAGCGCGGTGTCGAGTCTTTGAACGATCGATTTAAAATTATCAATGTCCGGAGTACATTCAAGCAACCTGTTAAAACTAACTGTAAAGAAAGCGAGGCAAAGCGTTGCAATTCCTTCTTTGTTAAATACGTCGGCGGCTTCGAGAATCGCCATTTTGCTCACTTCCAGCCTGCTCGGCTTAACATCGTTGGCATTTTGGCTTAGCGAAAGATCTATCACAAAATCCACGACCTCCCCTTTCCAAACTGGCTTCTTAAATTTATCCACGCCAAACGGCTCCGCGAGAGCGACAATAAATGAAGCGGCTGCGGTGATCGCAAATATTGCCTGAAAAAAATTACGCAATTTTGCCGGACGGCCGTCAATTATCGGAAGCAATTTGGCGTTGCGCGCTATATGCCGAAAAGCCAAAAAAAGCAATATCGGCAAAAAATATAACCCGTTCAATACGTAAGGATATCTGAATAAAAGTTCTGCCATACCGCCGCCATAATAATGGATCTCTAACATTTAATTAGCATAAAAAGAAAAACAGGGCAATCGACGCCCTGTATTTTTTATAGTTTGCTTTTCCCGTCGTGTCCGGGCGCTGCCCCGGGCCTGGGTTTCAATTGGAACTTATCCGGTGATAATTTTTGGCCCGCCGCGGCGCGCGCGTTTTGATTAATGGACAACAACAATTCAAGATTGAATTTTGCCTCATAGTCGTCCTTTATCAGCAACGCCTCAATGTAAGAATCAATGGATTCTTTAAGGGCTGCTGTCTGCTCTTCCGAGGATAGCGCCAGCATCGCCCGCCTCACATTAATGTTGCCAAGCGCATAGAGCGCGTAAAACCGCTCATTTTCATTCTGTGATTGCGACTGAATCAGCGCAAGATTGTGCGCCGCCTCGCATGATTTCGAAGACAGATCGCGCTCTTCTCCGGCCTGTTCAGCCAAACCGTTATTCAAAAAAAACAGGAAGTTGAACAAATGTCTGTCACACTCGGCATAAGAACTTCCGGCAACTATGTATGCGATCTGACTTTCACTCGGTTTTGTTTTTAAAGCTAAAACATCTTCTTTCCATTTACCGATCTTCGCGCTCAATTCAAGCTCGGCCTTGTTCGATAATCCGTCAAGCCACGAACCCAAAAACCAGAGGGTTGCGGCGACAGCGACAAGGCTAGCCGACAATTTTTTTGTCATATCTTTCCCTCCCGATGGGAATAATTCTTACTCCAAAATATCAGAAGTCCGAGCAAAAAACAAATAGTCCCTGTCGAGATAAAATACCTTTTCAGAGGATTCCATTCGACTATTTCTTCGGAGATGATCTCTCCCGCCTCTCTCTTCGCCGCGTCCTCGTATGATTTTATCAGTTCGGTTTTGTCAAGCCCGGAAATTTGAACGGCAAGTCCAGAGCCGGGCGGGTTGGAGAAAGCGTCTTTATAAGACTGCGGGAGATCTCCCATGCTCCAGAAATACGTCCGGATGCATAGCGATTTGGCAAGATCAATGACATTGAAAGGATTCATTGCCGTAAAATTAGTTCTGTCCCGTGTCATCTGAAGCGCCGCTTCCCGCGACTGAAACCTGTAGTCAAAATCTCCATCTGTAAACAGCAATAAAGAAAGTCCTTTGTGCGTCCTGCAAAATTCCGCGCTTTTTTTAGGAATCCGAAGCTGTCTTTCGTAGAGAGACGCTTTGACGCGCCGAAATTCATCGTTGGGAATCAGACGACCACGGTCGGCCCATTCGATAATAAGCGCCAATCCTTTCCATAGGCCCTTTTCAATGGCCGTACTGCTATCGATCTCCAGCGCCGCGATACGGCGCCTTATGATCGCGCAATCGCCGGTAGGCGTCATTCTTATATCCGCGTCGGCCGAAAAGGCAACCACGCCGACAAGATTTTGCGAAAGGCCGTCATTGTCGCCGCCCTCTTTGTTGCAAAAAGCGTCAAGAAACGCCATATTTGCGCTTTTTAAAATAGCAATATTCTTTCCCATCATGCTTCCGGAAACATCGTCAATAATTACCGCAATCCTGCCGCTTTCCACCCTGCTGACGATTTTTGTCTCGCGGTTTCGCGGCTCCGCTACAGCAATGATAATTACACATATGCCGGTGAATATCAGAAATTTAGGTAAAACGAACACTATCCCGCGCAACGCGCGTCCGGTCCGGGAAACTTCTGCGAGAAGAAACAGTGCACCCGAGCTTGCGGTAATCTTTCTTTTTGCCCTGCCGATAAATATCAGGAAAAAAAACGCCGGTATCATTATTAAAAATATCGGCGCTTCAAAATACGAATTCATTATTTCCATTTCATGCCCCTTCTCAATTTACGGGCCGCGTACCGTGTCTTGGAAATCTCGAACTCGGACAATCTTTCTTCTCCCGTAAATTTATCCAAAGCTGATAATAGTTCCGCGAGATCTACTCTCAATTCATCCGGACATTCCGCGAGCAATTCGCTGTCGGCTCTGCCGTCCGGCGCCCGCAGGATTTCGCGGATGTATCGCTTTGCGGATCTCGCCGTTCCGGTTCTCGCAAATTCGCCCGCCGCGGAACTTTTCCGCAAAAGCATGCGGCGATATGCCAATCTTCCCAGGAAAAAAGAACCGATCAAAGCCATGACGACAAAAATCAAGTAGGACGCGGACATCAGAATTGTCCCAAGCGCCGGATATTTTAGCTGAATTCCTTTGCCATAAAACCTGATATCGGTAGGCGGATATTCTTCCGCTTTCGGCATCGGAGGTATTTCGGGTTTGATGACGCCCATTTTTTTCCATCCGAAAATGTCCGCAGCCAGCGGCTTGCCGTCGCTGTCCCGCGGGACAAGACCCGCTATTTTTACACGAAGAGCGGCTGAACCGGCAACCTCCGGCGGAGCTTCTTTATCTGCTCCGACATAATTATAGCGAACAGCTAAAGACGAGATCTCAAAAGATCCAGGCTCATACATCCTAAACGCAAATTTGATCAAAATATTTCCAGGCGATTCCCGGAAATTCAGCGGCTCCGGCCTAAAAAATCCTTCCGCCATGTCTTTCGGCTTCAGCGACAAAAGCTCCGTATTTTTTAGCGCGCCAATATCAGGAACAACTTTTTTAGGGTCGTATTTGATCCGGTATGCCGCCTCAAATCTGGCATTCATCGTGCCGGAAGGCCTCGAAAGCGACCCCGACACTTCGATCGGCGGCTTTAACGGAACAAAATCCGGAATGGACCAAAGCGCCAGCACGTCCTGCGCGATAAGCCTGCTTAAACGAAGAGAGTTCGTAAAATCTTTGCCTGTCCTGCGATAATAATTCAGCCTTGCCGAAACTCCTGGCGGACGCTGTTGGCCGTATTCGGACCAAAGAGCAAAATAATTATGCCTTATTAGCTTGCTTTGAAGAGCGTTTTTTTCCCGCTCTGACGCGAACTTGTCATTTACCCAAATTCCGGCCGGAAAAACTTGCTCGCCGTTTAAACGAAAAACCGGCGCGGCATCATAGACCTCGTTCTGTGCAAGCAAAGAATTGACGAGCATCAAACTATCGAGCGATGCCGGCAAACTGACAACAAAAATTTCCTGCGACGCGGACATGGTGCGTTTTATCTCGGAAGCGCCGAAATTGACCGTGATCCTTTCCCAATTTTTTGCCGTCAACCCGTATTCGCCAAAAACCTTTTCGTAAACAGAATTGTCGGTAAATTGAAGAAATTGAACCGCGATCTTCCCCGGTACGATATCCAACAGCGTTCTTTTGCCGGCTTTATTCAGGAAATAAAAATCATCCTTCGAATAAAATTGTTTAGAATAATCCTGCCCATTTGCCGATGCTAAATTCAAAAAAATCAAAGCCAGCAATAAGCACAAAAACCTCGAAATCAATCGCATTTTAGCCTCATGCTTCAAAGATCAGCTGTATTCTATATAGCGCATTATTTACCTTAAGGCAATAAAAACTCCCCGAGCTTTGTTGGGGAGTAATATCATATAAATGTTTTCTCGATCTCCTCGGAAACGTTATCCCCCGAATGCAGCCATGCCATGGGGATATCCAGAAATCGCGAGTGTTCTTTCAGTATTCTTTCCCTTGACCGCTGTCTGGCGACAAACCGGCCAGCTGAGGCATTATCAAAATGGATCGTCTTTTTTTGCCCGGTTTCGGAATCCTCGATAGAAAAAAAACCACGCAACTCAAGAAAATCGTTCCAATAAGGAGCGACGCCGATTAAGGCAATGTCCCGCGCTTCGCGCCCGCCCGACAACATATCCATTCCGCGCTTGAATTCGCCGTAGCCTGTCAGCTTTTCTTTTTTTGAAGCATCATCATGATAAACAAAAACATCGCTGAATGAAAAATCCGAAACCATCACCGCGAGGCTGTTGGAAAGATCCGCGCATCTGGAAATTTTACTCGCCAGTTCAGCAAACGTATTTTTTCTCTGCTGGTTTATGCGACTTACGCTCCTGTCAAATAAGTCTAGTAGCAAACCGATGGCATCTTCCGCGGAAAATATGTTAGGCGAGATAAAAGGAATTTTTCCGTCATTTGAATAAATTATCATGCTTGCCGGATCTTTTTTCTTTATGGCCGACATCAGGTAGCATCCTGCCGCCAATAACGCCGTGCCGCGCATGCCGTAATATCCAAGCGAAGGAGAATCGTCCAAAATGACCGCGCACTTTACTTTTTCTTCGGTAAGATTAAGGCGCGCCAATTTTTCGCCTGTCCGGAGCGACGCCTCAACATCGAGACTCGCGATATCGTCTCCGTGCTCGTATTGCCTGAATTCCCTGAATTCCATTCCGTCGCCGGTTCTTATGCTCTTATGGTCGCCGAACGTCAGCGTCCAAACCTTAAAAGAAGGTTCGACAAGAGAGAAGCCCCGGAGCATTTTAATAAAATCTTTCCGGCCGGTTCTTTTTTGCATTGTTCATTCCTCAATCGGCACGACGTCAAGAAGGCCATAAATTCCTTTCCGATTGCCGCCCTTTATGAGAAGGCTCAGAAAATTATCTATGTTTCCGTAATCGGCGAGTAAAACAGGGACGGCCCTCCTGTTCAAAACAAAACGGTGGTTTACCGCTTCAAAAAATCTTTTTTTGACGTGTTCCACTTTAACGATCCTGCTTCCCTGAATGCAGGCAAGGGTTTTGGAAGAATTCATAATGTGGATCGCCGCGCGGGAATTTGGCGGAAGCGTTACAAGGGTTTCTCCGGCTAATTTTTCTTTCAAACCGGGAAAAATATCATATGACAAAGGGTCATAGCAAGCCAAGATTAATCTGACAATATAACTTTTGACGTGTTCCGGAACTTCGATCTCTTTTACGATAAAATTTCTGCATTCCAAAATATCGGCGCCGGAAGTTAACGGCTGCATTTTGAGATCTGCGATGTCCAATATCGAGGATAACACCTCGGTCAATGTGCCTCGGGAAGGCAGTGGGAATTGAATGTTATATAGAAACCGGTCAAGCTGGGCTTCCGGTAAATTGTAAGTTCCTTCCTGCTCGATCGGATTCCTTGTGGCCAGCGTAAAACACGGCTGAGGCAAAACCAACGAAACTTCCCTGCCGCGATCCTTGTAGGTCAGCGTCCCGGAAGACATTCTTTCGAGGAGAGCCGACTGCGTTTTCGGAGTCGCGCGATTAATTTCGTCTGCCAGCAAAATATTGCTTGATGCCGCCGGTCCCAAATAGGTAAATGTCTTGTCTCCTTCAAGCGTAGTCGTCGCGATCAAATCGCGCGGCGTCAAGTCCGGAGTCATCTGAACCCTGGCAAAAGTTAAACCGCAAAG